>JBAZPL010000200.1:0-4460 GCA_041648155.1 Candidatus Krumholzibacteriia bacterium
CAGATCGCCGACCGCGGCGTACTCGTGACGCTCATCGAAATGCGTCCGGCGGCACGCACCCCCGCGCATGCGACGGAGCACCTCGCCGAGCTCGTGTGCAGCAATTCGCTCAAATCGGACGATCCGGAGACCTCATCGGGGCTCCTGAAGAGGGAGCTTCGCATGATCCGCTGCCGGCTGCTCGAGATCGCATCCGAGTGCCGGGTGAGGGCGGGGCACGCGCTCGCCGTCGATCGCGAACAGTTTGCGCGCGCAGTCACCTTTCGAATCGAATCGAATCCGCGCATCAGACTCGAGCGGCGGGAGCAGCGCGATCTCGATCTTCCGCCCTGCTCCGTGATCGCCACCGGCCCTCTGACATCCGATGCGCTCTCCGCCGCTCTCCGCGATCACTTCGCATCCGATCATCTCTACTTCTACGACGCGATTTCGCTTTCCGTGAGCGCCGATGCAATCGATCCGGAATACGGATTCAAGGCGTCGCGATACGGCAAGGGGGGGGACGATTACTGGAATATTCCGCTGGACGCGGATCAGTACTCGCGGCTTGTCGAATTTCTCCGCGGCGCGCCGAAGGCCGAGAAACACGGTTTCGAGGAGACGCGCTGCTTCGAAAGCTGCCTTCCCGTCGAGGTGATCGCCGCGCGCGGAGAAGACGCTCTGCGTTTCGGACCGCTCAAGCCAAAGGGGCTCGCCGACCCGAGAACGGGACGGGAACCGTATGCGGCGATTCAGTTGCGTCAGGAGACGAGCGATGGCACGCTTTTCGGTCTCGTCGGCTTTCAAACGAGGCTGACGCGCGGCGCGCAGGAGGAACTCCTCGCCGTTATTCCCGGGTTTCGAGCCCCCGAGATCCTTCGATGGGGATCGGTGCACCGGAACACGTTCCTGGATTCGCCAAGGCTTCTGGACGAAACCCAGATGTCGCGCAAGCGCCCGGGGCTCTTCCTCGCCGGGCAGATTGTCGGCGTCGAGGGGTACATGGAATCGATCGCGCACGGCGCCATCGTCGCGCGCAACGTCAAGCGCTATATCGATGGGGAGCCGCCGGCGCCACTGTTCCCCCGGGAAACGCTTCTTGGCGCGCTCCAGCGACACTGCAGCGAGGGAAAAGCTCCGTTCCAGCCGATGAACGTCAATTTCGGCATTCTGCCCGCCTTGACCGCCCGCCGCAGCGAGCGAAAGAAGATCTACGTTGAGCGGTCGCTGAAAATGCTTGAAACTTTCTTGTCCTGAAAGCATTTAACATGTAGGGCTTGACGACCCTGCGGCATCCAACTAAAATGCCTTTCTGGCGTATTACTCGCAACCCGTGACGGGCAAGGAGCACTGTTTTGAAGAATCCATCCGGAATACTTGGTGTTTGCAGGCACGCGGCGTGCATCGCGATGGCTTTCCTCGCGCTTTCCTGCGCAAAGGACGAGCCGAAGCTCATTCCAATCGGCGTCCTCTTCGGCAACCCCACCAAAACGATGCCGAGCATATCCCCGGATGCGAGGAGGCTTTCATACGTCGCGCCTTACAACGGAGTCCTCAACGTCTGGGTGAAAACGATCGGCCGGACGGACGATCGCGCGATCACGCGCGATGATGACCGCGGAATAACCAAATATTTCTGGGCGTACGATAACAAGCATATCCTGTACATTCAGGACTTGGTGGGGACCGACAACTGTCGGCTCTGCGGCGTCGACGTCGACGCGGGGGAAATCAGGGATTTTACCCCCTTCGACAGCATAAAGGTCAGAATCGTCTCGTACAGCAAGAGATTCCCGCATGAGCTCATCATCCAGATGAACAAGGAAAATCGCAGCCTCGGCGATGCGTATCGCCTCGACGTTGAAACGGGAGCCCTCGCCATGGTCGCGAAGAACCCGGGTAACATCCTGCGGTGGATCGCCGACAACGATCTTATCGTGCGGGGCGCCGTGGCTGAGGGACCGCAGGGAGGGAGCGAGCTCATCGTGCGGAAGGATGAGAAATCTCCCTGGGTTACGGTGTGCTCATGGAATTCCGAAGATCGCATATCGAGCGGGGCCCTTCGCTTCACGGGCGACGGAACGGGTATTTATTGCCTGGATGCGCGAGGATTCAACACGGGCAGACTCGTCAAGATAGATATCGCCGACGGTTCGGTGACGGTTATCGCGGAGGATCCGAAAAGCGAGATCGTCTCCGCATTCTTCCAGGTCGACACGTATGAGACGCAGGCCCTCGCTTTCGCGCACGAGCATATCGAATGGACCATTCTCGACAATTCGCTCCGAAACGATTTCGACGCCGTCGCGAAGCTCGATCGGGGGGACTTCGAATTCGCCGGCACCGACGCATCCGATTCGACGTGGGTTCTCCGCTTCAACAAGGATGACGGCCCCGTTTCCTATTACCTCTACGATCGAAGAACGAAGCACGGGACTTTTCTCTTTGACGAAATTCCGGACCTGAGGAATTATGCGCTCGCGCGCATGGAGCCCATTTCGTTCAAGGCGAGGGACGGCTTGGAGATTCCCGGCTATATCACCTATCCGGCCGGTGAGAAACGCAAGAGCCTGCCGCTCGTACTGCTCGTTCATCCGGACCCGTATTCGCGCGATTACTGGGGATTCAATCCGGAGGTGCAGTGGTTCGCGAATCGGGGGTACGTATGCCTGCAGGTCAATTATCGATGCTCCTGGGGATACGGAAAGAACTTCTCGAATGCGGGAAACAAGGAATGGGGCGGCAAGATACAGGATGACCTTGTGGACGCGGTAGGATGGGCGGTCGCTCAGGGCATAGCCAACCCGAAACGAATGGCGATTTTCGGAAGCTCGTTCGGGGGTTACGCGACGCTTGTCGCTCTGACTACGACGCCGGATCTCTTCTCCTGCGGAATCGATATATCCGGGCCGAGCGATCTTCTCGGCTGGCTCGATGCGAGGACCGCTGGATACGGCGGATACAAATCGATCTTCTATGAATTGGTCGGGAATCCGGAAACGGAGGCCGAAATGCTGAGGTCTCGCTCCCCGCTTTTCGCGGTGGACCGGATACGGGCACCCCTTCTTATCATGCAGGGGGGACGCGATCAGCTCACACCGAATGCCGACGCGGAACGGATCGTCGCCGCTCTCAAGAAAAACGGCGTTCCGTGCGAATATCTCTATTACCCCGATGAAGGGCGAGGCATTTCAAAACCCCAGAACCGTATGAAATTCTGGGAAACCGCGGAACAGTTTCTCGCGAAATATCTCGGCGACCATCGCCGGTGAGCGGTTCGGCAGCGTGGGGCCGTATTGTCCTTGACCCAAGCTGGAAGGAGCGACCATGAAACGGATCGTTCTCGCGGCCGCGGGGGTGTTGGTCGTGTCGAGCGGCGTTCTGCAAGCCGCTCCCTGGAAAAAATCGGTCGACGCGAATCTCACGATGACCCAGAACGCCTATAGCGACAACTGGAGCGGAGGCGAGCTGGGATCGATTTCGTGGGTTTTCAATTCGAATTCGCTTTTCGAGCGGCAATTGAGTCCGAAGCTCAATACCCGGAATACCCTGAAGCTCTTCTTCGGCCAGACGCACAGCCAGACTGAAGATACGAAGAAATGGGCACGGCCCTTCAAATCGACCGACCGGATCGATTTCGAAACGGTGTTCCGCTTCACCCTCGGCGGTTTTTTTGATCCGTTCGCGTCGGGCAGGATCGAGAGCCAATGCCTCGATCAGAGAGATCGCACGAACGAGCGATTCATCAACCCCGTGCTCTTCACCGAGAGCTTCGGCGTCGCGAAAGTGCTTGCAAAGTCCGGGAAGCGGGAATGGACGGCGCGGCTCGGCGGAGCATTCCGGCAATATCTCGATCGCGACATTCTCGACGCGGCGAGCGGCGCGAGGTGGACGGAAACGACCTCCGACGGCGGGATACTCTTTGTGAGCGATTTTCTATCGCCGCTCGCGGATACCACGATGACGATCACGAGCAGGCTTTCGGTATACGAGGCGTTTTTCTATTCCGAATCGAAAAAGCTCGAAGGCCAGTACAACATGGATTACTGGAAATCCCCCGATATCAACTGGGAAACCATTGTTACGGCGAACATCAACAAGTACCTCATGGTGAATCTTTACGTTCAGTTCCTTTACGACAAGGAGGTTGATCTGGCGGGGCGCTTCAAGGAAGCCCTGGCCCTGGGGATCACCTACAAACTCAAGTAGAATCCAGATAAAACCGGTTCCTGATTACGGGGGTGGAAAGATGTTCAAGGAATTCAAGGAATTCGCCATGCGGGGCAACGTAATCGACATGGCGGTCGGTATCATCATCGGCGTCGCGTTCGGGGCGATCGTTCAATCGCTCGTGAAAGACGTCATCATGCCGCCGATCGGCATCCTTCTCGGCAACGTCGATTTCGCGAACCTTTTTCTCGTTCTGAAACAGGGAGCGGTACCGGGCCCATACCCTTCGCTCGCACAGGCGCAGGCGGCCG
>JBAZPL010000201.1:0-4459 GCA_041648155.1 Candidatus Krumholzibacteriia bacterium
AAGCGTTACGAGGAAGATCGCCCCTTTCCCCTCGGAGCTCGTGACGGAGATATTGCCGCCGTGGTCTTTCACGATCCGATGCGCGAAGGCGAGCCCCAATCCCGAACCCTCTTCCTTCGTCGTGTAGAAGGGGGTGAATATCTTGTACACCTGCTCGCTCGGGATTCCCTTGCCGTTGTCCGAGAATTGGATGCAGATGGTTTCGGCGTCCTGCCACGTGGCCAGACGGATGACTCCGCCGTCGCCGATCGCCTCGACGGCGTTCTGGATAATGTTGAGAAAAACCTCGTGAATCTTCACCACGTCGAACTGGCTGCGGGGCAGATCGGGAGCGAGGCTCCGGAGGATCGAGATGTTGCGCTCCTCGAAATCCTTCTGGAGAAGCTGGCAGTTGTCCTCGATGACCTGATTGATGTCCCCTTCCTCGAGCTTGATCTCGCTCACCTTCGACTGGAGGCTCTCGAGGTACCGCTCGAGCCGCATCGCCTCGTTCATGATGATCTCGAGCTTGTCCCGGTCCGTCCCCGAGATGGTCTTCGACTGGAACAGGTTCCGGGCGAAACCGCCGATCGCGACGAGCGGATTCTTGATCTCATGAATGACGGACGAGGTGAGCTCTCCCGAAATCGCGAGCCGCTCCGCCTTCATGATCCGCTCCTCGTACGCCCTGAGCTTGCGGTAGGTCGCCTTCAAGCTCTCGACGTTCTTCTTGAGCGATTCTTTGAGCTGCGCGGCCCGGAGCGACGTCGTCGCGTGGCTCACGATCATCTCGAGCAGGTGCGCGTCCTCGGCGGTGATCTCCTTGCCGGTGAAGATATTGTCGACGATCAAGAGCCCGATGCTGTCCTCGACGGTCGCGATGGGGCATATGCAGAAATCCTCGAGGCCGAGCGCCGAAGCGACGCGCAGATCGGCCTCGGACTTGAGATCGTCCTTCTTCACGAACCTGACCTCGTGCATCCCCCTGATGATGACGCCCTCGATTTCGTTGATGCCTATTGAAAGCCGGCTCGTGACCTTGGTCAGCGGGCTGTTCCGCAGGTAGTGAAGCTTCTGTCCCTTGCTCACGAGCTTGTCGAGGGACAGGGACTCGTCCTTCTCGAGAATCCTCCAGATGCTGTCCGCTTCCTCGGGCGAGGAGGGCCCGAGGGCGTACTTTCCGCGAAGCAGATCGAACTCCTGCCCCCGGAGAAAGGCGAAGGCCCGGTTGAAACCGAGACCCTGCTTGGCCGTGATGACCGTGAGAATGGCGAGGATGATGTCCTCTTCCTTGTCGAGGTGGGTAATGATCTTGCTCACTTCGCCGAGGAGGTTCATGAGCTTGCTCCTGCGGATGACCTCCATATACAGGTCCTCGACCTTCTTCGAGTACATGGAGGATCGAATGAGCGCGTCCTCGATCGTTTCGAGAAGGGTGATATCGACCCACCGGCGCCCTTTCAGGCGCTCCTTGAGCTGCTTGAAGAAAGGGCATTTGAAACAGCACTGGATGAGCTTCTCCTCGAGCCTCGGGAACACCCGGTCGCCGCACCGGTGGCCGGTGATCTCCCAGCACGGGGCGTTCTCCTGCCCGTGCGCGGGACATTCTTTCTTCTCGCAAGAAAGAAACTCCCAGCAGTTATTCAGCTTGCTCGAGTATTTATTATCTTTCATGGCCGCAAAACCTCTCCCGGAAAGTAGCATGGGACCGACTGACTCGTAAAGCGGGAAATCGGTATGCACGGCGGCTCTTGAACTTTCGACCTACGCGGCTACCCGCGCACGGTCACTCCGCTTCAGCGGTATATCGATTTGATCGATCCCCAGGAATGGGATTCCGTCGCGGTCGTGCACGTGTTCACCGAACCGGGAGTCGGATAGCATCCCGATCCGGCGGGGACACAGGTAGCGGTGCACGGATTATGGGCGTCGAATACCACCCACACCGCGGGTGTGTCGCTCCGCCTCCCTATCGCGCGGTCGTCGCGGGCCCCCACCTCGGCAAACGTATAGCTGTCGACGATCGCCGTATCGGTGCCTGCGATGCGGTAGAGCGCGACACGGTCTCCCGCATTGTTCAGGCTGAGCCCGTAGACGGGGAAACTGTTCGCCTCCTCCCATGCCCTCGAATCGCTCCCGTACACGACCCGCACGGCGCCCACCTCCAGGACGCCCGAGAAGCCGTACCTCCACACCGGCCTTCCTTCGCCGTCCGCGAGCCGGTAGCCGGCGAGATCCACAGCGGCGTTGCCGAGATTGATGATCTCGACCCATTCGTCATCCCGCGAGCTCAAGGCGCCATCGCCGTCCCAATCCCTCGCGGGATCGGCCAGAAACTCGTTGATGACGAGCTGAGCCGCGCAATCGGAAAAGCACGGAATTGCAGTGATTGAAACAAAAACGAGGAATACACAAAATCGGAATATCTTCCTCATCATCGTCCTCCCTTCATCCACACCCCGGAAAAATATTCCTTCACGGGGTCGTGCATCGAGCCGCCGTGCATACCCCGTCGAACCGGACCATATCACGGCCGCGCCCCGGAAAGCCAGAAATTTCTCCGGGGCGCGTGAGATTCAATAAAAAAATGGAAGGCCGAATCGGCCTTCCATTCATTCTCGCAGCCTATCCATGATCCCCGGGCAGCGGGGACCGAAAATCCGCTATTTATCCTCCATATCCCTCTTCTCGAGCCAGCCGGCGAGAAGCAGGCCGACGCCGAGAGCCGTCGGGATCAGTCCCCACACTCCCTGCCTAAACTCGTTCGCAATGCCGATCGACAGCATAATGGCCACACCGATGAGAGTAATAACGAGCCCCCAGGCGCGAATCGCGAGGTACCGGGGCTTTTCCTTTCTCGGCGGCTGAGGGGCCATTTCCGGAACCGGGATACCCTTTTCCATCGCGATAATGCGTTCCTTGTGCTTGAGCTCCTCTTCCTTGCCCTTCGTGATCACGCCGACGATCGCTATCGCCATACCGCCGACGACGGCGATGATCGGAATCAAGAGCGCTACGACGCCCGCATCGAATCCAAACATTGCGAACCCCCTTTTTCGAGACTGCCTGCTGACCCTCAATCATTTCCCGGTCGATTCATTGACCTTTCGAACAGTATGACAGCAGCGGCCGCCCGATTGTTTCAAGATTCTTTTCGACCGAAGTGGGCTCTTCCGCGCCGCCGCGGAATATGCGATAATTCCCATGAAACTTATAGGGGCGATTTCCTGTCGAATCCATATGGAGGAACTCCGTTTGAAGGACACCGACGAACGCGAGCTCGTGCGGAAGGCGCTCGCGGGGGATGAACGGGCGTTCCGGAAGATGCTGGAAAGCCACTACACGCTCATCTACTCGATCGTGCGCGGCGTGGCGGGGCAGCACGGAGAAACGGACGATATCGTGCAGGATGTCTTCATCAAGATATTCAGGGCGCTTGGAAATTTCAGGGGAGATTCGCGGCTCTCGACGTGGATCTACCGTATCGCGCGCAACGAAGCGCTCAACGCGATCGACAAGCGGAGACCCCAGGTGATCCCCATCGACGATTGCGAGGAGCTTCCCGCCGCCGGCGAGAGCCCCGAGACGTTGTGCCGGCAGCGAATCAGCCGGGAGCGCCTCGAACGCTTCATGGAACGGCTCGACGAAAAGCAGCGCGTCGCGATCGAGCTTCGCTACATCGGTGACAAGTCGTACGAAGAGATAGCGGAGATAATGGATATTCCACTCGGAACCGTGAAAACATATATTTACCGCGCGAAGCTTTCGCTCAAGCGGATGATGATGGGAGCCGGGGCGAAGGCGTTCGAGAAAGGTTTCGGCGAGCTATGAACTGCAATCGGATCGAGGAGCTCCTTGTCCAGTATCTCGAAGGCGACCTATCCGCCAACGAACGGCGAACGGTAGACGCGCACGTCGCTTCCTGCGCCAAGTGCCGCCGCTCGCTCGAAACGTTCATGTCGCTTGAGGAATCGCTTGGAACGCTGAAAGAAACCGTGCCCTCGTGGAAGACGGCCGAAGCGAGATTTTCCCGGCGCGCCGGACTCGAGAAGCGGCGTTCGATTCCCGCGTTCGTATTCAACGCGCCGTTCGTCGCCGGGCTTTCGTTCGTCGCTCTCGGCGTCGTGCTCTTCCTGAGGGGAAACGTCATCTTCCCCGCCATCCAATCGCTCGGCCCCCGCTTCGCGGCTTCTTTCGACGCCCTCGCGCAAGACCTCTCCCGGCTCTTCGCGGACGCGGCCGGCATAAACGTCACCCTGCTGATCGCGATATACGGGTTCCTCACCTTCGCGTTCATGTGCGGAACGAGCGCACTCGTTTTCAGATTCGGGAGGAAATAGGAGAGGCGGAGCTTCGGGGCGTTCGATCTTCGTCGGCTTCGATCTTCGGGGCGGCGTTCAGCCCTCGAGCTTCTTTTTGACGATCTCGCCGGTAAGCTTCGGGTTCGCCTTCCCGGCGCTTTTCTTCATCACCTGGCCCA
>JBAZPL010000202.1:0-4439 GCA_041648155.1 Candidatus Krumholzibacteriia bacterium
GGCGTCTATCTGTACCTGAGTCCCGCGACGATCGAGGGGGACACGATCGCTTTCAACGACGGAATCGACGCGGGCGCCGGGATATGCGCGGACCGCTCGTCCCTCTCGCTCTCGCGCGCGGTCGTGCGGCAAAACACGAGCCCGTCGTCGGGCGGCGGCATCTACCTGCATTCCGCCGGCATCGACATTTCGAACTGCATCGTCGCCATGAACCGCTCGAACGTCATCGGGGGAGGCATGTACGTGGACAGCTGCTGGGGCGCCGTCACGAACAACACGTTCGACCGGAACCGCGCCGTGTACGCCGGCGGGAACGTTTTCCTGGCGCCGAATCCCTCGCTCACCATCAAGAACAATCTCTTCTCGTACGGGGCCAAGAACGGTTTCCAGACGAACAGCCTGAACAACATCACGTTCAGATTCAACAACTGCTTCGGCAACACGCCGCTCAACCTCGTGGCAACGGGGGCCGATACGACGAACATCAGCAGGAATCCGCATTACGCGGACACGACCTCGTTCGATTATCACCTCCTCGTGCATTCGGGCGGAATCGACACGGGCGATCTCGCGGGGCCGGGCGATCCGGACGGATCGCGCGCCGACCAGGGCGCCTTCGGCGGCCCCGGCGCCCTCATGGCGGCTCCCGAGTTTGTGAAGAACCTGGCCTCGACCGCCGTGAACGACACGACGATCAACCTCGATTGGGATGAGCTCGGCGGAGGAGCGGTCTCCTACGCCGTGTATGGAAGCCCGACAATCGGTTTTGCGCCGTCCGAGAGCGTTTTCCTCGGAAACGTCCCGATGCCGAGCTTCTCGTTCTCCGATTTCCCCGTCACGGGCTGCCGCTACTACCGCGTTTCGGCGGTGAACGGCGCCAGCTACGGGGGCGGGTACTCGAGCCAGGCGGGCGCGTGCGCGGCGGGACCCGACGTCACCGCCCCGACCGTAGCCGTCATCTATCCGAACGGCGGGGAGATATTCGAGATCGGAGACACGATCCGTGTCGAATGGAGCGCGACCGATAACCGACGCGTCGATTCGGTCAGCGTCTATTACTCCGACGACGCGGGGGACACGTACGCGCTCCTCGCGCACGGGTGGCCGGCCGATTCATCGTACCAATGGATCATCCCTCCGTCCCTTTCCGATTCATGCCTCGTGCGGGTCGTCGCGTACGATCCGGGGCTTCTCACCGGCGTCGACGGGTCCGATTCGCTGTTCTCCATCAGGAACAAAACCGGCGTGCACGACAAGGGGGACGGCGGCGGCAGCGACACACCGACTTTTGTGACCGCGCTCGAACAGAACTATCCGAACCCGTTCAACGGAACGACGGCGATCTTCTACTCGATCGGCGAGCGCTGCGAGGTCGAGATCAGGATCTACGATCCCGCGGGGCGCATCATCAAGGTGCTCGAGCGGACGCTGCGGGCGCCCGGTCGCTACTCGATTCTCTGGAACGGCAGCGACGGCGCGGGACGCGGCGTCGCGTCGGGCGTGTACTTCTGCCGCATCAAGGCGGGAAAGTTCCAGCAGACGAACAAGATCGTTTACCTGCGATGACGCCGGTTCCGGAGGACGAGGCCCGTTGAAGAGAAAAATCGAGTACTGTAAGCATAATATCGGCGAGGAGGAGCTCCAGCGCGTCGAGCGGGTCTTCCGCTCCCTCTTCCTCACGACGGGAGACGAGGTCAGCGAGTTCGAACAGGGCCTCGCCTCCTATCTCGGTCTCCCCGCCACCGTCGCCGTGACGA
The DNA here is from genome assembly GCA_041648155.1 of Candidatus Krumholzibacteriia bacterium. Classification (GTDB taxonomy): domain Bacteria; phylum Krumholzibacteriota; class Krumholzibacteriia; order Krumholzibacteriales; family Krumholzibacteriaceae; genus SSS58A. The sequence goes on from JBAZPL010000202.1 coordinate 1,758, forward strand.
GCTGTACGGCGGCGATGCAGCTCGCGCTCCTGGCCGCCGGAATCCGGCCGGGAGACGAGGTCATCACAACTCCCGTCACCTTCATCGGAACGGCGAACAGCATCATCATGGCGGGCGGGACACCCGTTTTCGCCGACGTCGACCGCGCAACGGCGAACATCGACCCCGCGGCGATCGAGGCCGCGATCACGCAGCGCACGCGAGCCATTCTTCCGGTGCACCTCTACGGGCAGATGTGCGACATGACGGCCGTTTGCGATATCGCGCGGCCGCGAGGGCTCATCGTCGTCGAGGACGCGGCCCATTCGCTCGAATCGGAATGGAATGGGAAGAAGCCGGGGCACTACGGGGATTTCGCGTGCTTCAGCTTCTACGCCACGAAGAACATCACCTCGGGCGAGGGGGGCGCGATCTCGGCGCGGGACGCGGCGAAAACGGAGCTTCTGAGAAAACTCCGCCTCCACGGTTTCGACAAGAGCGCCCTCGAGCGCTATTCGAACCACTTCGAACGCTACGACGTCGACACCTTCGGTTGGAAGTACAACATGGACAACATCCACGCTGCGATTCTCGTAGAGCAGATGAAGAAGCTCGAAGGCTTCCTCGCGCGGCGTGGCGATATCTACCGCCGCTATGCGGAGGCGTTTGCCGGTATCGACGGCATCGAGCTTCATGCGACGAGACCCGAGGCGCGTCACGCATATCATCTCTTTACGATCCTCGTCGACGCGGGGCGGCGCGACCGGATCCTCGAGGAGATCCAGAACCGCGGCGTCGGCGTCTCCGTAAACTTCTATCCCGTCCACCTCATGACGTATTACCGCGAACGCTTCGGTTTCAAGCCGGGCATGTTTCCCGTCGCCGAGGATATCGGCGCCCGCACGATCAGTCTCCCGCTCTACCCCAAGCTCACCGGGCAAGAGATCGAGTTCGTCATACAAACGGTGATGGACGTGGTGAGGGGGGAATAGTCCCGCGCTCCGCCGAGGCCTCCCGGCATTTTCCGCATCAACCCCCGAACGAGGCGTTATTACCGGATTCTCACGCGATAGGAGATGCGTCCCGTCGCGCCGCTTTCGAGCGTGAAGGGAGAAATCCGCGAGAGGATCACGTGGAGCCGCCCATCGGGCATCTCGAGCATCGCTTCATCGGGGTCCAGTGGATCGGCAGTGAGATAGACGGGGCTCCCGTCCTTGAGCCATTCGATGTCTCTGCCGGGGCCGAAGGCGTCCCTCACGATCTCGACCGCCGGCGAGAGGGGATCGATGATCTCGATCTCTCTCACCGCCTGAATTCCAGGATTGGAGAAGGTGATCGAGTAGGTCATGACGTCGCCGGGACGCGCCTGCGCGAGATCGACCTCCTTGAGGAGCTTCAGCATGCCGGTCGCGCGAGCGAGCACGAAAAGCCGGTCGGAGACGGTCGCTTCGGTCTGAATCGCGGTGCCCGAGAGAATCTGCGCAAGCGTGATCGTGAGCGAAACGTTCGTCCCCGCGCCCACCTGCGGCGGCACGAATACGCGCACGATGATGGGCGCCATCGCGAAACCGGCGGAGTCGGGATCGAGCGCGAGGTCCGCGGCTCGCAGCAGCGAATCGGCGGCGCCCAGTCTTCCGTCCCCGTCGTTGTCCCGGTAAAAGATCTCCACCCAACCTGCCGGAAGCGACGCGCTCAGCGACGCCTGCCCCTTCGTGCCGGCGACGATCGTATGAGGGATGTCGATGAAGCTCCCCGCCGGACCGCTCAGGTCGTTCGAGGGAGCGATCGAGGAGCGGCGGACGTCGGCGAAATTCACGCGGAGCGTCTCCCCCGGCACGGCGGCCGGGCACAGCACGGTGTCGGGAGACAGCGAGATCATGCCTGACGGAGTGCTCTCGACGATTGTCCGCGCCACTGCCGCCGGCACCTCGAAGAAATACACGCTCGCTCCGTCCGTCTGGCGGACGATCGGTCCGCCCGGATCGGAGAGCGTCACGGTCACTCCCGTCCATCCCTCTTCACCCGCGTCGTGCGCGCCGTCATGATCTTTGTCGTTGAACACGATCCCCGTCACGAAAGAGCTCGTCGCGACTTCGAGCGTGACCGAGTCCTCAAGATTTCGGGTGATGCCGACGCCGTTAATCACGATGCGGCTCCTGGGCGCGGCGCCCGCGAATATGAAAACCTTGCCGGTGAAAGTGAGCGAATCTCCCGGATTGACGAGCTGCGTCACGAAGGGCGACGTGCGGTCGCTCGCGCCGTCCCAGACGAGCACGGACCCCGCGGGCCATCCCTCGGGATCGCTCCATGACACGCGGAACGAATCGGGGAAGCCTCCCCTGTTCACGACGTCGAGCCGGGCGGTGACCGTCGTTCCTGGGCCGCCGAACACGAGCGCGAGCCCCCCGCCCCCCGTCCCCACCGGAGCCGTGACCTGCGCGCCATTTCCGTCGATCACGAGATCGACGCGCGGAGGCGCATTGATGTGGATGCGCGCGAGCACGCTCTCGACGTTGTTCGGGTCGATCGTCGAGACGACATCGAGAATGAAATCGTAGTCTCCCGGGATCGCGGCGAGCGGAATGACCACCTCGAACGTGTAGAGTCCCGAGGCGCCCGCCGCGACGGATGCGGTCGTGTAGGGGGAAACGGACCCCGCGAGACGCGCCGACCAGCCGGGATAGCCGTTCCACGTTACGCGAT
>JBAZPL010000203.1:0-4428 GCA_041648155.1 Candidatus Krumholzibacteriia bacterium
GGCCGTTTAGATGCATCCGTTACCGGTATGCATCCGGCCCCTCGCTACGGGGCTGACAGACAGTTACCCCGGTCGGCACCTTGCAGCCGACTAGAAAAGACGTGCCCTTCCCTGGGCACTCACCGCAAGAGCACCATCTTCTTGGTCATCCGTTCGGTCCCGCAGATAAATCTGCTGAAGTAGATGCCGGATGTCACCTTGCGCCCAAAGTCGTTGGTGCCGTCCCAACGGTACACATGGGTGCCGGGCTTGATGGCGCCCTCATGGAGCGTTTTTACGAGCTCTCCTTTCACATTGTAGATCCTGAGCTCGGCAATGCCGCTGAAGCCCGCGGGCACGCCGACCTGGATCGTCGTGACGGGGTTGAACGGGTTCGGATAGTTCTGCGAGAGGGAGAACCGATCCGGCATAACCGGAGTTTCCTTCGCTTCCGCAGCGTTCTTGCCGATAACCTCTGTCGCCACCGTGAGCCAGTTCAGCGAGCGATTGAGGACATTCGCCCGGATCGTGGGATCCGTGATGTAGCTGAACTGGAACGCGAAGTATGCCGACGCGTGGTACGTGCCGACGTAACGTCCGGCCGCGGCCGAGTCGGGCGCGGCGGGAATCATCGGCCACACGCCGTCGTACACCTTGCCTTCCTTGTAGTAATAGGCCAGGAGCTCCTCTTCGCTCTCGATGTTGAACGCGGTGGCCCCGGACAGGTGGTACTTGTAGATGATCTGGGCGCCCGGATAGATCGTCGAGAGTTTCAGCTCATCGGGATAGCTCCCGGTGATCGAGAACTTCTCGCCGTTTCCGATCGGATCGCCCGGAGTGCTCCACAGCCACCGATACGTGGAACCAGGATCGTCCTTCACGTAGGCCATGCCGGTGTACTTCTCCATGAAGGTACGCGGCGCGCCCGATCCGTAGGACATATCCCTGCCCCAGAACACGATCCGCTGTTTCGTTCCGTCGTTCTGGATGAGGAAGTTCGTCAGCAGCGTGATCTGGTTCGTGTCGAAATAAAAGCTCTCGTCCACGATCACGCCCACGTAGGCGTTCAGCATCGCGACCGTCGGCGTTCCCTGCGTATCCCAGTTCCACGTGTCGCAGGTCTTGCCGATCGCGGTGAACGCGTCGACATAGGTCTGCGCGGGCGTATTCGAACCACCGCCCAGGATCACCAGGTAATCGCCCGAAGGCATGATGCCGAACTGGTACGCGGAGGCCGGCGCACCGGCCGGATCGAGGCCCGTATTCGAGGCGTTGTCGGTCGCCGCGAGGTAGAGCTTGATCCGCGTGCGCGCCGGCTGTCCGGGGATGATGCCGCCGTACTCGGTGAGAACGCCCGTCGGCGTCATCGCGACGGTGTTCCAGCTCACGCCGTCGTTGGTCGTGTAGTACAGCGTAACCGATCCGATTCCGCCCAGCGCGTCCACGACCTTCGTCTTGACCGTGTAGGGTCCGACGATGTCCCAGGTGCTCGACGGAACCGTCGTCGAAATGAACTTCGGCGGATCGGTGTCCTGGCACCCGGCGACCATGACGTCATCGACGTACCAGCCCAAAAGCGCCACAGAGGGGTCACTCCCGAAGTGGAGCCTGGTGACGACGGTCTGGCCCTTGTACGACGTGAGGTTGAAGGTCACCTTGTGCCAGAAGTTCCCGGTCGCGGGGCCCGTGAAGATCGGCTCAAGCGGAATCCCGGCCGTTGTCGACCTGGAGGTTCCGTTGTAACCGATGTCCGGGGTGAGCAGCGTCCATGTGGCGCCGCCGTCCGTCGAGATCTTCACGTTGCCGCCGTCGTAGCTCCCCTCGATGTTGTACCACTGCCAGAAGGTGAGCGTCGCATAGGGTTGGCTCGCCGGCACCTTGAGAGGCGGCAGGTCGAGCTTCGAGTTCGAGCTCTGGGAGTAGCTCCCGCCGAGCTTGGTCGCCCAGAGCTTCGTGCCCGAATGCGCGCTGCCCGGTCCGGTGGTCGGTACGCCCCATTCCCAATCCGGTCCCGCCGCGGTGAAGCCGCCGTTCGTACCTTCGAAGTCCCACGCATAGTAGTCCGATACGGAGAAGGTATGGTAGCCGACCGCCGGGGAGCGTCCCGTATTGGGAACCGCCGCGATGTCGCGAGCGAGAATGAAGTAATTGTACGCGTCGCCGACGACGGACGGGCCTGGAATCGAGGCGCGGTAAACGTCTCCGCCCACAGCCGCCATCGGAATCGTCACGTTGGCGCCGCCGTTCTTGTTGTACGTAAGGGCGACGTTGCCCGAATCGACGCCGACGTTGTCGGTGATCGTCGCTTCGACGACGTACGGACCGGCGACATCCGCCGTATTCCCGAGCGGCATGTGCACGATCTCGGGCGGCGTGATGTCTGTCGTCACGCGGAAGAGGTGCTTAACGGCGGGCGCGCCCGACGGATGATAGCTCATCGTACCGTCCAGGTTCGCGGCGCTGAGGTAGTACTGCACCGTCGTTCCGTTCGACTGCGCCGGGATTAACGCCCGGTACTCGTCCGGTGTGCCCGTTCCGGTCATTGCGACCTGGACGGGACCCGAGCCGACATCATAGGTGAGGTGAATTCGCGTCGGATCGAGGGTCTCGGAGTAGATCCGCGCGACCACCGGGTATGGATTGGTCATGTCCTCGGTGTCGTGGAGCGGCGCGTGGAGAATATCCGGCGCCGAGAGCCACGCAAGCGTCCGGCCCATGACCGCGGCCCTGCGTTCCGGCTGCAGGATGTAATACAGGTTGAATGCGAAGGCCACGGAACGGTAGCTTGCGGCATTGTATTTGATCGCCGCAGCCGCGTCGAGGCTGATCGGCGTATTCGGGACAACGCCGTCCCACTCCTTGCCTTCCTTCTCGTACTCTCCCTGCAGCTCGCTCCGGTCCCTGGCGGTCCCGGTACCGGTGTACTGGTACACGATCTCGCCGCCCGGATAGGTCATCGAGCGCTGCCATTCGTCGGGATACGATCCCGCGATGACGAAGCTTTCGCCCGCGCCGATCGGGTCGCCCGGATATCCCGTAATCTGCCAGTAATTCGGGTTGTCCTGAACGTAGTTGGCCCGCAGGTACTGCTCGAGCCACCCCCGCGTCGTCGAGTTGTAGCCGAGATCGCGTCCCATGACGACGAGCCGTTTCTTCATGCCCTGCGTTCCCGCGGCCAGGTAGGCCGTAAGACCCGTCATCTGATCGGTCGTCAGCCCGCTCGGCTCATCGACGAAGATGTACTTGTAGAGCATCAGCTTGTCCGTCGCGAGCCAGCCCTGGGTCGTGCGGTCCCAGTAATCCGCGTCATGCCCTGCCGTCGCCAGAGCCTGCTGGAACATGGCGAGCGAGGTGCCCGAGGTCGAGCCGCTCACCACGACGAGGATCGGCGAAGAAGGCATGATGCCGAACGAGTACAGGCTCGCCGGCGCGAGTGCCGGATCGACCGACTCGTTCGCCTCCGAAGAGGAGTCGACCGCCTTCACGTAGAACTTGATCTTCGTTCCGTTCGGCTGGCCGGGGATCGAGCCGCTGTAGAGATTCCCCGCGCCGTGCGCCATCGAGACTTCGGTGAAGGTGAGGCCGTTGTCGACCGTGTATAACAGCGATACCGCCGCCACGCTCGACAGCACATCCGTCACGTTCGTCGTGATGGTGTACGGACCGGCGGTATCGAAGGTGCTTCCCGGCACGGTCGTCCCGCTGATCGTCGGCGGGTAATCGTCGACGGCGGTGCTGCGAAGCATGACGTCGTCGAGGTACCAGCCGGACTTGTTGACGCTCCCGTCGCTGCCGAAGTGGAAGCGGATCATGATGGACTGGCCGGAGTACGCGGAGAGATCGAAGAGCTCCTGCTGCCAGAACATGTTGGTCGTTCCCATGAAGCAGCGCTCTCCGGCGATGCCCGCGTTCGCCGTGCTCGCCGTGCCGTCATAATCGCCGATCGGAGTGACGAGATTCCACGTCGCGCCGCCGTCGGCCGATACCTTCACGTTCCCGCCGTCATAGCTGTTCTCTGTCTCGTACCAGTGCCAGAACGTGAGGATCGCGTACGGCTTGCTCGCCGCGAGGGTGATCGTCGGGGTCTCGAGCTTCGCGTTCGCCGAGACCGGGTAGGTCGTCGCGAGCATGGTCGCCCACAGCTTCGCGCCTGAATGCGCGGCGCCGGGGCCCGTCGTCGGCATGCCCCACTCCCAGACGTTGCCCGTCTGTACGAAGCCGCCGTTGTCGAGCTCGAAATCCCACGCGAAATACTCGACGATTTCGAAATGATACGCGCCGGTCGAGGGCATGCGCTTTACGTTGCCCGCATAAGCCTCGTCCATGGCGTATATCCAGTAATCGAAATCGTCGCCTACATTCGCCGGTCCCGGAATAGCCCCATGGTAGCGCCCGTCGCTCAGGAGCTCCATCCGCTGACGGTGCGCCATCCCGCCGTTCTTCGCGTAC
>JBAZPL010000204.1:0-4343 GCA_041648155.1 Candidatus Krumholzibacteriia bacterium
CATTTCTAACTCGACGGAGGTGGTCTATGCAAACCGTTACCGAGACCAGAGCCGGAAAGATGAACGGCTTCCTCGCGCTCGTGATGTTCTTCGTCTTCGCGGCGATCGACATCTACGTGTTCCGCGCGGGGATACTCGCGAACAACACCGCGGTCCTCTGGTTCTTCGCCCCCTTCACCCTCTTCATCGTCATCTGGATGATGGGATTCACCGTCGTGCAGCCGAACGAGGCGCGCGTGCTCGTCCTCTTCGGCAAGTACATCGGCTCCATCCGCGACCCTGGCTTATGGTGGGCGAATCCCTTCACTGACAAGAAACGCGTGTCGCTCCGCATCCGCAACTTCAACAGCGAGAAGATCAAGGTGAACGATCTGCACGGGAATCCCGTGGAAATCGCCGCGGTCGTCGTGTGGCAGGTCGTCGATTCTTCCCGCGCGCTCTTCGACGTCGACAACTACGTCCAGTTCGTCGACGTCCAGAGCGAGACGGCGATCCGGGCGCTCGCCTCGGAGTACCCATACGACACCCAGCAGGAAGACGAACCGTCGCTGCGCGGGAACGTGCAGGAGATATCGGAAAGAATGAAGAAGACGGTCCAGACGAGGCTCGAGGTCGCGGGCGTCACCGTCATCGAATCGCGGATCAGCCACCTCGCCTACGCGCCCGAGATCGCGCAGGCTATGCTGCGCCGCCAGCAGGCGCAGGCGATCATCGCGGCGCGCCAGAAGATCGTCGAGGGCGCCGTCGGAATGGTCCAGATGGCGCTGAAGGCGCTCAGCGACCAGAAAATCGTCACGCTCGACGAGGACAAGAAGGCGACCATGGTCAATAACCTCATGGTCGCGCTCGTTTCCGACAGGGAGGTAACGCCGGTTATCAATACGGGCACCATCTATCAGTAAGGGGCCGGCGTGTCGTCGATATGAGCGAGAAAAAGAAATTTCTGCTCCGTCTGGACGAGAGGTTGTTCGCGGCCCTCGAGAAGTGGGCCGCGGACGACCTCCGGAGCGTCAACGCCGAGATCGAGTTTCTTCTCGCCAGTGCGGCCAAGAAGGCCGGGAGAATGAGGAGCGGCGACGCGGGTTAGCTCGGCGCGGGCTGCGCGGTATCGCGCGGCGTGCGCGATATCAGATCTTGTTCTGCTTCTCGAGACGCGCCACGATTCTTTCCATCTCCGTGATGAGGCCGTCGATATTCTTGAATGCCGCCTGTGACGGCGTCGGCGTCATCATGTCGACTCCCGCCTTCCTGAGCAGGTTGAGCGGGTAATCGCTTCCCCCCGCCCTGAGCATATTGAGGTATTTCGCGACGCCGTCCTTGCCGGCGAGCGCGTTGTCGGCGAGCGCCATCGAGGAGATCATCCCCGTGCTGTACTGGAACACATAGTAGTTCCTGAAGAAGTGCGGTATCCCGCTCCATTCGTTCTGGATGTAGTCATCGACCCTGAGCACGCCCTTGTCGTGGCCGTAGTACCTGCGTGTCAGCTCGAGATATTTCTCGTTGAGCCAATCGGGCGTGAGCGCCTTTCCTTCCTCGACGCGCCGGTGCATCGCGAGCTCGAACTCCGCGAAGAGTGTCTGCCGGAAGATCGTGCCGCGCACCTGATCGAGATAGCTGTCGAGCAGATACAATTTGAAGAGGTCGTCCTTCTCGCTCTTGAGCATGTGCTTCAGGAGGAACGTCTCGTTGAAGGTAGAGGCGATCTCGGCGAGGAACAATGGATACCCGGCGTCCGAATACGACTGATTCTTCTGCGCCAGGTACGAATGCACCGAATGACCGAGCTCATGTGAGATCGTGGAGACCTCGTTGTACGAGCCGTTGAAGTTCATCTTCACGAACGGGTGAACGCCGTACACGCCCCCCGAGTAGGCGCCGCTCTGCTTGCCCTTGTTGGGGTATCTGTCGATCCAGCGCTTCTCGAACGCATCTTGGAGAACGGCTCCGTATTCCGGGCCGAGCGGCTTGAGCGACTGTTGAACGAGCGTCCGGGCCTCATCCCACGTGTACTTCTTGTCGATCGCTTTCACCGCCGAGCCGTAGATGTCCTCGTAACGCATCGTATCAAGGCCCTGCAGCCGCCCCTTGAGCTTCAGATAGCGGTGGAATACGCCGATATTATCGTTCGCCGACTTGATGAGCTGATAATAGACGAGCGTGTCGATCCCGTCGCCGTCGAGACGCGCCTCGAGACAGTCCTTGTACTTCGACGTCTGCGCCCCGAAGAGATGCCGCTTCATCTCGCCATCGAAAAGGGCGGCGAAGGTGTTCTCGTACTTCTTGCGGTTCTCCCAGTAGGTTTTCATGACGAGTGTGCGGTCGGCCGGATCCTTCGACGCGCGGAGCCGGTAGTAATTCGCGTTGTTGAGCGTGGCCGCGCTCCCGTCGGCCAGCTTCACCTCGGGCGCCGGCATATCGACGTCGTTGAGCATGTTCGCGGCTTTCGAGGGCGCACCGCCGAAGAGTCCCGTTCTCGAGACGATCTGCTGCTGGTCCTCGGGAAGCACGTGCTCGCGCAGACGAATCGTCTGCTCGATGGAGAAGCGATACGGATTGAGACGCGGTTCATCCTTGAAATAGGCGGCGAGCGTCTCGTCTTTCAGCTTGAGGAGGTCTTCATTAATAAACGCGAGCTTGACTCCGATCCCCACGAACATCGACTGCAATTCACCCTTCATGACCTGATATTTCGAATTGCTCATGTCGACGTCGCTCTGGAACGATGCGTAGGAGAAAAGCCGTTCGGCTTTCTTCCAGATGGCGTCGGTCAGCTCGTAGAGATCGGCCATTTTCCCCGCGCTCTCCGTCCAGCCGACCTTCTTCTCGTCGATCTGGGGCACGAGCTGCGCGACGGCTTCCTTATCTTTCAGCCAGTCGTCGTATGTCGGGTAAATATCCTCGACGCGCCACGTGTACTCGGCGGGAATCTCGGAGCGCGGCATCATGGAGTAATCGGGAATCTCCGTGGCCTTCTCGGCCGCGGCCGTGATTCCCGAAAAGATCGACACGAGCACGAGCGCCGCGAAGACCGGTGCGAGGCGGGATCTGAACATGAAGGTCTCCTCTCTAAAACAAGCTCCGCGACGCGGGCATACCCCAGCCCTCGTCGCGAAAGCTTTTCCAACATACTTACCGTACACAATCATGGGGAAATAGTTTCATCGCCTCGGCGATTTTTCGATACATTGCGGGGGCGGCGGCGGGCGTCAGCCTTCCGCGTCCTCGACAAATATCACCTTCGCCACGCCGGACAACGCCTTCCCCATATGCCGGTGCTCCCGGCCGGGCGGGATGAAGATACCGTCTCCCGGATTGAACTTGAAGCTCCCCCGGTCGAAGGCGATCTCGAAGCGGCCTTCGAGCAGATACCCGATGTGCCCTTTTTCGCACCAGTGGGGCTCAAGATCCCTTGTGTACTCGACGAGACGGAGCCGTCGCGAGCCATGCGTCACGGCCTTGAACCGGATGCCCTTCATGGGCGACTGCCATGGGAGGCTGTCGAATTCGATAAGATAATCCATCGCTCCACCCCTTACCGATATAGTTGCCCCGGGGCCGCTTCTCTTGCTCCAAAACTGTATGCTATTTCCCGCGTTGCGTCGATTGTTATTCCGGTCTCGCAGCGGCCCGCAGAATCTATTATTGAAAATGATGTAAAGCTGACTTGACAAATCGCCTTGTCGGATTATATTAGAATTGTAAAGTGTACTTTACATACAGAAAGGAGCTCGCGCGTGTACCTGAAAAACAAAGAAATCATCCTGCCCGTAAGCATCGCCTTCCTGTGCATATCGCTGCTTCTGCACAGGATGTCGCATGGCTCGTCATGGATGAACTTTTTCGAAGGCGTTTTTCTGGGAATGTCCCTCGCGCTCGCCGTTTTCGCAATCATCGTGGGCGCGCTCACGAGAAGCCATGAATGACAGGGTCGCAAACAACGTCAGGGAGCACCGGAAGAACGCGGGGCTCACGCAGGAGGATCTCGCCGCGGCGATGAGGGTATCGCGGCAGACGATCATCTCGATCGAGAAGGGAAAATACGTCCCGAGCCTCCCCCTCGCCCTCAAGCTCGCGCGTTTCTTCAAGTGCTCAACGGACGACGTGTTCACACTCGAGGAAGGAGAATGATATGGGGGCCGGCGGTTTTTTCGCCAATCTTTTCGGATGGAAGCAGGATGCGGCGCTCGACGAACGGTTCATCATGCACCGCTTCAAATCGACGCGCCTCGCCGTGCTCGCCGGGACCGTCATGATACTCGCGCTCTTCACGTATCACGCGGTCGTGAACGACACGATCCGGTGGGATCTCTTCAGCGTCATCGGCGCGATGGCCGTCGTGAAGA
>JBAZPL010000205.1:0-4329 GCA_041648155.1 Candidatus Krumholzibacteriia bacterium
CTGGGAGTTGGGCCTGCGCACCGAACGCAACCGCGCCGGTCTGTATCGCGCCATCCGCGACGAGGTCACCCGCCTCTGCCGCGAATCCAGAATCAGTCCGCTGCTCATCGTGGATGAGGCCCAACATTTGCGCGCCGATGTCATCGAGGATCTGCGCCTGCTGACCAACTACGACATGGACTCGAAAAACCACCTCTGCCTGATTCTCATCGGACAGACCGAGCTGCGCCGGCGACTTTCGCTCTCGGTCCATGAGGCGCTGGCCCAGCGCATCGTCGTATGCCAGGCAATAGGAGGCAATAGGAATTAGGCAATAGACATCATGAATTGACCTGTCCATCCGCAAAGGCGTGGGTTACGCTCGATGCGACCGCGCCCGAGCGCAGAGCCACAATTGAGGAGGACAGGTCATGGGAGATTGTACCAAGTTTGTGGGGCTTGACGTGCACAAGAGTACCATCACCGTCGCCATTGCCGAGGGAGACCGGAGGCCACCGGTCTCGTATGGTCTGATCGAGAACACGCCGGAAGCTATTGCGCGGCTGGTAAAGAGGCTGAGTAAGGGGAACAGCGTGCGTTTTTGCTACGAGGCTGGTCCCTGTGGGTATGAAGTCCATCGGCAGATCACCGCGCTCGGGCACCAGTGCGACGTTGTTGCCCCTTCCTTGATTCCGCGCAAGGCTGGGGATCGGGTCAAGACCGACCGCCGCGATGCGTTGAGCCTGGCGCGCCTGTACCGTGCGGGAGAACTGACGGCGGTCTGGGTGCCGGATCAGGAGCAGGAGGCAATGCGCGACTTGGTTCGAGCTCGGGAAGACATGAAGGGGATCGAACTGCGAGCCCGCCAACGCCTCGGCGCATTTCTGTTGCGTCATGGCCTGATCTACACGGGCAAGAGCACCTGGACCCAGGCGCATTTCCGCTGGCTGGAGGAGGTGCGCCTTGAGCATCCCGTCCAACAGATCGTCTTTCAGGAATACGTCGATGCCGTCAAGCAAGCGCAAGAGCGAGCCCACGGCGTGGAAGAGCAGATGCGTCTGGTGTTGCCGAGCTGGAATCTGGCCCCGGCCGTGGAGGCGATCTCGGCGTTGCGGGGAGTGAACCTGATCACGGCGGTGACGGTGATGGCGGAGTTGGGAGACATCAGCCGCTTTGATTCGCCGCGGCAGTTGATGGCCTACCTTGGTCTGGTACCCCGCGAGCACTCCAGCGGTGCCAGCCAGTGGCGTGGCGGGATCACCAAGACCGGGAACGGGCATGCCCGCCGCGTTCTGGTTGAGGCGGCATGGACCTATCGCTTCCCGGCCCGCAAGAGCGCTCACCTCCAGCGCAAGGCCGAGAAAACCCCCGAGGTTGTGCAGGCCATCGCCTGGAAAGCGCAGAAACGTCTTTGTCGCCGCTATCAGGCGTACTTGGTTCGGGGCAAGATGAAAGTGCAGGCCTGTACCGCCATCGCCCGCGAATTGTCTGGTTTCATCTGGGCCATCGTGTGTGAGGTCCACAGGAAAGACCGTGTCTGTCCCCCGCAGGTAGTGATGTAATAACTGTGCCGAGCGATCATGGAGGGTGTCCATAGGGTGAACACGAAAAACGCGCGTTTGGGCCAGGGCAGGAGGAAGCCGGTCAGGAGAACCCTCGAAATTCCTAAGAGGCGCCTTTAACAAAGGATGATCCTCGATCATAGAGAGAGGCAGCTCCGCGACGAAGAGAGGTCAGGCGGTAACCAACCCGCGTATATCAGATTGATCAACCGTCGCTTAACGCTACTCATGCCCTGACTTAAACGCGCGTTGAACAAAAGGAGGTGCTGAAGGAAGAACATGGAAATTCCGCCCCCTTGACAGGTCAATACATATCAGGAATTTCCTTTTCGACCTGAGATCGAAAACCCAACCGAATGTCCTCCTGTAGTCCGTCAAATACTGTGATGGGCTGATATTCCGCATCAAAGAAGAGGAAGCCAAGGTGCACGAGCGTGGTTTTCTCTGAAAACCCCCTCGTGAGCCGGCAAGAGGGCGAGAGCTGACCGCATCCGGACAGACCTCACCGAGCACCCGGTCTTCTGAAGATCACTCCTGGCAGGGGACGTACTCGATATCGATCGGCTTATCGAGCGCGGGTGTTGGCGGCGGGCGTGGTTTGGGAGCATCCCACAGCGACAGGTGAATGAGGATGGCGCGTATAATTTTCGGGTCAGGAATAAACGAAATAATCTTCATTACGCCACCGCATTCCGGGCAGACCAAGGGGTCAACTTCGTAAATCTTCTTTATCAGACGCGCCCAATTCTTACGCGCGGTTTTCGCTGAAGCGGTGTCATCGGAGAGCGGGACCGTTCCCTGCGGCGACTTCTCTTCGCCCTGGCGCCGACGCTTGCCCCGCTGAACGCTGGAGTAGTACGCATAATAACGGACTAAGTGCTCTCCGCGGTTTGCCACGTGGGATGTCACCGCGGCAAGAAAATCCAGGGGATCGAAAAGCTCGAAATTTCGATTCGGGCCGTCGACCATCTTGGTCTTATAGATCACGGTCTGCGCGGCCGGGTCATAGTGGATCTTATCCATCGAGAAGGGGGCGCGGATCAAATAGCGCGCGAGGTTCTCCCTGCCGATGGCATCGTCGGCGCCGATTCGCACCGCCGCGTTGATGTTGAAACCGGAATTTTCCCAAGACTCGAGAAGGCGAATCCGTTCCGGGGTCAGCAGTTCCTTGCGCGCGAGCATCTTGATCACCCGGTGCCGGAAGAGTTCCTCCATCGGCTTAAGACTCATTGTCGGCAGGGGATGAAAAACACCATTGGCTGCAAAGGCGCCATCCGTGGCCATAACGTGTACATGGGGGTGAGGATTAAGAAAATTTCCGAACGTATGGACGCAGACTACAAGTCCAGGTTCCGCATCCGGGTCGTCAATTATGGAGCGATAACTCTCGACGATCACTTCGGCCGCCACCCGGCACAGGTCGCCGAGTAGGCGCCGGTCGTAGCGGAAGTACACCCGGAGCATCTTGGGGATCGTCAGCACGATCTGGCGATGAGGGACCGGTTGGAGCACTGTCGTGTTCAGCCACTCGGCGAAGGCCACCGCACGCTTGGTGTGGCAGGACGTGCAAAAATTTCGACCGTGGCATGAATACCCTAACAAAAATTCGCTGCCACAGCCCGAGCATCGGACTCGGGCGAACCCTTGCTTCAGATCGCCGCAATTGAGGTATTTGAAGACCGTCTCGCGAATGACCGGTCGGAAGTGCCCGTACTTATCGGCGTATCGCTCCTGGTAAACCTGTTCGAAGCGCTCGTAGTGATCCTCCACGATGCGGTAAAGAGGCGTCTCTTTGGGGCGGCGCGGACGGTAAACACCTTTGACGCACTCGGCCATGACGACGGCCGGTTGCATGAAGGATGCCGATCAGGCATGACATTGCTAATACAAGGAGTTGCGCGATGGTCTGATATCGATATCCGCGCGAGAGTGTTCCCGTAGGGATCAGCATGATCATAGGACACGCCACCGTAGGCGCGGTCCGGCAGGCTACCTCGTCAAACAATGAAGGTCGTTCGAAAAAATACCCTTGGACGCCCTGCGCCTGCGGGTCTCCCACCGGCTCGAACAGATCTACCCCGACATGCACCAGGCCGCGCTCGCCGACCTCGTGCCCCTGGCGCTGGGCAACATCCGCCACATCGCCGAGGTGCGGCAGACGGTGCGCACCCTGGACATCGAGCACCACGAATGGGTGCTCTGTGTCGGCAGAGGCTTCGACTTCCAAAGCTTCTGCCCGCTCTTCAGGGGGATGGCCACGGTGGCGGCCATGGTCTCGGGACTGGCGCCGGAGAGGCTCTCGGTCACCTGGATGGTCGGGAAGTCGACGTTCGGCAAGTCGCTCACGGGCAGCCTGCGGTAGCCCATGATGCCGAACAAGAGCAGGGCCGCCATGACCAGGGTGGTCATGATCGGCCGACGGATGAAGAGCGCCGAGAAGCCCATCGACCTACCTGGCGGCCGCGGCGGGCTGCTTGATCTCGACCTTGACGCCCGGGGAGAGGCGCAGCTGGCCGTCCGTCACCACCCGTTCGCCGGGGGTCAGGCCCATCTTGACGATCGCCTCCTGGTCGATGAGGTGATCCAGCGTGACCGGGCGGGCCTCCACCGTCTGGTCGTCCTTGATGACAAAGACGTACTCCCCGCCCGGGCCAGTCTGGATGGCCGAAGCCGGCGCGATCACGGCCCCTTCGTGGAAGCCGAGCGTCAGCACGACGTTCACGAACTGCCCCGGCCAGAGCAGCCGGTCGATGTTGGGGAAGAGGCCCTTGAGGCGGATGGTGCCGGT
>JBAZPL010000206.1:0-4324 GCA_041648155.1 Candidatus Krumholzibacteriia bacterium
TTTCATCGCCGTCGAACTGATCGGCCGGGCATGCAGATGTCTCGTGTCTGCCGTTTGATACTCTGTGCTGTCTGGAGGCGTTTGAGTAGAGGCCGTAGTAGAGCACGAGTCGCTCATGCGGCTCGGGAATGTGCACGGACAGCCGGGCGATGAAGTCGAGGACGTCCAACTCGATGGGGCCCTCGCTGTGCGGACCGTGGGGATCGATGCGCACCGTGGCGCGGGTGCGGTCATAGGAGATACGCGCCATCACGATGGAAGCTCTGAGCATGTATCTGGCGACTCGGGTGAGAGATATTCAGATTGTGGTTCTGAGGGTCGCGGGTTCGAATCCCGTCTTCCACCCTTCTTCATTTTCGATCCGTGGGGGATAAATCCCTGAGGGGTAAGTTGACGATTTTCGATTGAAACTCCTCAAATGGGGTATTGGCAATCAACACCTCCGTCCCCAATCCGATATCCGGGAAGAGTTTTTACAGAATATGACATACCATGAAAAAAGATATTGACAGTATTGATTTTCATGGTATGACTCAGGTATGATCAAAAGGCCAGAAATACAGAATCACATCCGGCAGGCGCTGAAAAGAAGCCGGGCGGTCGCCCTATTGGGACCCCGGCAGTGCGGCAAAACAACGCTTGCCCGCCAACTGGTTAAAATCACATCGCCCAATTATTTTGATCTTGAAGATCCGGAAAGTATCATCGGTCTATCCGAACCCAGGACGGTTCTCGGCTCGCTGAAAGGGCTTGTCGTGATCGATGAAATCCAGCGGCGTTCGGATTTATTCCCTGTATTACGCGTTCTTCTGGATCGCAAACCCCTGCCGGCAAGGTTTCTTATTTTAGGAAGCGCATCTCCCGACCTGCTGCAACAGTCTTCGGAAACGCTTGCTGGGCGCATTGAAATGATCGTCATGGGCGGTTTCGGACTTACCGAAGTTGGATTGAAAAAGGCGCCGCGTCTTTGGCTGCGAGGCGGATTTCCTTTGTCATTTCTGGCCAGCAACGACGCCGACAGTTTTGTCTGGAGAAAATACTTCATCCAGACATTTCTTGAACGTGATTTAAGACAGCAAGGTATAACCGTTCCCGCCGTCACACTGCATCGGTTTTGGACGATGTTGGCGCATAGTCACGGACAAATTTGGAATGCCGCGGATCCGGCACGTTCTCTGGGACTCAACGAGGCCACCATTCGGCGTTATCTGGACATCCTGACAGGCGTCTTTATGATACGACAACTCCAGCCGTGGCACACAAATATCAAAAAGCGTCAGGTGAAATCGCCCAAGATTTATATCCGTGACTGCGGAATACTGCATGCCTTATTAGGTCTGAAAACCCAGACCGGTTTATTGGGGCATCCGCGATGCGGCGCCTCTTGGGAAGGATATATCATCGAAGAAGTCATACAATCCGTAAAGCCTGACGATGTTTATTTCTGGGCTACGCATCAGGGGGCGGAGATCGATCTGGTATTCACCAAAGGCGGCCGTATGTACGGAATAGAGTGTAAACGCGCCGATGCGCCGGCTATGACGCCTTCGATGCGGATTGCGATGGAAGACCTGAAGCTCGAACGCATCGCCGTCATTTATCCCGGCCGGAAACGCTATCCGCTTCATAACAGGATTGAAGTCGTTCCATTTGAAGTAATCACAGAAGGAATGAAGGGTATTTTTGGATAAAGCAGGGTCATTTCTGTTTTAAGAAAACGCGGGGCCGAAGGTCGAATCAATTCTTGCCAATTTAAAGTTGTACTTTAAAATGGAAAATATGTACAAAAAACGATTGCCGGATACCGGGCATCCTGTTTGCTTTCGAATGAGCAGGTTTTTTATCGCAAATAGTTTTCCGCTTTCCAAAGAATATTAATTGAGGTTTCTGCGTACCACCGCGGCGGCGGCGAAGGTTTGGCTGTTATTGCCTTTGTCATCGGTCATGCTGACTTTGCCTCGGAGCAACCATCTAATGCCCGTTTTCAGCCCAAAAACCACGATACACGTGTCTGCTACCCGATACCCTGCGCTGTCTGGAGGCGTTTGAGCAGAGGCCGTAGTAGAGCACGAGTCGCTCATGCGCCTCGGGAATGTGCACGGACAGCCGGGCGATGAAGTCGAGGACGTCCAGCTCGATGGGGCCCTCGCTGTGCGGGCCGTGTGGATCGATGCGCACCGTGGCATGATCGCGGTCATAGGAGATACGCGACATCACGACGGAAGCTCTGAGCATGTATCTGGCGACTCGGGTGAGAGATATCTTGTCGTCCGGTGCGACGGCTTCCCCGATGTGGACATTGAAGCCGGAATGGGGCCAGGAGAGGATGAGCTCCATGCGTTCCCGGCTCAAAAGGTCTCTCTTGCGCAGAAAGCGAAAGACCTCGATCTCGAAGAGCTCGCGGAGCACGCCTTGATCCCAGGTCGACACCGGGTGCCAGACACGGCTGCGGTCCCATCCCCCCGATGTCACGAGCGCGTGCAGGTGTGGGTGAAACCGAACTCCCTCGCCGAACGTGTGCTTGACGATCGCCATCGCCGGTCGTACACCCGCTCCGACAGCCATCTCCATGAACCGTGACACCACCCTGTGCGCGGCCCTCGAGAGCTCGGTCAAGAGCTTTCGATCGTAAAGAAAATAGGGTCGAAGAATCTTCGGTATGGTGAAGACCATTTGGCGGTGAAAAACCGGCTCGGATAGTTCGTCTGCGAACCATCCCGCCCACTCTTCCGCCATGCGCGCCTGGCAGCTCGGACAGAATCCGCGTGTCTTGCAACTGAAATGAAGCAGTCTCTCCGCGCCACAGCTCGAACACTTGATGCGGGCGAAGCCGTTCGTGGGGTTCCCACAATCCAGGAACCGGTTCACGACACGCTGCGCCGTGCCGCGCAACACACCGCAGGCGTGCTGAAAGCGCTCTTCATGGACGCCGACAAAGTTCTGCCAGTGGTCACTGAGGATCTTGTAGAGAGGATTATCTCCGAAGATGCGGGCACGGTAAGCCCCGGCGCGTACCAGGGCAAGACCGGTGCCGGGGTATGGGCAAGGGGAGATTGTTATTGATAAGCGGTTTTCGCCGTGCCGCTTACAGCACGGAGACGAGCATCGGGGACATGGTTAAAGAGTGCCGGGATTGTAAACGCGGTTGTCAGTCGTGGACCCTACGAACCGAGAGCTCGTTTGCGGGCTCCGGGTCACTCTTCACATCTCGGCTTCGAACGCTCGCGCTCCCGAATGGCCTTATGTTTCATGGGATTGACTGGAGTCGCACGATCTCGCCGGAACTATTCTTCAGCTCCCCTATGAATTGAAGCGGTTCGTTGTATTGTTCCCCTTGGCGCCGCCCGGATCGAGCAGTTCGAATCCCTCCTCTATTAATAGAAAGGGCGGGAGCTCCGCCAGCGCAACCGGCGCCCAGAGGGCGCGGACACTCCCGCGACGAACTCATTGGAGGCTCTGCGACTGCGCTCCTCACCAGGGCGCGGACATTTCCGCGACGGGCCCATTGGAGGCTTTGCGACTGGGCCAGGAGCGGAAATGTCCGCGTCAACTCACGCCATCTTGATCTTCGCGGCGTCCTCGAGGCCGAGCTCGCGGATCGAGATCTCGCGCATCTTGAACTTCTGAATCTTCCCCGTGACGGTCATCGGAAACTCCGTCACGAACTTCACGTAGCGCGGGATCTTGTAGTGGGCGATCCGGCCCTTGCACCACTCCTTGATCTCCTCCTCGGTCGCCGACTCCCCCTCCCTGAGCTGGATCCAGACGCAGATCTCCTCGCCCATCTTGCGATCGGGGACGCCGATGACCTGAGCGTCGCGGATCTTCGGATTCGTGTAGAGGAACTCCTCGATCTCGCGCGGGTAGATGTTCTCGCCGCCGCGGATGATCATGTCCTTGATGCGCCCGGTGATCTTGAAGGCGCCGTCCTCGCGCATGAGGCCGATGTCCCCCGTGTGGAGCCAGCCCGCCTCGTCGACGGCTTCCTTCGTCGCCTTCTCATTATTATAGTAGCCGCGCATGATCTGGTAGCCGCGCGCGCAGATCTCCCCCTGCTCGCCGACGGGCACCGTCTTCCCCGTCGCCGGATCCACGACCTTGAGCTCGGTGTGCGGAATCGCTGGGCCGACCGTCTCCGTGCGCCGCTCAAGCGTGTCGCGGGCGAGCGTCTGGGTGACGATCGGGGAAGCCTCGGTCTCGCCGTAGCCGATCGTGATCTCGCTCAGGTGCATCGCGTCGTTCACGCGCTTCATGAGCTCGATGGGGCAGGGCGCCCCCGCCATGACGCCCGTGCGGAGCGAGGTAAGATCGAATTTCTTAAAAT
>JBAZPL010000207.1:0-4314 GCA_041648155.1 Candidatus Krumholzibacteriia bacterium
CCGCGGCGAAGCGCGAGCTCGAGGAGGAGTGCGGAATCGTCGTGCGCGATCCCTCCCTCGTCGACATCATCTACCAGGAGAGCGAATTCTACGGCTCTTCGCTCCTCATCATAGGATACTCGTTCGCGGGATTCGAGGGAACGCCCCGCGCCGGGGACGACGCCGGAAAAGTGCGCTTCTATGATTTCGAGCGCCTTCCGAAGCTGGCGTTCGAAGCCCACGGACGATTGATCAGGAAATATCTCGAGAGGCAGGAAGAGCTCCGCAGGCTTTGGAGCGAAGAGGTTTAGAGGCGGCGATCGGAGCTCGGCGGCCGCAGAGGCCGCGCGATCCCGCCGACGGTGCCGCCGCCGGCTCAAATCCGCAATTGTTCAATCAGGACATCCGGCGCGGGCGGAACCTCGAAGAGCCTCTCCTCATCTCCCTTTCGTACAGCTACCTTCACTGACGGAGAGCTTTTCGCGTCACAGTATCGCGCGACGAGCGCCGCGCCGAGGCGCAGATCTTCGTCCGTCGCCGGTCCCTGCACGAGGACCGTGGGCCCGGGAACGTCGATCGGCATCGCGAGCCATTCAAGCCGCCAGGCACGCTCGATGTAGCGGTTCTCGGCCTCGCGCCTTCCGACCACCGCCTTCACCAACGGCGAGAGCCTGAAATGGCGCCCGACGGAGAAGAGAAGCGTCTCTTCATGGATAAGCGGCGCGTCGCCCCGGTGCTTCATCCAGTCCTTGAACTTTCCCGCGTAATTCTCGTCCGTGAGCATGCATCCACCCGCCGGGGAGGAGTACCCCGTCACGCCGAGCTCGGCGGCGAGCTCCATCTGGCGTCTTCGCGAGCGGCCCTGGATGTCGAGGAGCCCGTCCCGTTTGATCCAGCCGTTTTTTTCGGCAAGGGTCTCGGGAAGGAGCTTCGCGCTCATCGGGCGCACGAGGAGTCCTTCGAGACCTGACTCGCGATCGATGAGCCCGAGCGCCTGGTAGTTCTGCGACATCGGCCGCTGCCCGAGAACCTCTCCCGTAAAGACGAACTGCGCCCCCTCCCGCTCCATGACCTCCTTCGCCTTCCTGATCATGAAGAGGTGGCAGTCGATGCAGGGATTGACGTTCGCGCCGTAGCCGTGCCGCGGATGCAGAAGTACGCCGAAATATTCCTCGACGAAATCGAGCACGCGCACCGGGACGCCGAACGCCGCCGACATCCGCGCCGCCTCTGCCGCCGCGAGATCCGCGGGCTTCTCGCCGGCGATCTCGGCCCGCATGAATCCGGGCGAATAGCCGATCGAGGCGTGGAGCGCGAGGACGTCGACGCCGAGACGTTTCACGACGGCGACGGCGAGGGCGCTGTCGAGACCTCCCGAGACGAGAGCGACGGCCTTGATCTTCGTGTTCATGGATGGAAGGTAGCGGAATCAGCGCTCGATGGCAAGCGCCCTGCGCAGGCCCTCCCCGACATAGTTGAAGGAGAGACACGTGATGAAGATCATAAATCCAGGCACGATCGCGGCGAGCGGGGCCTGTCTGATGAACACGTGGGCATTCTGGAGCATGTTCCCCCAGGTCGGCACGGGAGGCTGGACGCCGAAGCCGAGAAAGCTCAGGGCCGATTCGACGAGCATCGCCTGCGCGAAGCCGACCGTCGCCGATACGACGACCGCGGGGAGCGCCTGCGGGAGCATGTGCCTGACGACGATACGTACGTCCTTTGCGCCCGCCGCCCGGGCCGCCTCGACGAAGCCTTCCTCCCTGAGGGGAATCAGGATCGATCGCACGACGCGCGCCGTCTCCATCCATGAGGTCCCTCCGATCACGAGCGGAACGATCCAGATCCTGCCGCCGCCGGCGGAGGCCGCGACGAGGAGGATGAGAAAAACCGGGACCGAGAGGAAGAGATCGACGACGACCGCGACCGCCTCGTCGGCCGCCCCGCCGAAGTAGCCCGCGACCGCTCCGAGAAACACGCCGATCGCGAGCGCGATCGCCACGGAGCAGAGCGCGACGAGCATACTGAATCGCCCCGCGTAGATGAGCCGCGTGAAAACGTCGCGGCCGAGCTCGTCCGTGCCGAGCACGTGCTCGACCGACGGCGCGGCGAGGATCGAATCGAGATTCATCGCGTCCCTTTCATGCGGCATGAGAAGCGGCGCGAGCACGGAAACGGCGAGGACGAGCAGGATGAGGATCAGCGAATAGACGGCGCCCTTGCAGGCGAAGAAACCGCCTCCGCCGTCGAGTCGAACGCTCCGATCGGGCGCGAGCGCGCTTCCGAGATTCGCGAATGCCCCGTACGCGTTCTCCCTCATCATGCATCCTCCGCGCTTGTGTCGACGGCGCTCGCCGCGCCGCCCGGAGATATTCTCGGATCGACCGCCGCATAGAGGATATCGCCGATCGCGTTGAAAACGATGATGAGGAACGAGGAGATCACGACGACCCCGAGCACCCGCGGATAGTCGTGCCGCGCGAGCCCTTCGTAGAACAGCCGTCCCATCCCCGGCCACGAGAATACGGTCTCCGTGATGACGGCTCCCGTGAACAGCGCCGGGATCTGCATGACGACCACGGCGAAAACGGGAAGCGCCGCGTTCCGGAACGCGTGTTTCCAGATCACCGTCCTCTCGCTCAGTCCCTTCGCCCGTGCCGTGCGCACAAAATCCCCCCGGATCGCGCCGAGGAGCTGCGCCCTCGTGTAGCGGCTCCACGAAGCGAGAAAGCCGATCGAGAGCACGCACGCCGGGAGCACGAGGTGCCGGAGATGATCGAGGAAACCCGGCGGGGCGCCGATCGTCTCCCTCCCCCCGCTCGGGAGAAGCCCAAGCTTCAGCGAGAAAACGTAGATCGAGACGAGAGCGAGCCAGAAGACCGGCATCGACAGCCCGGCGACCGAAACGAGTGAGAACAGCTGATCGAGCGGCCCGTCCCGGCGCACGGCCGAAACGACTCCCATCGAAACGCCGAGGATGAGAGCGAGCGCGAAAGAGGCGCCCATGAGCTCGAGCGTCGCGGGCAATCGATCGAGGATCATGCGAGCGACGGGCTCGCCCGTCGCGTAGCTGTTCCCGAAATCGAGGTTCAGGAAAACCTTCTTGAACCAGAGGAGGTATTGCACCGGGAGGGGCTTGTCGAGCCCGAGATTCCCCCTGATCCGCGCGAGATCGCTCTCGCTCATCCGCGCGCTCGCCGAGAGCACCCCGGCCGGGCCGCCGGGCGCGAGGTGAAGAAGGGCGAACGTCACGATCGAGATGAGAACGACGATCGGGACGATTCGCGCGAGTCTTCGCGCTATGTGCTTCCTCATGGCCGGATCCTTCCACAAATATTCAACGGAGCCTCCGTCAATCAGAGCCCTCGTACGTGTCGCCGGATGGGGCGACCGCCTTGCGCGCGAGGGAATCGGAACGCCCCGTCACCGGCGCGGGGGAATCGGACCGCCCTGCCGCGGGCGCGGGAAACTTTTTCGCGACCGCCCCGTTCCGCGCGGTGAGCACGAATCCGTCTCCCCGCCGGGGCACCGTCACCTCGAGACCGAGCTTTGCGCGGATCGTTTGTTCGAGCGCAAGCAATTGCTTCTCCTCGCCGTGCACGAGAAAAACATGTTGTGCGCCGGTCGCGGCCCCGAGCCACTCGAGGAGGCCGGCTGCGTCCGCATGTCCCGAAAACGAGTGAAATTTCCTCGTCGCAATCGCGGGCGATATCCAATCCTGCTTGAACTTTTTCCCTTCCTGGTGTCCCACGAGCACGGGGCTCTCCCCCGCGAGAAGCCGCCCTCCGAGGGAGCCGGGCGGCTGCCAGCCGATGATGCAAAGAAGATTCCGCGGGTCGTCGTACATTCTCATGAGATGCCTCGGAGAATTCGCGTGCGCGAGATCGCCGCTCGAGGAAATGATAATGACGGGCCGGTGCGTGCGGTCGTGGACCTTGAGCGACGTTCGGCTCCGCACTTCCCGCAGCTCGGGGAATCGCAACGCCTCTCCGGGATAGGCCGATCGCACCCATTCGGAGAGCTCCCCTTTCATGCGCCGGTACACGCCGGTGATTTTGCGCGCGGTGGGGCTGTCGACGTACACCTCGGTTCCGGCAGGGATCGTGCCTTTTCTGATGAACATGTCGATGACGGCCATCGCTTCCTGCGTTCTCCCGAGCGTGAACGATGGAATGAGCACGTCTCCGCCCGCGCGAATGACTCTCGCGATGGAGTCGGCGAACGCTTCGTGCCCCGCGGCGGCGCTGGCGCGCGAGGTGTCCCGCACGGTGCCGCCATAGGTCGATTCCATGATGACGTAATCCGCGCGCCCGGGCTTTTCGGCCGGGGGCAGGA
>JBAZPL010000208.1:0-4292 GCA_041648155.1 Candidatus Krumholzibacteriia bacterium
AAAACTGAATATCGCCGGCGACAGGCCCGTCTTCACCATCATCGGAAGGATCGACAGGCTCAAGGGGCACCGGATCGCGCTCGACGCGATGGAAAAGGTCAATGCGGGCGGATTGAAAGCGACACTGCTCATCGTCGGGGCGATGGAAGACAGACTCATCCTGCGCGAAACCGATCTCCGCAGGGAATACGTCAAATACGTGAATTACTACGAACCGATAGAAGAGATCTGGGCGGTATCGGACTTCTTCCTGATTCCGTCTCTCTCCGAAGGAACGCCCCTAGTTCTCGTGGAATACCTGGCCCTCGGGAAACCGATCATTGCGAGCGACATAAGCGGGAACGCCGAGCTGATACGGGACGGCTGGAACGGCTGCCTGTTCAAAACGGGGGACGCGCTTGATCTCGCGAGAAGCATCGAATCGGCTCTTGAAAGCGGCTCCCTCCCCGGCATCCGGGAGAACGCCCGGGACTACTATGCGCGGAATCTCTCGCCGGAAAAGCTCGTACGGGAGATCGAGCGCTGTTACCGCGATTGTGCCTGACCTTGCCCGTCGCTCCCCTCTCCTCCGATCTTAAATCCCCCGCGACAGCAGGAGCGAGCTCGCCATGATCATCGTGGCGAGAAGGACCGCGATGCCCGCGGCCACGAGATGAAATATCCAGACGACGAAAGCCTTCCCGAAGCTCGTGCCGAAAACCACCCTGATGACGAGGATCGTGAGAATGAGCCCCGCAATGAAGCCGAAAAGATCGCCGAGAACGGGGACGAGCTTGAAGAGAAACGAAGCGAGCACCGTGACGAACGACGTCGCCACGGCCGCCGCCATCGCGCGGCCGAAGCTCGATTTTTCCACCCTCGCGATCTTCGCGGCGACCCACATGAGCAAGCCGCCGATGATCACCATGAGAATGAACGCGAAGATGATTCCGATTCCGAACGTGGCGAAGATGCCCATGCCGCGCTCCTTTCGTTGAGAAGTCCATTCGCGCGATGCGACCCCGCGTGACGCGCACCGAGGCAGTATAGCGAACATTGCATTTCCCGAAAAGAAATTGTCACCATTGGCATCACCTTTGCACTATTTCGACCTGACCCGAAAAATATTATAACTTACTGCAATACAAACACATAGGACACTTTCAACGGGAGGCTCACATGTCGCAGTTCATGGAACTACTGGAATGGTTCGATCTTTCGGGCGAGGAGATCGTTCATCGTATTCCCCCCGAGGGTTCCGCCGAGATCAAGATCGGCGCGCAGCTCGTCGTGCGCGACAACCAGACAGCGGTCTTCTTCAAGGACGGCAAAGGCCTCGACGTTTTCGGGCCCGGCCGCCATACCCTCGTCTCGAAGAACATCCCGATTCTTACGAAGGCCCTCTCGCTCCCGTGGGGATTCAAGAGCCCGTTCAGGGCTGAGGTCTTCTTCGTCAACCGCAAGGTGTTCATCAACCAGAAGTGGGGGACGAAGGATCCCGTCGCCTTCAAGGACTCGAAGCTCGGCCTTGTGCGCTTGCGCGCGTTCGGCGTGTACACCTTCACCATCGTCGAACCGCTGCTCTTTATCAACAAGGTCGTCGGCACGCAGGGCTCCTATACGAGCGTGATGATCGGCGACTACCTCCGCGACGTGATTGTCGCGCGCATCAACGACCTTTTCGGCGAGAAGCTCGACACGATCTTCGATCTTCCCCGCAACTATGACGAGCTCGCGGTCGAGATCAAGGAGCGCCTCGTCGGCGACTTCAGCAAATACGGCATGGAGCTCGCCGATTTCTATCTCAACGCCATCACACCGCCTCCCGAAGTGGAGAAAATGATCGACGAGCGAAGCGGTCTCGAGGCGGTCGGCAACCTCGACAGCTTCTTCAAGTTCAAGGCGGCGAAAGCGATGGGAGACGCGGCGGCGGCGGGCGGAAGCGACGGCGCGGGTTCGGCGGGTTCGGCGGCCGCGGCCGGCATGGGCATCGGAGTCGGCGCGGGGCTCGGATTCATGATCCCCGGAATGATCGCGCAGAGCGCGAAGGCCCAGGGAACCGCCGTGCAGGAAACGATCGAGTGCGCGAAATGCCGCGCCGCGGTTCCATCGGAAGCGCGTTTCTGCGCCGCATGCGGCGCTCCGGTCGCGCGCGCGGCGAAATGCGCGCAGTGCAGGGCCGATCTCAAGAACGGCGCGAAGTTCTGCCCGAGCTGCGGGACGAAGGTCGAAGGCCGATAACGCTCGGCTCGCGCCGGCGAGGACCGGACTGTGCGCGCGAAAGGATATCCATGCTCGTTCGATGCAGCCTCTGCGGCGGCGAAAACGCAATTAAGCCGGGCCAGGAAATGCTCGCCTGCTCGTACTGCGGCTCCGCGCTCGCGATCGACAAGACACCGGGCCCCGAGCATCTGATCCTCGTTCACGCGCGCGACGATCGCGCCGCGGAGAACGTCCTTCGCTCGTTCCTCATGGAAAAAAACCGAAAGCGCCCCGTCGGGGCGGCGATCAATTTCTCGTTTCTACCGTACGCGATGATCGAGACCGGCGACGGGGAGACGTCGATCGCTCCTGCGTGCGCGTCTCTCGCGCCGCTGGGGGGGGTTCCCTATCCCCCCGCGGGTGAGTACCGCTTCTTCGACGAATCATGCGCCCCGTCAGAAAGAATCGTCCCGGTCGATCGAATCGATAAGGACGCGATACGGGTCGTCCATCTGCCGGTATACGGCATTCGCTACGAGGCGGGCGGATGGAAGGGCACAGCCGCGGTCGTCGGCGAGAGCTGGCAGGTCATCGCCGCCGAGCTTCCGCCCGAGAGGCCGCGGACGCTGAACGTCGGCCTCTTCATCGCGGCGGCGCTCCTTTTCGCCGCATACCTCGTGATCGGAAAATTCGCATCAAGCGTGCTCGGACGCCTTGCGCTCATCATGGCGGCCTCGAGCGGCGGTTACGCACTCTTCACTATTTACGAAAAGGCGACGAAACACGAATGATCGCGGAACGGGTGATCGCTTCGGCAGGGATAAGGACCGACGGCGTCGGAAAGCGGCCCGCGGCTCTCGCCCCGGAGCCCGCCGTCGCATCCGGCGCGACGTGCCCCGAATGCGGCGGCTCCATCCGGATCAACGATGGGGATCGGAGCGTCCGGTGCGGCTACTGCGGGTCCGCGCTCTACGTCGCGACCCCGCGCGGCGTTCAGAGCTTCATCCTGCGGCCGAAGATCACGCCCGCGAAGGCGCGGCTCGCCGCGATCCGTTATATCGCCGAAAAAACGAACAACCGGCTGCGCACAAGGCATGCGTCGATCGCCGACCTGAAGCTGATCCATGTCCCGTTCTGGCGGCTGAGGGGAAGGCTCATGGGGTGGGTTTCGGGAGAGAAAACCGCGCTCGTGAAGGTCGAAACCGTTTCGGACGACCCGAGCGCGAGCCAGGTGCGCACGACGGTCCGGGAGGAGCACAAGCCGTACTCGCGCCTTGTGTTCAAACGCGTCGACTGGAGCGCCCCCGCGTGCGTTCTCCCCTGTCTCGGCCTGCAGGGCATCTCGCTCCGCACGGATTTCCTCGATTGGGACGTGCTCGACGACCGAAAGCGATCCGAGCACACGACGGCGCTTCCCACGCGGAGCGAGCGGCGCGTCCGCCGCGACGCCCTGAGCTATCTCAAGCGCCTCACCGTCCCCGCCGGAACGTCCATCCACTCGAGCCGTTTTCATTTTTTCGACAGCCGGCTTTCGCTCTACTACTATCCCGTCTATCTGCTCAGGTACGCTTGCGCGGGGCGCCTCTACACCATCACGATCGACGCCGGAAACGGGGCGGTCGTCCGGGGCGACGTTCCACGGAAGAGACGGATCGATACGAAAAGACTCTTTTTCGCCCCCGCGGCGCTCGCGTTTCTCGCGATTGTATGGCCGCCGCTCGCGCTCATTCCCGTTTGTGTCCTCTACGCGCTCGACACGGCGCGCGCGAAGCTCTTTCTGCCGCCCCACCGGTGGCTCGCGTTCAGAATCAACGGCATCCTCGAAAGTGAGGACTGACATGACCGAAATACTATGCATCAAACCTCTGAGGTGCGGCCACTGCGGGCGGGAGCTCCCCGTCATGGGACAGCTCGTCACGTTTCAATGCCCTGAATGCTCTCGTTACTGGGTTCTTTCGAGGGATTCGATCGAGCCGGTCACGGTCTTTCGGGCGACGCCGACCGACGGAAACGCGTGCGCTGCCGACGGAGCATGCGTCTATCTTCCCTTCTGGCTCGTCGAAGTCGACGGGGCCGGCCTGAAGATCCAAATCGAAGAGGCCGTGAAGGAG
>JBAZPL010000209.1:0-4292 GCA_041648155.1 Candidatus Krumholzibacteriia bacterium
GTGCCCAAGCAGGATGCCGCGGAATCGTTCCGCGCCGGGAGCTACGCAGGGGCCTGCCCTCCCGGCGCCCCGGCGTCCGCGGCAGGTTTCGCCGCGCCGCCGTTGTTCGTCGAATTCTTCTTGAGCGGGGGAAGAATCCCGTCGTTGAGCAGGATCTTGATATCCTCCGCGTCGAGGGATTCTCGTTCGAGGAGCGCGCCGGCAACCTTGTGGAGATCCTCCCGGTGCTCGCCGAGAACCCGCCGGGCCCGCTCGTGGCATTCGTTCATGAGCGTGCGCACCTCGTTGTCGATCTCGCGCGCCGTATCTTCGCTGTAGTCGCGCCGCACGGCGATCTCCTTGCCGAGGAAGATCTGCTCATCCTGGTCGCCGTATGCGATCGGTCCCATTTTATTGCTCATGCCCCACTGCATGACCATCTTGCGGACGAGGCGCGAGGCCTGCTTGATGTCCTCCTGCGCCCCCGTCCCGATCCGGTTGAGAACGAGCTCCTCGGCGACGCGTCCGCCGAGCGATATCGTGATGAAATCGATGCACCACTCGCGCGAAACCTCATGCCGGTCGTCCGTCGGAAGAAACGAGGTGACCCCGCCTGTTCTTCCCCGCGGTATGATACTCACCTTGTGGAGCGGATCGGCGTGCTCGAGGTGCGTGCCGACGACGGCGTGTCCCGCCTCGTGGTAGGCGCTCATCCGCCGCTCATCCTCCTTCATGATGTGACTCTTGCGCTCGGGCCCGAGCATGACCTTGTCCTTCGACTCGTCGAAATCCTCCATCATGACCTTGTCCCGGTCGCGCCGCGCGGCGAGGAGCGCCGCCTCGTTGACCATATTGGCGATGTCGGCGCCCGAGAAGCCGGGTGTTCCGCGCGCGAGCGTGTCGAGATCGACGTCCTCCGCGAGCGGCACTTTGCGCGTGTGTACCTTGAATATGCCGAGGCGTCCCCTGAGATCGGGCATGTCGACGACGATGCGCCGGTCGAAGCGTCCGGGCCTGAGGAGCGCCGGATCGAGCACGTCGGGTCTGTTCGTCGCGGCGAGGAGAATGACTCCCTCGTTCGTCTCGAAACCGTCCATCTCGACGAGGAGCTGGTTCAGCGTCTGTTCGCGCTCGTCGTGCCCGCCGCCGAGCCCCGCGCCGCGGTGGCGCCCCACCGCGTCGAGCTCGTCGATGAAGAGGATGCACGGCGCGTGCTTCTTACCCTTATCGAACAGGTCGCGCACGCGGCTCGCGCCGACGCCGACGAACATCTCGACGAAATCGGAACCGCTCATGCTGAAGAACGGCACGCTCGCCTCCCCGGCGACCGCCTTCGCGAGAAGGGTCTTGCCGGTGCCGGGTGGTCCGAGGAGGATGACTCCCTTCGGAATCCGCCCCCCGAGCTTCTGGAATTTCTTCGGATCGCGCAGGAATTCGATGATCTCCTGGAGCTCTTCCTTCGCTTCATCGACGCCGGCGACGTCGGCGAAGGTCACGCGCGGCAGGCCGGCGTCGATCATCTTCGCCTTGCTCTTGCCGAACGAGAACGCCTTGTTGCCTC
Organism: Candidatus Krumholzibacteriia bacterium; assembly: GCA_041648155.1. Lineage (GTDB taxonomy): Bacteria > Krumholzibacteriota > Krumholzibacteriia > Krumholzibacteriales > Krumholzibacteriaceae > SSS58A. The sequence goes on from JBAZPL010000209.1 coordinate 1,541, forward strand.
CGGACTGCATCTGGCGCATGAGGATGATCCAGAGAACGAAAAGCGCGAGGAGGGGGAGTGCCGTGAGGAGCGCTTTCACCCAGACGCTGCCTCCCGGAAATTCCGCCTCGATCTGGGCGTCGGGATTCTTCGCCCAGATCTTGTCCGGCAGATCCTTGTCTTCGGTCGGGAGAATGACGCGGAAGCTCGATATGGTGGCATCTCCGTTCCCCATGGGGATCACGATCTCGCTGACGAGCTTTCCCTTGAGCTCGAGCCCCTTGATCTTCAGGCGAGCCACGTTGCCCTTCTCGATCTGCTTGACGAACTGGGTGTAGGTGAGCGTCCACTCCCGTTCCTTGTTCGTGTTGAAGAGAAGGTACGCCATGAACATGATGATGAGAACCATGACCCAGAGCGCCATCGATCGCGACGTTCGCTGGGGGCCCGGCAATGGGCTGGAGGGAGGCCATTTTTTGGGCATCTTTTGTTCCTTGCGCGGCTTGTTCCTGTTCTGAGTGTTTTGCGTCATATCGATCCGTTCCCGGTTCAACCCGGAAAATAATGAATAAACGGGATTTTGTCCATAACAGGGATTCTATTTCGCTCCGGCGGCCGTTCCCGATTCCTTCTCTTCCGGCGCGGCCGTCGCGCTCGTGAGCTCGGCGATGTAGGCGAGATTCCGGAATCGCTCCATGAAATCGAGCCCGTAGCCGACGACGAAGACGTCGGGCACCTTGAATCCGACGTAATCGACGGGCACCTTGATTTCCCGGCACGAAGGCTTGTCGAGGAGCGTGCAGACGCGCAGGCTGCGCACGCGGCGGTCTTCGAGCATCCGCTCGAGGAACGAGAGCGTGTGGCCGGTGTCGACGATCCCTTCGATGATGATGACGTCGCGGTCGCTCACGCTCCGCTTGAGATCGTTCAGTATCTCGATCCGCTCGCTTCTCGTGATTCCGTCGCTGTAGCTGTGGACGGTGATGAAGTCGACTTCATGGGGAATCGTGATGTGGCGGACGAGGTCGGCGAGAAAAATAAAGCCTCCCTTGAGGAGGCTTATGAGAACGGGATTCCTATCCGCGTAATCCGCGGAGATCTGGCCCGCGATCTCGCGGACCCGTATTTCGATCTCTTCCCGCGTTATGAGCACCCTGCCGATTTGCACAGCGCGGCCTTTCCGTTAGAATTCGATCGACGATACCCGCCTTCATCCGGGAAGGGTATCACAAACTTCACCCGCGGACATCATTTTTTACCGGAACCCTTAAAAAGTTTTATACGCAGCGCTTCCCGCGTTCCGGGGACGATCCTCGTCCGCTCGGCCGCCGCGACTCCCGGCACCCAGAATACGCCCCGGGCGTCCTCGAAGACGGGGATCGCGCCTCGCCGCGAAAGCGGCACCTTTCGATCGATAAACAAGTCGCTCAGCTTCTTTCTGCCTTTCATGCCGAACGGGACGAAACGATCGCCCGGCCTTTTCCCCCTGACGCGCACGGGAAAAACGATTCCTGCGAAGAAGGCCTCCGCTGCGTTTCCCTTCGGATTGACGCGCCCCGTGTTCACGCTCTCGACCTCCGCCGAGAGATTCCACCAGGGGAGCGGATACGTGCCGGGGCCGGCGATGATCACCTCGCCGGCGGCCGACGTGCGGCCGCCGCTTCTCGACACCATCAGGTTCTCGTGCTCGAGCCGGGCGACGATCCCGTGCGGAAAATGAACCGCCTTGCCCGAGCGTCCCGATCGGATGAGGCGCTTGGCCGCGTCGAAGTGCGTTCTCTCGACGTCCTGGAGCACGCCGAAGCGCTCGCGCAGCACGAGATCGATGAGGAGGTAGAGATGGAAATCGGTGAGCTTCTCGATTTTCACGAGCCGAAGCGCGACCTCTTCCCGCGATCCCGCGCGCGGAATAAGCTTAAAGAGCGGCTTTTCGAGCGTTTCCCATCCCTCGGCGAGATTTTCCCCGAGGCGCAGCAGAGCTTCCGTCGCCGCAGGGTTGTAGCCCCTCTCCAGATACGGGATGAGCCGGTTTCTGATCCTGTTGCGGAGGAACCGGTTGTCGAGGTTGCTCCGGTCGAGCGCGTAGGGGACACGGCGGCTTCTGACGTGCGCCCTGAGCTCCACGCGGCTGCACGCGAGCAGCGGTCTTACGAAGAGTCCTCGCCGTGGGGGGATTCCCTGGAGGCCGCGCCATCCCGTGCCCCTGATGATGTGATGGAGGATCGTCTCGACCTGGTCGTCACGGTTGTGCCCGAGCGCGACGGAACCGGCGTTCCAGGCGCGCGCCGTCTCTTCGAGAAATCGGTATCTGAGGAGCCTCGCAGTCTCCTCGATCCCTTTTTTTATCCGGCGCGCCTCGGCAGGAACGCTTCCCGAACCGAGAAACAGGGGAATTCCCAGCTTGTCCGCTGCGCGCTGGACGAGCGCGCGCTCGCGGCCGGCCTCGGGACGGATCCCGTGGTCGAAATGGGCCGCGGCGAGCTCGATGCGTATCTCGGCCGAAAGCTCCGCGAGAATCGTCATGAGCGCCATCGAATCGGATCCACCCGAAACCGCCACAAGCACCCTTGTGCCGGGCGCGATCATCCCGCGGGTGCGGATGTAATCCCTGACCTTTTCGATGCAACTCATCTTAATGCGGACTTTGAAATGTGGAGCGTAAGGGCCTGAATATAAATCTGGTGGCGGTGCAGGGACTCGAACCCCGGACACAGAGATTATGATTCTCCTGCTCTACCAGCTGAGCTACACCGCCACTTCCGCACCAAATTAA
>JBAZPL010000210.1:0-4272 GCA_041648155.1 Candidatus Krumholzibacteriia bacterium
GAGATCGGGCCGCGGCGCCTCCGCCTGAAGGATCCGCAGCGTATCGCAGGCGCCGACCCCGTCGATGCCCGAAGACGATACGTAGCTCCGTATCCGCGCGTTGGGACCCGTATGGCACCTCCGCGGCACGACGAACTCGACGGAGAATCTCCCCGCGGCGACGTCCACCGCCCCCCGGAAAAGCTCCTTGCCGGGGAGAACGTAGTCGAGGAGGATGGGAACGCCGCCCGAGACGAACAATTCGCGGATCTTATGCTCTGCCTCCTGCACGATCACGTCGGCGGTTCCATTGAAGGAAGAGAGCACCCGGCCGTCCGCCGTGACGGATCCCGCAACCCCGTACTTTTCCCCCGTCCGCATCGTATCGATTCCGGCGGTTTCATGCTCGACCCGATACGACGGCGCCGCGAGGCGCATCGCAGGATCGCCCAGGAGCAGATATTTCGTGTTGTTGCTTTCGTATCCTTCGTGAGCGACTATCGCGTATTTCGCAAGCTGGAGGGCATAGCCCAGAGGTCTCGTCCCCGTGCTGTCCTTCGAGGTGAACAGGCTCTCATAGATCGTTTCGTTGAGCAGTTTGTTCGGGTAGAGGTACGTCGGCGCCGCCGCCGCGATCGTCCCGATTGCGCCTCCCTCGTCGTACGTCGTCATGTTCTGCGCCATGCTCCGGTGGTACGGAGAGTCGAGATCGCCGACCGAGCAGGAGAAGGACAGGAGAAGCGGACGCCGCATCCCGTTCGTGAGGGAATAGATGTCCGAGTTGACCATAACCCGTTCGTCCGCCATCTGAAGCGGGGAGCCGTGTCCGTTGTAGTTGATGGCGAGGGCGCCGTCGCTCCATCTCTGGAGAAGATCCTTGCGCGCCGCCGGCTTCACGTCCCCGGCGAAGGGATAGACATGGAGGTAGACCTTCTCGACATCCAGCGGGGTCGGAAACGGCCCGCTCCGCCCCGCCAGCTCTTCGGTCGAGATGAGGAATTCGAAATCATCCTGCCGATAGGTGGAAAACTCGTCGTCGGCGACGAGAATGATCTTGTTCCGCCAGGCGCCGCGTTCCGGCCGCGCCTCGTAATCGACGATGCGCCGCACCCATGCGTTCGCCTCCTGGCTCGTAAGAACGCTCATCCTTCCGATCCCGAGGTCGGGCGCCCGGTCGATGCCGCCGTCGAGCTTCACGAAAAAGTCTTCGTCCTCGATCCCTTCCGGCTCGTTCGGGTAGCGCACGTTGATATAGAGCGGCACGAAATCATTCTTCTGGCCGAGCAGGTCGCGGGTGTCATACGTGCCGTTTCCGAGAAGGAGGACGTACTTGAGAACGGGGTCTCCCGCTCCCCCGCACGCGCCCCGATCGTACAGGAATTTGAGATAATTGCGGATCGCCACCGGATCCTTGTGCCCGCCGGAGAAATTGTTGTACACGTCCTCGATGTCCACGGCCCGCACGACCGGACTGCCGACGCCCGGAAACACCTGCGCGCGGTGCGCCTTCAGCGTGAGAGCCGCGTCGCGAAAATCCGTGTTGTACAGGATCACCATGTCCGGGCAGGCGCTCTCGTCCCTCAACGACGGCACGCTCGCGAAGGAAAGAGCGCCCTTCCTGAACGCCGTCCTCGACACCGCCGCGTATCGGCGCGGCCGCGCCTGCAGCGAATCCTCATAAACGAGGCCTCCCGACACCGACTGCCATCCCGTGCAGAGGACAGGATTCTCGTCGAAGGTCACGTCGAAGAGCAGCTTCCCTCCCGTCGGGAATCCCCCAAGCTCGTAACGCGCCCGGCGGGAGCGCTCGGGCACCCCGAAATGGAGCGACCCCTGAGAGGCCCTGAGAAACCTGTGGTAGAATATCTCGTACCAGAATACGTACATCTCGTTGTCGACGGGCTTCGACACACCGAAGACGTTCCGCCCCTCGACGATATTCGATACCGCAGCCTCGAGTATCCTCATGTTCGACGGATTGTAGCCGTACGGCACGATCCAGGAAATCGTCCCGGCAATCACGCCGTTGACAAGGTACGTCGCCGTGTTCCGGTACCTCGCGTTGTTGTAAGGTCCGTACGCCTTGGTTTCCATGACGCCCGACGCATCGGCGACGTCCGTCGTAAAGAACTCGTTCTGGAAGTAAGACGTGCTCCCGTTCATCTTGAGGAAATTCCAGTACCACCGGTCATCGACATAGATGGGATCGTAGTACAGGTCCTTCTCCGAACGAATGCGCTCCTCATACCACGTGATCAACGTGTCGCCTGCGGAATAGAGCGGCGCGACGTCGCGCTCGTCGATTCTGCGCGGGGCGCCGGCGAAGTCGCCCCCCCACGTGAGCCAGTAGACGTTCGTCGAATCGTACGGATGTTTGACGTATTGCCTCGGACTCGCCGAGGGATCGGCGTCGTTCGCCCAGCCCGCGGCGGGAAGACCGTAGAAGAACACCGTGTCCGTCGGCTGCAGGGAACCGCCCCCCTGTCCGCGATACAGGATTGCATGCTCGGTGAAATGGTATTCGTCCCGGTAGCTCCCGCCGCGACTCAGGCTATCGGGCTCGGGATAGGGTCCTCCCGAGAAGAGCCGCAGCGTGGCGGGATCGATGAGCGCGGGGTTCGCCCCCGCCGAGAGAAGGTCGTTGTACGTGACGATGTAGATGCCCTTTTCCTTCACACCGATCTTCACCCAACTGCTCGAGAGGGCGAATTCGAAAGGTGTGCGCGCGGCGCCGGCGGTCGTCGCCGGAAGCCGGCTCCACGAAGCCGCCTGCTCCGCGTTGACGAACAAATCGCCCGCGAGGAATTCGCCCCTGCCTCCCGCCCTGCCCGGTTCGCCCGGCGGGAACGAGAGGCGGACGACGAGCCGGCGGGCGCATGAAAGCCCCCTCGCCGCCGGATCGAATAGTACCGGATATACGTCGACAAACGCGCAATATGTGCCGCGCACCTTCTCGACTCCCGATAAGCGTACGAACCGCTGCTCCGCCAGGGAAGGAACCTTCGCGAGCGCCGCGTGCTCATCCCCGAGGGTGCCCTTCTCGAGAGCGACCGCCGGGAGCACACCGCCCATGAAGAATGATTCCTCCTCGAGCACGTCGAGTCTGACGTTCTCATAAGCGCCCACGGCAAAGAAAAATCGCCGCGCGGGAAGGATGGGAGAGCCTTCGACATCGAGCGAGAAAAAGCCCTGCACGAATATCCGGCTCAATCGCTCGCTCCCCTCGGCCTCGATCGGCATGACGGACGGGTCGGGAATCGTGAATTCGACCGTCACGCTTCCCGCGCTCGTGGAAACGACGCGGGGAAGCCCGGCGAAGGCGGGGGATACAAACGCCGCGCAGAACATCGACGCGAGAAGGAGTCTCTTCATACGCCCCTCCGAATCAAGAACGCTATGACGGCAACGGAAACGGCCATCTGGAGGCCAATGCTGCTCCTCCCTGCGACCATCCCATGCGGGAGAAATTTGCGATGTCCCGGGAAAACCTTTTGATCGTCGCGGATCGCGCCGAGTTTCCACAGGAGATTCTCGATGTCGGGAATGAGCGCGAACGCGATTCCGAGAGAGACTTTCACGCTGAGCGCGCCGCCGAGCGCAATCGCGGCGATCGCGAGAACGGCCAGGATCAACTCGTAGCGCATCCGGTCGATATCGCGGTGCGGAATGATGTCCAGAACAACGTGGCTCGCGAGCCCGAGGAAAGGCGCCGCGTACAGAGTCGGCGAGAGAACTCCGGCGATCGCGCCGGCCGCGATATGCGTAAAGAGACACACGGGGCCTAAACCTCCGCTCGAGCCGCTAATCGATCTTCTCCGCCCTGTCGATGAGCATGATCGGGATCTCTTCCTCGATCGGGTAGCGCACGCGGCACGTGCTGCAGAGAAGATATGTTCCCGCTTCGTTCAGAACGACCTTCTCCTTGCATGCGGGGCATGCCAGAATATCGAGGAGCTCTTTTCGTATCATCCGACTATCACACCCCCTAAATAAAAATCCCTGACACGAATGGAAAGCATACTCTTTCCGATCAGGGACATGCAACACGGAACTCGATTTTAGCACCTCTCGCGCCGGCAATTCAATTATATATGACGCAATGCAATAGGGTCAAGTTAAAAACGACTCTTCCCTGAGGCTCGCTTGCGCTCAACGCGCCCGGGGCGAAGGCTCCGGGCATCCCCCGATGAACCGCTCAGAACGAACTTACGTAAAAAATCTCGATAGAACGGTCAACTCCCGAAACGGGCAGATAGTTATCGAGAAGATCTTTGAAAAATACCTTAAACCTCA
>JBAZPL010000211.1:0-4255 GCA_041648155.1 Candidatus Krumholzibacteriia bacterium
TAAAACCGATGTGCCCATCACGCCCGATGCCCAGCACCTGCAGATCGATGCCGCCTGCATCCCGTATCTGTTTCTCGTACCATTCGCTGAACACCTCGGGGTCATCCGTGTTGCCCTGCGGAACGAACGCCTTGTGCGGGCTTACGTTGACGTGCTTGAAGAGGTTTTCCCACATGAAGTAATTGTAACTGTTCCTGTGCAGGGGAGCGAGATCGAGGTACTCGTCGAGATTGAAGGTTGTGACCTTCGAAAAATCAAGTCCCTCCTCTTTGTGCAGCCTCGCCAGTTCCTTGTATGTCCCGACGGGTGTGTCCCCCGTCGCGAGACCGAGCACCAGATCGTGCTTGCGCTTAACCTCCCTCGCAATAATTGCAGCCGATGTCTTGCCCATGGACTCATAATCCGGTGTAATGATTATCTCCATAGTGCCACTCCTTGTCTGTTCTGCGTTTCCGACAAATCCGATGATCCCCTGAGCGTCAAAAGAGACTCATTCAGCCGAATGCCGCCCAATCCCTGCCGATCTTTCCTACTTCTTGTAGCACTTCTCTTGTCATTCGGCAATAGTCAATTCGCCCCCGCTTTTTGGGTGACAGGGGGAGGCCTCATGGGTGTTAGCGTCGTCCGGATGTCCTCAACGCCGGTTTGAACACCAATGCCGCTCTACTGCGCAGACCCAAACTCGCCGCACGCACCTTTGGTTACCTCTAGTTGCTTTGATCTTCCCCCAGTCTTGTGGACACCTCGAGAAGGTGGGATAATGGACTCAGGAGGTGTCCGATGGAGAAGAGACGGCGGCGATATAATCGGGAGTTCAAGAGGGAGGCCGTGAAGCTGGTTACGGAGGGTGGGAACGGGCTGGCGGCCGTGGCTCGGGACCTGGGGATTCACGGGAACACACTGAGCCGATGGAAGAAGGAGCTTGCGGTAGACCCGCGGCATGCGTTTCCGGGAACGGGACGGATGAAGCCTGAGGCGGCGGAGCTGGCGCGGCTGCGACGAGAGAACAAGCGGCTGCGGATGGAGAACGACATTCTAAAAAAAACGGTGGGGTACTTCGCGAAGGACGAGTCGTGAGATACGGATTCGTGAAGGAAGGTGCGGTGCGGTATCCGGTATCGGTGCTCTGCCATTCGGTTGGGGTGTCGACGAGTGGGTACTACGCCTGGTGCGAACGGCCGGAGAGCGAACGGATGAGGGAGAACCGGCGGCTGGTGGCGGAGATTCGGGAGATACACGCGGGGCCGCGGCGATGCTACGGGAGCCCGCGGGTACACGAGGAGCTCGTGGCGAGGGGCCTCGGCTGCAGCCAGGGCCGCGTGCAGCGTTTGATGCGGAGAGAAGGCATACGGGCGCGATACAAGCGGCGGTGGCGGGCGACGACGGACTCGGCTCACGCTGAGCCGGTTGCGCCGGATCTTCTCGCTCGGCAGTTTGATGTCGCCAAGCCGGACCGGGTGTGGATGTCGGATATTACGTATATCTGGACGGACGAGGGCTGGGAGTATCTGGCCGTGGTGCTGGACGCCTGCACACGCCGCGTGGTGGGCTGGGCGATGGATCGGACGATTGGTAGGGGCCTGGTACTGGCAGCCGCGGAGCGGGCGATTCGGGAGCGCCGGCCGGGCCGGGAGCTCCTGCACCATTCGGATCGCGGGCGGCAGTACGCGAGCGCCGATTATCGCAATCTGCTCTCGCGACATGGTATGATCTGCAGCATGACCCACAAGGGCGATTGCTGGGGGAATGCAATGGCGGAGAGCTTCTTTCATTCGCTCAAGGCCGAATGCGTGTCATGGATGCGGTATCGAACGAGAGAGGAGGCGCGCGAGGACGTTTTCAGGTACATCGAGCTCTTCTACAATCGAACTCGCCGACACTCGAGCCTCGGATACATGAGCCCCGAGGAGTTCGAACGAAGAGCGGAGGCAGCTTAAGATAGTGTCCATGAAATCGGGGGAACTTCATATCGTACCGAACGCGGGGCAGAGGGCCGAGAGCAGGCGCCTCACGCCTGAATCGTTCGGCCACGATCTCCTTCACCGTTCCGTGGAACCGCTGGTCGGCCTCTTCCTCGAGCCAGAGCACGGCAAGCACGTTCATGTGCTCAAAGCTCTCGAACGAGCGGTGTCGCTCGAAGAAGTTGTGCTTCACGTATCCAACCATCCGCTCGTCCTTACCCTTCGTTCTCGCTCTCGAGGGCTTGCAGGCTCTCGGGATAAACCCGTACAGACAGGCCAGATCAAGAAACCGCTCGTTGAACAGTACCCGATCGCCAATGCGGTGCTCGATCACCGCCGCCTTCTGGTTGTCCACCAGCACTTCCTTCGTCACGCCGCCGATGTGCTCAAAGGAGCGGATAATCCCCTCGTACGTGTGCTCGGCATCATCTGAGTCCGTGCACCAGAAGTGAAATCGCCGCGAGTACCCCGGCGTGTTGACGATGAAGTGCACCTTCGTCCGTTTGCTCGCCACTATGGTCCAAAGCTCTCCCCAGTCACTCTGGAGCTGCTTGCCCGGTTCCGTCTCGAACCGAACCGTCGCACGGCTCTCCCGGGCCGGCCGCCTCGGTCTCAGGAACTCTGTCAGCACCGTATACTTCCCCGGATATCCGTGCTCCCGAAGGATCCGATAGATCACCTTGCCGTTGCGAACTCCTTCCGCCAGCAACCGGCCAATCAACTCCCTGAACGGCTCAATCTTGTGCCACCGCGGCCTCGGACGCCTCCCCGATGGCGGCCCACCCCGCTTTACCGCCCTCCGGACCGTCTTCGGGTGAACTCCCAAAGACGCCGCGATATCCTTCTGATAGACTCCCTGTTCCATCTTTGTTCTAATATCCATCCAGTCCCCTTTCCTGAGCATCGGATACCTCCAGGGTAGAATCCACTTCCCCGAAGTGTAACCGACCGCTCGGTGAGGGGACATTCTATCCGTATTTTAGGGGACTATAGCTCCGGCGCTGACACCCCTGATGCGTACCCAAAAGCCAACGTTTCAGCAGCGCCACCACCCGATGCACCCGCGGCAACAACTTGCCGGCGATCTGGGGGTTCGGCCCCTGTACACGCCGGTCATGCGTGTAGCCTTCCAGGCCCAGATAGGCGTTCAGGCCGTCGGTGCGCACCGTGCTGCCGGGCTCGACGGCTTGGGCGATGAACCCGTGCAGGGTGGCTTGGATCAGGTTGGGGATGCGCCGCATGCGCACACGGCCGATGCCCTGGCCGTCTTGCTGGGCGGCCACGATGATCAGGGCCTTGTCGTGGGTCAACCGGCCGATGCCCCCCTCTTCCGGGCCGCCCCAGTAGGTCTCGTCGACCTCCACGGTGCCTGTGAGCCGGTCCCGTCCCGACCGCACCATCGCCCGGCGCAGCTTGTGCAGCAGGGCCCACGCCGTCTTATAGCTGCCCAGTCCCAGCACCCGTTGCAGACCCAGGGCGCTGACCCCGTTCTTCTGGCTGGTGAGGTACCACATGGCTCGGAACCAGGTGGTCAGGGGCAGATGGCTGTCCTGGAAGATCGTGCCAGCCGTGACCGAGACTTCATAGCGGCACCTCCGGCAGCGCCACAGCCCCCGGCCCAAAGACCAGGCGTCGCGGCCCTGACACCGGGGGCAGACCCAGCCCTCGGGCCAACGCAACGTCGCCAAGTAGGTCCGGCACGCATCGTCGGTGCTGAACCGCCTCTCGAAGTCCGTCAACGTGCGGGGATAATCCTCGACCATCGCCGCCGACACTACCGGTAGGGGTCAGTGGAGTCAAGTAAATAGCCCTAAGAGACAATGGCGCCGCCAACACCATCGGACACGATCATCGGAAAATGTTGATCTCCCGCCGCCAAGCAGAGGGCCACACCGTCCTGAACCCAATAGGCCCACGCTGACGGCACGGCAATGATCAGAGCACAGAGAACAACAAGCGGGACCGTCTCTATCAACCTCCTCATCGCTGCTACTCCTTCCAGGGAGATACTTTTGATATTGCGAAAAGGGGATTCGGATCGATGAAAAGCAAGGAGACAATGGCAGCGTCCTCTTCCCCACTATGTCACTGATTGATTAACCGCAATTGATTATATCACGTCTGCTGCTGGGGTTACATGGAAAAGGGAGAGAACGGCACTTTCTAGTCACTCATGTGCGGCTTCGGGATGATCGCTTTGATGTCTTATCAGGTTGGAGCCGTCTATGGAAAGAGTATTTTGACACGACCCCGGCGGAGAGTCCAAGCTTGCGGGCAATCGCCCTGACAGAAAG
>JBAZPL010000212.1:0-4150 GCA_041648155.1 Candidatus Krumholzibacteriia bacterium
AGGGGAGACTGGAAACCGGGTATGGTTGCCGGGACTGAGGCCCCGCCCGAAAGGAAGCGGGAATCGCCGCCCGGAATCTGTAGCCACGGCGCCTGACTCCTACTCTACAACGGCAGGGCTTAAGTATCGATCGACGCACAACGATCAGAACGCGAGCCCGCACATGGGCCGGGAGCCCCCCTCCCGGCCCTCATTTTTTATCCATGAATAATGATGCACAATAACAAGATATGCGACACGGCCCGCGACGCGCGACATAACCAGTTGACAAATATAGAGTTATTTGATAGAATGTAGACGAATTCCAGGAATAATGGAAGACGGATAAAATTTGCCGTCTATAGCATATAGATGTTACCGGAGCCTCCCTGAAGGAAAGGGAGGCAGTTGCAGGAACGTTCTTTTCGATGGGGGGAGAAATGAGAACGATCTGCTTTATTGCGCTCGTCGTCTGCCTCGTGGCGACGCTCATTGGTCCGGTCATGGCACGCGACGCCGCCAAACCGGGCCTTCGTATTACGAGGGAATGGTCGCAGGAGAACGCGATCGAAACCACCGACCCGGGTCTCAGGTCGCTCAATGAATCGGCCGCCGTCGACACGTACTGCATCGTCTGGTACGATTTCGAGCAGTACGACTGGCAGGGCTGGACGCGCGTCGACGAAACGGCGCAGCCCGGCGATTTCTTCCACGTGGACGATTTCAGCGGCTTGAACGGCGGCTCCTACGGCCTCCTCTTCCCAATCGAGGGAACGAAATCGATGTGGTGCGGAACCCGGCCGGATGAAAACGACCAGTATCTCTGCTCATGGCAGGATGCGCCCGGATACGGTAACGGCTGGAATCAAATGCTCACTACAGGCGCCTTCAGTTTCTCCGGCGCCATTACTCTCTCTTATCATATCGTCTGGGATTCCGAGCCGGATTACGACTATACGAGAGTCGAATACGACGCGGGCAACGACCGCTGGCAAGAGGTAACTGCCTACACCGGCACCGGCAATACGATTGCGTCGCACTTTGTCGCGATTCCACAAGCGCGCACGAAGCTCCGGTTCCACTTCACCGCGGACGGCGCGTGGAGCGACCAGGACGGCCTCTGGAACTCGGACGGCGGATGCATCATCGACAGTATCCGCGTGACCGACTCGGGCGGCTTCGACAACTTCGAGGATTTCGAGAGCGCCGCGGTCGGCGCGCACGTCGCCGGGATCTGGCTGGGTCAGCCGGAGCCGGGTTACGGCAAATACTCGGGCCTGAAGAACAATCTTACGGACAAGGATCCGTGCGGCGATAACTTCGGCACCCAGATCGTATTCTTCATCGGCTCCCCGAACCCGAGCTCGAGCTATCCCGGCCTCTACGACACACCGTTCTGCATGGGCCCCGGCGGCATCACCTCCCCGTGCCAGCACGAACGGGTCTTGTCTCCCATTATCAACGGGAGGAAATATTCGACCGCACGGAACGAGATCCAGGACGGCGTTATCCCGCCGGGGGACCTGCCCCTCCTCGCCGGCTGGAAATTCCGGTTCACCGTGTATCGCGATCTGCCGCTCGCGAACCTCCTGTTCTATCAGTGGCACGTGCGCAGCATCATAGATGGATGCCCCGGGCAATGGAAGGATCGCAGCTTCGTCTACTACGGCCCCGATATGGATTATATCCACTCCACCTATGAGCTCGGCGACTTGATGCACGGGGACTCGGTTCGCGTAAGCCTCGGCGTCATAGACATGTGCGACGTTTGGTATCTCGTGAACGGCAACTGCGCCGCGCATACTCCGTCGCCGTGGTTTGATAACGTAGCCGTGTACCGCTATAAGACTTCGGGACCGCAGTGGAGCTACCGCGACCTCGATTTCTTCCAGGATAATTTCCCCGAGCTCGAATTTACGCTCGAAAGCTACGTCCGCGCGAATGCGGCGAACGATATCAATACGAATGACAATCCGGTCATCCGTCCCGGCGACTCGATCATCGTCGCCTGCACTTCGCCGCTCGGCGGCGGCATCGCGGCCGACGCGACGTACGGCGGCCCGGCCGTGTACCTCCACGCGAAGGCCACCTATATCGGTCCCGCCCCGAGCAAGCCGGCCTTGGCAGGCGCTTCCCTCGCAGGCAGTATTGTAACGGGGCCTATCGGCTCGCAGTACACGATCAACTTCAACTATATCGGCGACGACGGCATCTGGACGATCGTCCAGTGCGACACAGCCCGGACCGCCGGCGGCTTTCAGCGCGACCGCTATATGGTTGACCTGAACGACGAGCTCTTCACGAGGGGGTACATGATCGAGTACTACTTCACCGCCCGCGACAACAACGGCGAGGAGTCGGCCCTCCCCCGCTATGCGCGCTCGGGCCCGCCGTACTTCGAATGGACCTGCCTTCCGACGAAGAACAGCAGCATTCTCTTCGTCGACGACTTCACGGGCCGCGGCTCGTTCGCGGGGCTCGCCGAGAACTACTGGATGCCGGTGTTCGAAGCCGTGCTTCCCCACCCGAACGACAGCGTGGACAGATATGACGTGAACGGCCCGACCTCGGGGGTCTCGAACGGACCCGGAAGCCGCGCGAAGAACAAACAGCTCGTCGATCAGTACGACGCGATCGTTTGGGACAGCGGCGATCTCCAGAAGTTAACGATAACGGACGGCACGGTTAAAAGCGACAAGTCGAACGACTGCCAGATGCTGATCGACTGGTTCGAGCAGTCCGAGCATGGATGCGGACTCTGGGTCTGCGGCGACGGCGTCGCCTACGATCTGGACGACCTTGGATCGACTCCCGCACTGACGCTCATGAGCACCTGGTGCGGCGTCGATTTCGCCGCGACGAGCTACTTCGACGAGACGGGCGGCCGCACGGGCGGCGGCATCGTCACGCCGCTCATCACGGGAGAAGCCGACGCGGGCATATTCGTCCATACCGGAGTTCCCGACAAGTTCTACGCCTTCGGCGGATGCCCGATCATCAACAAGTTCGACGTGCTCGACAAGACGGCGTATGGCAAGTACGCTCTCAGCTATCCCGTGTACAACGCGACGAACCGCTATGCGGCCATCGCGTCTTCGCAGCTGAACCCCGCCGGATTCAGCGTGAACACACTGTGGTTCGGATTCAGCTACATGGCGCTCCGCGACGATCAAAGCGGCGCGCCGATCGACCGCTTCGAGATAGCGAGGGATGCATTCAGCTGGATGCAGGCCTTGACGAATCCGAACGTCACTTCGACCGATGCCCCGCCGAAGTTCACGAAGCTGACTCAGAACTTCCCGAACCCCTTCAATCCGTCGACGACGATCAAGTTCGACCTGAAGGAAAAGGGATTCGTATCGTTGAAGGTTTACAACGTCGCGGGACAGCTGGTCAGGACGCTCAAGAGCGAAGCAATGGATGCCAAGAAGGACCACATAGTCACCTGGGACGGCACAAACGACCGGGGTGGCGCGGTGGCGAGCGGAATCTACTTCTACAAGATGAACACGAAGGACTTCAGCCAGACCAGGAAGATGGTGCTCTTGAGATGAATCGACTTTTTGTGGAAATCCGCCGGATTCGCCGTCTCATATGGGGGGTAAAGACATGAAGCGGTTTCTGGTTGTTCTTGCATGCATCTGTCTCGCGATACTGCTCGCGTCCTCCGTATCCGCGCGCGATCCCGTGAACCGCGGATTGCGGCCCGCCCAGCCGTGGACGGAGACCGAGCTCCCCGAGCTCCTCGATCCCGGCCTCCAGGGTCTCAATATGGAGGCCGCGGTCGATACCTACTGCATCGTCTGGTACAATTTCGAGTCCATGAACTGGCAGGGTTGGACGCGTCTCGACCGGACCGCGCAGATGGACACCTTCTTCCACGTCGACGATTTCGCCGGGCTCGGCGGCGGGGATTTCGGCAGGCTCGCGCCGCTCGAAGGGACGAAGTCGATGTGGTGCGGCGCCAGGGCAAATCCGGGCACTCCCTACGTCTGCCACTTCATGAATGCCCCCGGCTACGGCAACGGCTGGGATCAGGCTCTCACGAGCGACCCGCGCGCTTACGTCGGCTCGGTCGATTTATCCTTCAAACTGAGATGGGATTGCGAGCCCGACTACGATTACGTCAAAGTCGAGTACGACGCGGGGCACGACGATTGGCAGGTGCTCG
>JBAZPL010000213.1:0-4086 GCA_041648155.1 Candidatus Krumholzibacteriia bacterium
TGTTTGCGAGATGAAGGATCTTACGAAGATCATTTTGAAGCCCGTCATCACGGAGCGCGGCAACGAGGTGAAAGAGGCCGACAACAAGTTCATTTTCGAGGTTCACCCCCATGCGAACAAGCGCGAGATCAAGCTCGCCGTCGAGAAGCTTTTCGGCGTCACGGTGAAGGACGTGAAGACCGCGATCATGAGGGGCAAGCCGAAAAAAACGATGATGAAGGGCGGACGGTTCGAAGGGAAGCGCCCCGATCGGAAAAAGGCGTATGTCAAGATCGCCAAGGGGCAGAACATCGATATTTTCGACCAGGTTTGAGGTTTCGGAAAGAGGAACTGACCGATGGCTATCAAGAAGTTTAAACCGATAACGCCGGGGCAGCGTTTCAAGACGAGCATCGACTATTCGGTGCTCTCGAAGACGGCCCCGGAGAAGTCGCTCCTCGAGGTGTTGAAGCGCACGGGCGGCCGCAACAACGACGGCCACATCACAAGCCGTCACATCGGAGGCGGGCACAAGCAGAAGTACCGCATCGTCGACTTCAAACGCAACAAGGTCGGCATTCCGGCGAAAGTCGCGTCGCTCGAGTACGATCCGAACCGTTCGGCGTTCATCTCGCTGCTCAACTACGCGGATGGCGAGAAGCGCTACATTCTCGCGCCGCACGGCATCAAGGTCGGCGATACGATCCTTTCGGGGCCGGACGCGGACATCCACCCGGGGAACTCGCTCCCCATGGAAAAGATCCCGACGGGGCTCTTCATTCACAATATCGAGCTCACCTCGGGGCGGGGCGGGCAGATGGCGCGGAGCGCCGGATCGTATGCGCAGCTCATGGCCAAGGAAGGGAACCACGTGCTTCTCAGGCTCCCGAGCGGCGAGCTCCGCAAGGTTCGCAAGGAGTGCTACGCGACGATCGGCCAGGTGAGCAATATCGATCACGAGAACATATCGATCGGCAAAGCGGGGCGCACCCGCTGGCTGGGCCGCAGACCCAAGGTCCGCGGCGTCGCGATGAACCCGGTCGACCATCCGATGGGCGGCGGCGAAGGCAAGTCGAGCGGCGGCAGGCATCCGACGACCCCGTGGGGCAAGCCAACGAAGGGTTTCAAAACGCGCCGGCACAAACACTCCGACAAGCTGATCGTTCACCGGAGGAAGAAGTAGGCGCAGGTTCTGGGCCGGCCCCGCGGCTCGGCTCGGAGCGCTCTCGAGGGAGAGCGGCGAAGACACCGTATGGAGGTTTGATGGCCAGATCACTGAAAAAAGGCCCCTATATCGACGAGAAGCTCGTGAGAAAGCTCGAGAGAATGAACGAGGCGGGAGACAAGAAGGTCGCCAAGACATGGGCGCGGCGATCGACGATCTCGCCCGAGTTCGTGGGGCAAACGCTGGCGATTCACAACGGCAACAAGTTCGTTCCGGTGTTCATCACCGAGAATATGGTGGGCCACAAGCTCGGCGAATTCGTCCCGACGCGGATCTACCGTGGACACCCGGGCGGCAAAAAGAAGTGACCTGTCGGAGGTAAGCGAACATGGAAGCACGCGCCATCGCGCGGCACGTAAGGGTCTCACCCCAGAAAGCGAAGATCATCGCCGATCTCGTTCGGGGTAAGTCCGTCGAGAAGGCCCTCGAGATACTCAAATTTTCGAAACTGTACGCGGCGAAGCCCATCTTCAAGACCGTGATGTCCGCGATGCACAACCTCGCCGGGAAGAGCGAGCACCCGATCGAGCCGTCGCACATGGGCGTCAAGGAGATCCGCATCAACGAGGGCAGGACGATGTACCGGATCAGGGCCCGGGCGCAAGGACGCGCGTACCGGATACGGAAACGGTCGAGCCACATTATTGTGGTCGTCGAGCATAAAGAAGAACCGGCGAGCTAACACGAGGAGGCACTTTTGGGTCAGAAGACTAATCCCATAGGGTTGAGGCTCGGAATCAACCGGGCGTGGGATTCCAAGTGGTTCGCGACCAAAAATTTCGCGCACTGGCTGGAAGAGGACGTGATGATTCGCAAGTACATCAAGAAACGTCTCGCCCGAGCGGGCGTCTCGAAGACGGAGATCGAACGGCGCGGCGACAAGGTGCGCGTGCATATCCACACCGCGCGGCCGGGCATGGTGATCGGGCGGAAGGGCGCCGAGGTCGATTTTCTCAGCGAGGAGCTCTGCCATCTCACGATGAAGGATGTTCAGATCGATATCCGCGAGGTGAAGCGTCCCGAGCTCAACGCGCAGCTCGTCGCCGAGCATATCGCCGGCCAGATCGAGCAGCGCGTCTCGTATCGCCGCGCGATGAAGAAGTCAATCGGTTCCGCGATGCGCATGGGCGCGCACGGAATTAAGATAAAGACCTCGGGCCGCCTCGGCGGCGCCGAGATGTCCCGAGTCGAAGGGTACATGGACGGGCGCGTTCCGCTTCATACGCTTCGCGCCGAGATCGATTTCGCCAAGGCGACCGCGTTCACGACGTACGGGGCGGTCGGCGTGAAGGTCTGGATCTATCTCGGAGAGCTGTTCCCGAAGGATTTCAGACGCCAGATGAGCGAATCCGCGATACTGGACGAAAGCTCCCGGCCGCGTTGATGAAGGTTGTACAAGGGGTTGATGTGTCATGTTGATGCCGAAAAAAACGAAGTACCGCAAGCAGCAAAGGGGCCGGATGCGCGGCATGGCGACCCGGGGCGCGAGCATCGACTTCGGTACGTACGGGCTCCAGACCGAGGCCCCCGCGTGGGTCACGAACCGCCAGATCGAGGCGGCGCGCGTTGCGATCATGCGCCACATCAGGCGTTCGGGAAAGCTCTGGATCCGCATTTTCCCCGATAAGCCGGTGACGGTGAAGCCGGCGGAGACGCGTATGGGCAAGGGCAAGGGAGCGCCCGAATACTGGGTGGCGGTCGTGAAGCCGGGGCGCATCCTGTTCGAGCTCGAGGGAGTCGATCTCGATGAGGCGCGCCGCGCGATGGAGCTCGCCTCCTCGAAGCTTCCGATGAAGACGAAGTTCGTGCGCAGGGTAGCGACCGGGAAGGTAACCGGCTGAGACCGGTGCCCGGGGGCGCGGAGATACGAGAGAGGATTTCACTAATTCGGACGGTTTGAAGCATGAAGGTAACGGAACTGAGAGAGATGAGCCTCGACGAGCTCAAGGTCCGCGAGGAAGAGCTCTCGGAGGAGCTTTCCCGCTTGAAGATCCAGCTCGCCCTGAAGCGGCTCGACAATCCGCTCAAGGCACGCATTGCGCGACGGGACCTCGCGCGGATCAAGACGGTCATCAACGAAAAGATCCTGACCGGCGAAACGGCCGAGAAGGCGCCGGCGAGCCCCGGAGACGCGAAGAAGGCGTAGCGCCCGGCGCGCATCCCGGGTACGAGGAGTGAAGATGGAGACAAGAAAGCCCAGAAAAACCATTGTCGGGCGCGTGGTGAGCGATTCGATGAACAAGACGATCGCGGTTTCGGTCGAGCGCATCTTCCAGCATCCGCTGTACAAGAAGATGATAAAGCGCACGGCGAAGATCTACGCCCATGACGAGGAGCGCGCGGCCCACGCCGGCGACCTCGTGAAGGTCATGTCCACGCGGCCGATCAGCAAGATGAAACGCTGGCGGATCGTTGAGATTCTGGAGAAGGCGAAGTAGGAGTACACGACGATGATACAGACGTATACCATGTTGGTGGTCGCCGACAATTCCGGCGCGAAGAGCGTCCGCTGCATCCGGGTGATAGGCGGATCGAAGCGGCGGTACGCGGGCATCGGCGACATCATCGCCGCCAACGTCAAGATGGCGATCCCGGGCTCGGCGATCAAGAAAGGCCAGGTCGTCAAGTGCGTGGTCGTGAGGACCCGCAAGGAGCTCAGAAGGAAGGACGGCACCTATATCCGCTTCGACCAGAATGCGGCGGTGCTCATCAACGATCAAAAGGAGCCGATCGGCACGCGAATCTTCGGGCCGGTGGCGCGCGAGCTCAGGGAGAAGAAATTCATGAAGATCGTCTCCCTGGCCCCGGAAGTCATTTAAGGAAACGGGAAGCCACAATGAAAATCAAGAAGAACGATCTCGTAAAGGTAATCTCGGGCAACT
>JBAZPL010000214.1:0-4061 GCA_041648155.1 Candidatus Krumholzibacteriia bacterium
TCGCCTCCGCCCTCGACATCACGCCCCACGAGGCGACGTGGTGGATGATGGGGTACGTGCGTTACGGATATCTCCGCGCCACGGAAGAAGTGACCGACGAGGGCTATTACAAATACGTGATCGTGGAAGGAAAATGACGATGGAGCGGGCGAATCTCGATTTCGTCGACGAGGTGAAGAGGCTGGGTGCCCCCGATCTCACCGCCTGCTACAGCTGCGGCAACTGCAGCGCCGTGTGCCCGCTCTCCGAGGGGGAGCTCTCCTTCCCGCGGAAGATGATCCGCTACTCGCTCCTCGGTCTCGAGGACAGGATCCTCTCGTCCCCCGAACCCTGGCTCTGCTACTACTGCGGCGAATGCAGCAAAACGTGCCCGCGCGAAGCGGACCCGGGCGGGCTCATGATGGCGCTCCGCCGGTTCGCGATCCGCAAGTATTCGATCGGGCGCGTCGCCGACGCGTTCTACTCGGCGTTCGCCTCCGGCGTAGCCTGGATTCTGCTCACGGCGATCGCGATCGCCGCGATATTCTTCTTCTACAATCCCGCGATGGATTGCGCGAAGGTCGACTTTCTTTCCTTCATCACGATCGAGAAGATCCATGTCGCGGGGATCGCGATCGTCGTATTCATCATGGCGGCGTTCCTCGCGAATATCTGGATCATGTACCGTGCGATGCGGCGCGGACCGTATGGCGCGGCATTCTCCACGAGCAACGTCAAGGCCTCCTCGATGAAGGCGCTTCGCGAGGTCGCCCTCCAGGAGCGGTTCGGCGAATGCGAGGACAACAAGTTCCGCCGCTGGGCGCACCTCGCCGTTTCGTGGGGTTTCATCGGCATGTTCGTCGCGACCTGCGTCATCGCCGCGGTCGATTTCAAATGGATTCCCCTCCCGCGGTGGGTGTCTCTCGCGATCGGTTCGGCCTCGGGCGCGGCGACCCTTTTCGGGCTCGGATATTATGTGTATCTGCGGCTCGCCCGTCGGACCGAGTATGCGAAACGCTCGCACCAGAGCGACTGGGTCTTTCTGATTCTCCTCGTGCTCTCCGTCGTGAGCGGCTACGTCATGGTCGCCTTTCGCTTCATGCACATGCCGATGGCGGCGTACGGGGCGTTCGCGTTCCATCTCGTGTTCGTGTTCAATCTTCTCGTATCGTTGCCCTTCACGAAGTTCGCGCACATCGTGTACCGGCCGGTCGCCCTGTGGCTCGCCGGAGTCAAATAGATCTCGAACAGGAGGAATGAAAATGAGCGACGGAACTGTTCCCGACAAGGCGAGCCTCATCGTCATGAGCGGCGACATGGACAAGGTCATGGGCGCCTTCATCATCGCGAACGGCGCGGCCGCGTTCGACATGAAGGTCACGATGTTCTTCACCTTCTGGGGCCTCAAAGCGATCCAGAAGGGGAACCTCACGGGAAAGAGCGCCATGGGGAAGATGCTCGGGTGCATGAACCGCGGCGGCCTCGACGCGATCGGCCCCTCGCGGCTCAACATGGGGGGGATGGGGCGCTGGATGTTCAAGAAGATGATGAAGAAGCACAACGTCACCCCGCTCGCGACGCTCGTGAAGCAGGCCCAGGAGCAGGGCGTGCGACTCGTCGCCTGCGAGATGAGCTGCAACGTGATGGAAATCGATAAGAAAGACTTCATCGACGGCGTCGAGATGGGCGGTGTCGCGACCTTCATCGCCGAGGCGATGGATTCGAAGTTCTCGCTCTTTATCTGATGAGCACCATCTTTCGCGAACGCATTTCCTTTCCCGCCTGGAGGCGGCAGAAGTAGATGCCCGAGGCGACGTTTTTCCCGAGATTGTCCCGCCCGTTCCAGGTAAAGGAGTAATGCCCCGCCGGCTGATCCAGATCCGCAAGACTTGCGATCGCTCGCCCGGCAGCGTCATACACCGCGACCTTCACACGGCACCTTTCGGGCAGGTAGTAGCGGATCGTCGTCGAAGGGTTGAAGGGGTTGGGGACATTCTGGGAGAGCGTGAGGGGAAGGCGCGGCGTCGAGACGGCATCCGTTTCGAAGAGCGTGCGGCTTCCGTTTACGTCTGATATCCGCACCTGATAACGGTGCTGCGCCCCCGCTTCGACGGCGTCATCGACGAAACCGAACGAGAGGCCGTCCCGAGAAATCGCGGGAGCGATCACCTCCCAAGGCTTGCCCGTTGCGCCGCCGGCGCGTGAGACGATGAACGCGGCGCCCTCGTCGAACTGCGATAGCTGCCATGTCACCCTGATCCCCGCCTCGAGGAGGCCCGCCTCGAAATTCACGAGCTCCGTCGCGACGATGGGTCCGCGCGAGATCGAGACCTTTCGCGCGTAGATGTCCCAATTGCTGTTCCTGCTGTCCTGCCAGGCCGCAAGCGCGCTCCCGTCTCCCCCGGGCGCGAGATAGTGGTTGGTCTGTTCATCCATTCCTGCCGATGCCGGGGCGCCGAACTCGTCCCACAGCGCGTTCCCCGCGGCATCGATTCTGTTCATATATATGGACCCGGCTGCCTGGTTCTGGGTGACCCATTCCTGATCCTCGAAATGGCGGATGCAATATCTGTTGCCGCCGATCCAGATATCGCTGCCCGCGGTGCCCCAGAGAGCGTAGTAATACTCCCGGGCCGATGCCTGAGATTTCGTCCAGAGTGAACCGTCGTAATGCATGACGTTTCCCGACTCAAAGAGCGCATAGACATTACTCGAATCGGTCCCCCAGATTGCTGAGCAGGTCAGAAGATCGGAATTGGTCTCGCGCCACGTCGCCCCGTCGTACTGCAGAATGAATCCGTTGGAGAATACCCAGAAATAGTACAATCCCCCGATATAAACGAGGTTCTCGGGGCTGACCCAGACGCTCGTATAGGATTCCGATCCCCCTCCCGCTCTGATTGTGCTCCATGCATTGCCGTCGTAGTGCAGAACGCGGTCGGTGCCGACCGCATAGACGTCCGTGCCCGAACGTCCGTGCACCGCCATGAGATTGCCGGTCCCGGCATAATTCATGTTGGTCCAGGTCGATCCGTCGAATCGGAGTATCGTTCCGTTGTTGCCCACCGCATACACAGTATCCGGCGCACTTCCCCACACGCCACGGAGGTACTTCGTTGTCCCACTGCTCATGCTCGTCCAGGCGGTGCCGTTGTAATGCAGAATTTTTCCATACGACCCGACTGCGAACACATTGTCCGTCGAGCTTCCCCATACGGCACTGAGGATCTCCGTCGTCGGGGAGCTCATCCGCGACCAGCTCTGCCCGTCATAGTGGAAGATGGCTCCGGTGCTGCCGACAGCGCAGATATCATTCGAGGAAGATCCCCACATTCCGAGGATCGAGGAGTAAGAAGACTGCTTTGGAGTGCGTTCCCACGAGAAGACCGCGCCTCCTTCGCCGTCGGGTATCGCCCTCGGATTGATGCATGTGTATGCCGCTTCCGAAATCGGTTTTCCCGGGATCTCCCAGAGAGCGTTTCCGAGAGAGTCGATCTTCTGGGCCATAAGGGAGGTACCGTAGGACGGGTCTCCAGAGGTCCAGAGAACGATGCCGCTTCCGATTGAACTCGGGATGATGCCGGTCCTATCCTCAAGTTGGCAGCTCGTTTCTATCGGCATGCCTTCGGACGGCCAGAGAGGTTGGCCCGATGAATCGAGCCTCTGCGCCCAGATGCCGAATTTGTTCGCGTAATATTGATTGCAGTAGTTGTTCCAGATGACGATCGCGCCGCCCATGCCGTCGCGGGCAACGAAGGGAGTGCTCTGTTTTCCCGTCGCGGTGACAACGGGAGTGCCGCTCGGCCCCCAGAGAAGCGACCCGTCGAGACCGATTTTCTGCGCGTAAATGTCTTTGTCCAATCCGCTATTCCGGGAATCGGCCCACGCGATGATGATGGCGCCCGACTCTGTCTGCGCCCGGTGATAGACCTCCTGTCCGTTCGGATCGGAGCATATTCTAACGGGTGACATCCCCCACAAGCGATTCCCGTTGGAGTTGATGCGCTGGGCGAAGAGATAGTACGGGTCCCATCTGCCGTAGCACGGCGCGGGTGGATCGAATCACGTGCCCGGGGTAGTGA
>JBAZPL010000215.1:0-4042 GCA_041648155.1 Candidatus Krumholzibacteriia bacterium
ATTGACCGATCTCAAAGAGTTTCTCCAGATCGAGACCCGGGCTTCTCACCTTTCCCTTGAGCGCCGCTACGATCGGTTCGATCGCCGGCTCCGACGATCTGAGCCCGAAGGGCGCGATCGCGCAATCAATGACATCGACGCCCGCCTCGATCGCTTTGAGATAGGTCATCGAGGCCATTCCACTTGTGTAATGGCAGTGGAGCTGGATCGGAAGCCTGACCGAACGCTTCAGGGCGCCGATGAGATCGTAGGCGTCATACGGATTGAGAATCCCCGCCATGTCCTTGATACAGATCGAGTCCGCGCCCATCTCTCTGAGAATCTTGGCCTTTTCGAGGTAATACTTGAGGTTATATACCTTGCCCCCGATCTTGGGACCGGTGAGAGAGAACGATATCGTGCCCTGAATATGCTTCTTGCACTTTTTTATCGCCTTGAAGGACGCCTCGAAGTTGCGCTCGTCGTTGAGCGCGTCGAAAACGCGGAAGATGTCGATCCCGGCTTCGGCCGACCGCTCGACGAATGCCTCGACGACGTCATCGGCGTAGTTCCGATATCCGACGAGGTTCTGGCCGCGGAGCAGCATCTGGAGCGGGGTTTTCTTGATCCGCTTCTTGAGCTCGACCAGACGCTCCCACGGATCCTCATTGAGGTATCGCGTCGCAACGTCGAATGTGGCTCCCCCCCATACCTCCATCGTATGGAAGCCGACCCTGTCCATCTTCTCCGCGATGGGGAGCATATCCTCGGTGCGCATCCGGGTAGCGATCGTGGACTGATGACCGTCACGAAGCGTCGTGTCGGTCACCTTGACCGCCTTGAACGCCTGGAGGAGCTTTGTGTTCTTGGGCATATACCGAGCCCTTCAGGAGAATGCCTTCAGTCGGATTTCGGCGTGCTCAACCTAAATGAGCGAGAATCTTCTCAGGCGCATCGTGCTCGGATTCGCCCGTACGGTCAGCACGTGCTTGGACATGGTCTCCCGACGTGCCGCCATCTTCCAGGGGTTGAGCCTCTGTCCGAACCTTTTCTCGTCTAATGAGTTTTCCGATTCTATGTAAGCGCTGACCGCCGCAGAAATCACCGCCATGATCTTCTCATCCATCATCCTCTACCTCCCTCTCAAAGAGAAAGATAACCCACCCATTTTCAGGCTGTCAACATTAAAAATCCGCGTCCCTTGAGGGCATACCATACTTAACTAATTATTTAATAATGAGTTATGAAAGACCATGGCCTCGCAGAAGGCCGTCGATCGTGGAACCCCTCGAATAAATGGTGGGAAGGGACGGAATTGAACCGCCGACACACGGATTTTCAGTCCGTTGCTCTACCTGCTGAGCTACCTTCCCACGGAGAGAAATCTTATCCGGAAAATGTGTTTTGTCAATGATTTATTGCTGTGATGGGTGCCGGGGCCCCCTCTTGCCGGCGGGAGTCTGCCTCCGGCGCGGGCGCCGGCGGAGATCGAGATGCTCCGATTCCTCAACGTCAAGCATCCTTTTGCCCCCGACGTAATCCCGGGACGCCGCCCGTGTGATCATGGGCAGCCGCTCCGCAATTTTCTGGATGCGGGAAATCTCCCGTTCGATGCTCTTGAGTTTTCTGACCGTCCCCGGGTCATGCTTGTCCCGCTCCATGAGCAGAAGCTGCGTATTCCCGAGAATGGCGCACAGGGGATTATTGATCGCATGATTCAGCCCGATCGCGATCTCGGAAAGGGCGGAGAGCCGTTCCGCCTCCAGCAGCTTTCCCTGGAAGCGCTTGACGACGCGCAGATCGGATGCCACGCAGAGGAATCCGGCCAGAATCCCTCGCGGTCCCCGGAGCGGCGAGACGACTATTTGCACCGGAATCTCGACGCCGTTTTTCGCCCTGAGCTTCGTGATGAATCCATCCGCGGGGAGCTCCCTGCGCCCGCGCAGGATGCTCGTGATGTGGCGCACGCTCTCGATTCGAACGACGCTATTGATCCGTCTCCGCATGACTTCGGAGCTCCTGAAACCGGTGAGCTCCTCGGCGAAGCGATTGAACATGATGATCCGAAGCCTCGCATCGATGGATACGAGCGCGGCGGGAAAGCTGTCGAACACTCCGACGAGGTGGTCGAAACTCTCCTGGCACCGTGGGTTATCCATGCATTTGACGGTCATGATATCCTTTGCGTCTCTGTTTTCCGATCCGGACCGCGTGCTTCCTCAGACCGGCACCGCGCTGAACCTTTCCATATGAACCGCAATCTTGTTCATCAGATCGGCCATTTCGAACGGCTTGTACATGAACTCGTCCGCCTTCGACCACGTCGCGAGGAAATCCTCCCGTTCAGGGCTGTTCACCTTTCGCGCGGTGAGAACGAGGATCGGAAACGGTTCTATCTTCTTGTGGTCCATCTCCTCCTTGAGGATGCGAGAGACCTCGTAGCCGTTCTTACCCGGAAGCATAATGTCAAGGAGCATGAGGTCATATTGGTTCTTGCGCGCCATCCGAAGCGCATTGAGTCCGTCATAGGCTACTTCGACCACGAACCCCTTCACCTCGAGACAATACCTGACGGTCTCGACGATATCCTCATCATCCTCGACGATCAGAATCTTGTACGCTTTCATCCAGCGACTCCTTTCAGCATGTGGGTCTCGAACCCGTTTTCCAGTCGTTGTATTGCTATGGACAGCAGATCCCGCAGATCGGTGCCTTCTCTCAGGCTGACGGTCCAGCCGGCCCGTAGACGCGGCGCGACGTCGACGACCTTCCCGCAATCGCCGTCGGCCACCGAAGCGCTCATCCAGGAGTCGGCTCCGGCATCGCCAACCGGCTCTCCGAAAAAAGCGACCGGGTTTTCTATGCGATCGATTCGCGTAACGAGCGCGAGCGCGATGCCCTCGGAGAGAGACCAGAGAAAGGCATCGCGGCCTTTCATATCCTTCACATCGGGATTGAGGACGGGCAAGGGGCGGCAGTGCTCGGCGACCTCGTCCCACGATATCGATCTCTCCTTCGAAATAACGAAGATAGCCGACGCAAGCCCCTTGGCCATCTTCTCGTCGACCTTCATCCGCAAGGCTCTGTACCGTTTCACGACTCGAGCGGTTTCCTGATCGATGGGCAGAAATAGATGCACGGCGCTCCCTTTCTCGATGCTCTCATCGATGAAAAGAGACCCTCCCTGCATCCGCATGAGACGCTTCGCAATGACGAGACCGAGCCCATGCGAAGCCCTGACGGGGCGCTCCTCATCGGATTCGGTCGTATTGCTCAGCTCGGCTATCTCCCGCGGTATGCCGCTCCCTGAATCCCGCAGAACCACATCGGCAAATGCGATTGAAGCGTGCAGCTTCGCAAGCTCGGCGGGGAGAACCTTCACGGGACAGCCGGCGCATGCGCGGATCGATATCGATATGCTCCCCCCCGCGGGCACGTGCTTCATGCTGTTCGCAAGAAGGTTCTGGATCACCTGCTCTATCCGATCCCTGTCGAACATGAGGTTACCGCAGGCTTCGTCGACATCGAAGGTGAAATCGATTCCCCTGATTTTCATCGGGCGAAGAAATAACATGGTAATTTCGTCGAGGAATTTCCTTGAGTCGTGCGACTCGATTCTGAGCGGCCGCTCGTCGAGGCGCGCGGCCGACGAATCGACAAGCCCGTCGACGAGCCTGCCGAGTCTATCCACCGTCTTGGCGGCGCTCAAGAGAAAGTCCGGTACGGCCCGGCGACCGCTCGCGAACTTGTTCCCTGAATCGCCGGCGCTATTTACGATCTCGAGCGATGCCTTGAGAGCCGCGAGAGGCGTGCGCAGCTCGTGCGCGACGATCGTAACTTCCTCTTCCCGCGCTTCCGCCAACTCTCGCAGCGACGTGATTTCCCTGACGAGCGCGAGCGATCCGACCTCCGGAGAAATGGTATCGAGGCGCACCCACGATACGTTGAGATATCTCTCGGGGACGCACGAGCCTTCGAGTTCTCGATCGACAATGGTGCCCTGCAGAATGTTGAACTCTTCCCAGATACCGTGGAGATTGAAGCAGGAAGCCTTCCCCACGTT
>JBAZPL010000216.1:0-4002 GCA_041648155.1 Candidatus Krumholzibacteriia bacterium
AGCGGGTGCTTCCTGAAGAGCGTCGCGTAGAAAAGCTCGTGGGCGAGCTCCTCAGGAGAGTCGTTGATGCTCCTGATCTCCTCCTGAACGACGTTCTTCTCGAGCCGGAAGGTTTCGCCGGGAATGGAGGGCCGGCACACGATGTCGGCGAGGATATCGGCGAGCCTTTCGAAATGCTCGTCGAGAACCCTCGCGTGGTAGCACGTCGCTTCCTTCCCCGTGAAGGCGTCGTACTGGCCGCCGATCGACTCGAGGTCGTATGCGATCGCAAGGGCGTCGCGGCCCTTCGTTCCGCGAAAAACGACGTGCTCGAGAAGATGGGAAAGCCCGCGCTCCGTATCTTCCTCGCGGCTCGAGCCTCCTGCGATCCAGACGCCAAAGGCGACCGTGGGCGAAAACGGATTGCGCTGATAAAGAAGGGTCGCTCCCGAGGAGAGAGCTACCTTGTGCGGCGCGGGCAACCTCAGCATGTGATACGGTTAGAGCAGAACCTTGCGGCTCAGCTTCACCTTGCCATCCTTGTCGATGCCGATGACCTTGACCTCGATCTCGTCGCCGAGCTTGAGCACGTCCTCGACCCTCTCCACCCGCTTGCGGTCGATTTCGGATATATGGAGAAGGCCGTCCCTGCCGGGAAGGATCTGCACGAAGGCGCCGAACACCTGGATGCCGCGCACGGTCCCCTTGTACACCTTGCCGATCTCGGGCTCCTCGGTGAGCCCCCTGATCATCTCGAGGGCCATATCGCCCGCGGCTTGATCGACGGCGGCGATCTCGATCGTCCCGTCGTCCTCGACCTGGATCTTGGCGCCGGAGGTATCCTGGATGTGCCGGATCATCTTGCCCCCCGGGCCGATGACGTCGCGGATCTTGTCGACGGGGATCTTGATCTGCACGATCTTCGGCGCGAACGGAGAGATCTCCTTGCGCGCCTCGGCGATCGTACGGCCCATGATCTCGAGTATCTTTATCCGGGCCTCGCGCGCCTGCTCGAGAGCCGGCTCCATTATGGAGCGCGGGATGCCGGCGACCTTGACGTCCATCTGGAACGCCGTGATGCCGTCGCGCGTGCCCGCCACCTTGAAGTCCATATCGCCGTCGTGATCCTCGAGCCCGAGAATGTCGGTGAGAATCGCGAAACGGTCCCCTTCCTTGACGAGCCCCATGGCGACTCCGGCGACCGGCTTCTTGATCGGCACGCCCGCGTCCATGAGGGCGAGGCTTCCGCCGCAGACGGTCGCCATCGAGCTCGAGCCGTTCGACTCGAGGACGTCGGAGACGACCCTGATCGTGTAGGGGAAGTTCTCGTCGGCCGGTATGACCGGCTCGATCGCCCGTTCGGCGAGCATACCGTGGCCGATCTCGCGGCGCCCCGGCCCGCTGAATCTGCCGACCTCGCCGACGCTGAAGGGCGGGAAGTTGTAGTGAAGCATGTAGCTCTTGAACGATTCCCCCGAGAGCTCGTCCATGCGCTGTTCGTCCTGCGCGGTGCCGAGCGTCGTCACGACGAGGCTCTGCGTCTCGCCCCGCGTGAAGAGCGCGCTTCCGTGCGTCCTGGGGAGAACGCCGATCTCGCACGTGATGTCCCTGATATCGGCGCAGCCGCGGCCGTCGCAGCGGATCTTCTGCTCGACGATCATCGATCTGACGACCTCGCGCTCCATCTGCTCCATGATCTTCTTGAACTGCTTCTCGGAGTCGGGGTAGGCCTCGCCGTACTTGGCCACGGCCCCCGCGCGGATCTCGCTCAGCGCGTTCTGGCGGCAGAGCTTGCCCCCGAGGCGGGCGAGCCGGCCGATCTCGGCCAGGTAATCCGCCCGAAGTTTCGCCTCGAGCTCCTTGTTGATCTCCGGTTTCGCGAAGGAACGTTTCGCCTTCGGTGCGCACGCGGCGAGGAACTCCCGCTGGAACGCGTTGAGCTGCTTGATCTGGGCGTGGGCGAAGTCGAGCGCCTCGAGGAGAACGGCCTCGGAGATCTCCTTCGCGCCCCCTTCGACCATGAGAATCGCGTCGTCGGAGCCCGCGACCACGATATCGAGCTGCCCTTCGTCGAGCTCGACGAAGGTCGGATTCGCGATGAACGCGCCGTCTTTCATGCCGACCCGCACGCCGCTCAGGATTGCCCCGAAGGGGATATCCGAGAGCGCGAGGGCAAGCGAGGCCCCCGTGATACCGAGGATGTCGGACGGAAGCTGCTGGTCGCTCGACATCACGCTGCAGGCGACCTGCACCTCATACCGGAACGTATCGGGAAAGAGGGGCCGGATGGGCCGGTCGATCATGCGCGCGCCGAGCGTTTCCTTCTCGCCGGGACGCCCTTCGCGCTTGAAGAAGCCGCCGGGTATCTTGCCCGCGGCGTAGAATTTCTCGCGATACTCGACGCTGAGCGGGAAGAAGTCCTGATCCGATTGCCTGTCTTTCGACGCCACCGCGGTCACGAGCACGACGGTGCTGTCGATCCCGACGAGAACCGCCCCGTCGGCCTGTTTCGCCATTCTGCCGGTCTCGAAGTAGAAATTCTTTCCTCCGAGATCCCAATTCTTTTTCACCATTCGAGAATAAGCCTCCATACTGCGTTACCATTCAATAGCGAGCCGTCCGCGATACCACGGGAGAGTTCGTTCGCTCAGCCGGGGAACCGGGGGCTACTTCCGGATATTCAATTCCTTGATGATCGCTCGGTATTTGTCGATCTTGTTGTTCTTGAGATAGTCGAGGAGCTTGCGCCGCTGGCTCACGAGCTTCAACAGGCCGCGCTTCGAGGCGAAGTCTTTCTTGTGAACCTGGAAATGCGTTGCAAGCTGATTGATACGTTCCGTGAGAAGAGCGATCTGAACTTCCGGGGAACCTGAGTCTCTCTCATGAACCTGAAACTTGGTAATGACTCCCTTTTTCACTTCCTTCGGCAGCGCCATCGTTCATGCACCTCCTTAACCCTGTGATGAGATATCACGATGGCAGCAGAACGGGTGCCCCCGATCCGCCTTAAAACTGCTACGAGCTTTCTTTGCCTCTACAGGCATTAGAATCTACACGATTGGGGCCGAATGTCAATGCTTCTTTTCCAGTATCCCATAAGCCGTTTGCCGGTCGTGCATTAACTGTGCCCGAAGATCATCCGCGCTCCCGAATCTCCGTTCGTCCCTGATAAATCCCCGGCAATGCACCCGAATGAGCTCGCCATAGAGATCTCCCGCGAAATCGAACAGGTGAATCTCGATGTGACGCGCGCCGTCCACGTGCATCGTCGGAGCAATTCCGATATTCATCATCCCGCCGTGGACGCCGCCGCGCTCTTCGACCTCGACCGCGTAGACGCCGCCGGGCGGCAGGAGCTTCGCGGTATCGGCGATCTCGGCGTTCGCCGTCGGAAAATCTAGCCCACGTCCGAGCCCCTCACCCCGCACGACCGTCGCCTCGAAGAAGTAGGGCCTTCCGAGACAGCGCGCCGCGTGATCGAGACGCCGCTCCGCGATATCCCGCCTGATCCTCGTGCTCGAGAGAACGCTCCCCTGAAGCACCATCGGCGGCACGATCGTGACGGCGAAACCCAGCCGGCGTCCTTCCTCGACGAGCCGCTCCTGCGAGCCTTCCCTCCCGCGCCCGAGGCGGAAATCGTACCCGACGACGAGATGCCTCATCCCGAGCTTCGCGACGAGCATGTTCGAAAGGTATTCGCGGTAGTCGATCGAAGCGGTTCCCGGAGAGAAATGCTCGACGATCGCGCAGTCGACGTCCATGCGAGCGAGCAGGTAGAGCTTCTCGGAAAGAGTCGTGAGAAGCGGCGGCGTCATTTCAGGATGAGTGACGGCGAGGGGGTGCCGGTCGAAGGTGAGGAGTATCGACGCGCTGAGCCCTTCGGCGCGCTTGGCGGCGGCGAGAGTCCTGATGACCTCCGTATGCCCCCGGTGAACTCCGTCGAACACGCCGATCGTGACGGCGGTGCCGACGAAGACGCCGGGTTCGAGTTTCCGCGGATCTGCGATGATTTTCATGACGTTA
>JBAZPL010000217.1:0-3987 GCA_041648155.1 Candidatus Krumholzibacteriia bacterium
ACTCGGCCGAGGCCTCCGTCACGCAGAGGTGCGGGTACGTTCTCAGAAGGAACGGGAGGTTCATATCGAGGTTCTTGTCGTATACCCCGTGTCCGAGCTCGTGGAGGATCGTCTCCATCCAGTAGCCGTTGTCCTTCATGTTCGCGAGAATCCGGATGTCGCCCCCGCGATCGATGTCGGTGCAGAAGGCGTGGGGATTCTTGCCCGTCTTTTCGTAGAGATCGCTCCGCGCGAGAATGTCGTCGGCGCTCATGCCGATCCCCGCGAAGAAGACCTCCGCGATCTCGACCGGATCCTTGCCCTTGTAATACTTGTCAAGGTCAATCTCGCCGACCTGCGGAAGCTCCTGGAAATACGGGTCGTGGTAGTGCCACGGGCGGAGATCGGCAGCCTTGATCTTGTAACTATTCGCGAGGTCCGCGTCGAGCTTGTTCTTCATCATGAGGAACGGCTCGCGGGTCATCTCGTCGAGCTCGGCAAAGAGCTTCACGAGCTCATCCTCGTTCTGCTCGGCGAGCGTGAGCGACATCGTGTAGAAGTTGTCGAATCCGACCTTCTTCGCCGATTCGTTGCGGAGCTTCACGAGCTGGAGCAGGCTGTCGAGCACGATCGGTCCGACCCCCTTGCTCGCCTCCCAGGTCTCGCGGCGTTTGGCGCTGTTCTTCTCCTCGCCGAGGATGCGGTAGACGTCGTTCGTCGTCATTTCCTTGCCGCCGATGACGGGGCGATACACCGTGAAGCGGTTCTCCACGGCGGCCGCGATGTCGATCATCTGCTTGAGGAGAAGCGAATCGGTCTGGTTCCCGAGATACCTGAGATAGAGAATGTCGGCCGTGCGCTGAAGCTGCGGGTCCTTGAGCTTGAGCGACTCCTTCGCCTTCTTCACGAACGCAAACTCCTCCGTGTTCGTGTAAAGCTTCTCCATCTTGAGCTGCGCCTCGGAATATTTCTTGTAGTCCTCTTCCTTGCCGGAGATGGCCGCCTGCCAGTAGGCGAGGTTAGACTCCTTCTCGAGCGGCTGGAGCTTTGCGACGTGGGCGTCGACGAATTCCTTGAATTGCATTTCAATACCCTTTGAGCACGAGATGAAGGATACGAGCCCCGCGATCAAAAGTATGAGAAATGCAGACCGAGCGCCTGGTCTCATCTTTTTTCCCTCCATGCATGCGCAGGAAACCCCTTTGTTCCGCGTGACGGCGAAGCCACGCGCCTCGATTGTCCGCCTTCGTCTGATTCCAATTAAATTGCGCGAAGGACGGAAGGCTTGAGAGGTTACACCAATCCGTTCGTGCTGGCAAGCACCTAATGTGGTTGCATGTGGTTGCATCGGGAATAGGAAGGGACATCGTAACCCACCTCTGAGGAAGCTTGTTTGTTTTGGGGAGGCGGGATGCCGGGAGCTCCGAAGGCGGGTGAAGCCAGGAATCCTTACTTTGATAGTGGCTACCAAAATACTCTTGTCATGCGCGCAAATTTTAGGCGCGCATCCAGAATTCCGGACTCCCGATTGAAACTTTCAGGAGTGAGGACATATTTTTGAGCAGGCCTCTAAAGACAATTGATGCGCTTGACTGAACGTCCCGCCGTCCCGCTCAGCAACAGTGGGACGCCCGCCTGCTAAATGAAATGGCGGGCATGCGTAGTTGGATAGGTACGGCTTGCATATATGCAGTACAAATCCGCAAACAAAGCGAAAGAACTTGTTTCGGAATATAGCCATTTTTATTAAGAACAATACGTCTGCAATAGTTATTTCGAAATTACTTTTAAGCTCGCACCTAGGACATTGTAAATGATGTCGATCTTTCCAGTCGATTCAACAACAACAGCAGAATAACTCCCTACGATAGAGACCGGAAGTTTTTCACTCGCCCAGGAACCCGTTCTATTCGTGACGAGGTATAATTCATCCGTGGATAAATCCGTGTAACACACATACGCCTTACCGTTATCATCTGTTACTACTGCTGGATTCGTCCCATTAGTCAACGTATCCATAGTGGTTATAGTCCCGGCATTATACAACTTTAAAAGATTACTGTCGTAATTCCAGTATGAAATCAAGACAGAGCCGTTCGTTTTATTGATCGCTATATCCGGATTCCAACCTCGAGCGTCTCCTAGATTCCCACCATCAAGAATGGAATTGAACACTAAATCTCCGGAAGAATTGATGGTTTGCAGATGCAGGGATCCTTCCCCGCCATGTTCATATGCGGCATACACATTATTATTTGCATCGAGCGCAAGCCGGGGCCTTACATTTGTCCAATAGGAGCCAATCCGCACATGTCCGCTCCAAACTCCGGAAAGATCATTTGTGTAGCATAGATCCCAGGAAGAATTGCCGTAAACAATATGGACTTTTCCTAGGCTTGTTACTGCGATGCCCGCCCCGCTAAAACCGGAACCAATCGCATGAGCAATCTTTGTCTTTACCCATACGCCCGACTTATTTGTTGCATAATATATTGCGGATGTATCGTTCATTGTCACGCCGTCTGTCACATAGACAATGTGAACAAAGCCGCTGTTATCAACCGCAATATCATTAAAATAGCCCGTCGAGGTTGTGGTATCTTCCGGGTGAATCATGGTTGCCACCCACGGACCGGTTTTGTTCGTTGCATACTTTAATCCCCGGTTAAACGAAAAATAGGCGACGTGAATCTTGTCGTTGCCATCGATAGCTGCCGATACGTCGCCGTTGGTGGCATTGACATTATCGACTGTAGAGTTGTCTACGGTGGGGCTGCCGCCTGAACCGTTGGCTGGGTTGCTTTCGTTCTTTGAACAGCTCATTAATAATAATAACAAGACGAGAGAGAGAGAATTTTTCATGGAATAGACCTTTCTTAGAAGAGACCCTTGATTCTATATTCTATGGTCGTTATACAGGCATGGCGTCCGCGAATCAAGTGACCTCAGTACACCTTAGAAACATAGGGTACAAGAATCGGCATTCTCCGCTGGTTGAGCGGACAATACTATTTCTCAACTCAACGGGACCTTCAGCGGAAAAAGAGAACGCCTATGGACAAGAATATCGGACTGAACGCTCATTCGTCAAGCTGTAGTTTGAGGCGGAGTTTGAGGCGGACAACGAGGTAATCGGTCGGCGCGCGAGGACTGTCTGAGCAGGCAGCCCCCGTCCTGGCGCCCGGCCAACCGAGAAGTAAGCGGCATTTGTTAGGCGGATTGGAGCTAGATCAGGCGCCCGTTTTCGAGTGTGAGGGTCCGGTCCGTGCACTCGCCGAGAAAGTCCGCGTCGTGCGAGGCGACGACGATCGTGGCGCCCCGCGCCGAGAGCCGGTCGAGCGCCGAACGGAGCCGTCGGCGCGCCGCGCCGTCGAGGAAGATCGTCGGCTCGTCGAAAAGAAAGAGCTCCGCGTCGAACACGAGCACGGAGGCAAGGGCGACGAGCCGCTTCTCCCCCTGGGAGAGACGGAACGTATTCCTCCCGAGGAACGTTTCGGGAGAGAGCCCCACGGCGTTCAGCGCGCGAGAGACCGCTTCCGTCTCTCCCGCACCCCCCACGAGGCTGCGGTACGCGAGACCGACTTCCTCGCGAACGGTCGGAGCGAAGAATCCCTCCTCGGGGCTCTGGAAGAGAAACGCGGCTCTCCCCGCGGGGAAATCGCGCCTCGACGCCACGCGCCGGCCGAAGAGCGATACGGCTCCGCTCCGGGGCGGGAGGAGCCCGGCGCACGCAAGAAGCAATGTCGTCTTGCCGGAGCCGGACGGCCCGCACACGCCGACGCGCTCGCCCGAACGGATCGAGAGCGAGGGTACGTCGAGGATGAATCCATCCTCTCCCGGCGAGAAACGCGCGTCGCTCAACTCGACGATCGCGGGAGCGCCCGGCTCTCCGGACCGCAATCTCGCGGCCGGCGGTTTCGCATCAGGCGCGCGATGCACGAGCGAGCGTTCGAGATCGTCGCGCGGGACCGAGCCCGCGAGATCGGCCGGCGCGCCGTCGAACCGAAT
>JBAZPL010000218.1:0-3974 GCA_041648155.1 Candidatus Krumholzibacteriia bacterium
GCTCGCTTCCATAATGCCGTTCGCGTTGAAATCCCTGATAGTTATCGTGATCTGGGTGCAGCTCCCGCCGAGGGTATCCCCGGCAGCCGTATAGAAGCGCCACCCCGGCATGGGCTCACCGGAAGCGCTCGGCGGAAAATACCCATCCCAGCTCTCCCCACCGACCGTCGGATCATAGTGGAAGTAATGCGCAATGACGTAGTCAAGCCGTTCATTCTGCGGAGTCCCGGGATCTTCCGTGGGCCATCCCGTGTCGTCAAATGCGACCCAGAACGTGCCCGGATACAACGTGCCCCCGGTGATTTGCCCGGCGAATATCGGCGGATGCGCCATAAAGGATCCTGTGCCGCTCAGCGAGAATCTCTCCGTTCTGAAGGTTATCGAAGAAGCGCTCCCAACGGCGAAGACCAGGATGCAGAGCAGGAATACGCCTAGCAGTAGCTTTCTGTTCAAGACCCCCTCCTTCTTCTGTTCGATCTGGCCACGGTTGAATGAGTTTTGAGCGGGCATTGTATCACAAATCGCTCTTTTTTGAAATAGCTATTTAAGGTAAACCACCCAGTTCTTGTCGCCACGGATCGCGGCGCCGAATCACCAGACCTCCCGCCTCGCATATACGTCGTATATGCGCAATGAATAATCCGCGAATTCCCCGACGATTTCCGGAATCCCGTCGTTGTTCATGTCGAACAGCATGATACGGTCGCCGAAGGGTTTATCCCATTCAACCTCGACGTTAAAGAACCGGGAATCGATGATGACCCCGCTGTTGAGGATGATCTCCGGTTGGGAATCCTTGTCGACGTTGCCGATGACAATCTCTACCGCATCGAAGCTCTGCTGGCTTACCCACTGCTTGCTCTTGCTCACGCCATCCACGATAGAGAGGCGCCCGTCGGCGATGTACACGAGCTCGAGCTGCGGGTCCGCGTCGATGTCCTCGATCTCTATCGCCTGGATCGACGAAAAATTATCCTCGAGATTCTCCCAGATATTCTGGTACGTCTCCGTACTGTAAACGAGAATGCGCCCGTTCACCGTGGCGATGACTATTTCCGGAACCCCGTTCCCGTCCAGATCCCGCACAAAGAATTTTCTAATCTTCACTCCCAGGTTCGTGAGCTCCCACTCAAGCTTCAATCCTTTCGGCGTCGATTTGAGGAGATGCAGCTTTCCATAGGTATCGGCATAAATGAGCCCCCATCCCTCCAAGCTATCCAGGGGGATCACCTGGGCGAACGGGAATCTGCAAAATACCTCCTGCATCATGTAGGGATCGGCATTCTCGCTCTGCGCAGCGCGCGCCGCCGCGGGAGCACACGCGAGCATCGAGACCAAAAGCACTATCATCGTCGTTCTCATGATTCTCTGACCAGCTCCTTTCATTGTGGAACGGGATCCGCGGGCTCGACACCCCCGGCCGTCCCATCCCCTCTCGGGTCGCTCATGCCGCATGCGGCTGAGCCCCTGACCTCGATTACCTGCGCGTCGCCGATCGGCGCCGTTCGATCCTCTATCCGATGCCCCT
The DNA here is from genome assembly GCA_041648155.1 of Candidatus Krumholzibacteriia bacterium. Taxonomy (GTDB): domain Bacteria; phylum Krumholzibacteriota; class Krumholzibacteriia; order Krumholzibacteriales; family Krumholzibacteriaceae; genus SSS58A. The sequence continues at coordinate 1,529 of JBAZPL010000218.1, forward strand.
TCTCGACGAGGCCTCGCCGCAGGTACGCGCCGAAAGCCCCGTTCTCGACACTGATATGATCTGGCAGCCACTGGTGATGAAAGCGCGGCGCCGAAACGGCCGCTTCGAGACTCATGCCGAAATCCAGCATGTCGATCACTATCTGCGCTATCGTGGTGATGATCGTGGCGCCCCCCGGCGTGCCGAGGACGAGAAACACCTTCCCGTCCCTGAGCACCATCGTCGGCGCCATCGAGCTCAGCATCCGTTTCCCCGGCTCGATAGCATTCGCCTCGCTGCCGATCAGCCCGTACAAGTTCGGATGTCCGGGTTTGATGGAAAAATCGTCCATCTCGTTATTGAGGAGAAATCCCGCGCCGCGCACGACCACTTTCGAGCCGAAGCTGTCGTTGAGAGTATAGGTTACGGCGACGGCGGCGCCTTCCCGATCGACGATGCCGTAATGAGTCGTCTCGCGTTTCTCCCGGCTCGACCCGGACCGCCCGGCGATATCCGCCGAAGGGGTCGCCCGCGGCGTGATTGATTTTCTCAAATCGGACGCGTAGTCTTTTGAAATCAGATGCGCCAGGCGATTGTCCGTAAAATCGGGATCTCCGAGGTAGTGAGCCCGGTCCGCGTACGCTCTTCGCTCGGCCTCGACCATGTAATGGACCGTCTCATCGGACATGAATCCCCTGTCGCGGAGATCGTAGCCCTCGAGGATATTGAGAATCTCGAGGAGCACCGTTCCTCCCGAGCTCGGAGGCGGCGCGGATACGATCTCGTATCCGCGATAGTTGCCCTTCAGCGGCTCTCTGAGGCGAGCTTCGTATCCGGCGAGATCCTGCTTCGAAATGATCCCGCCGCCGAGCCGCATCTCTTCGACGATGCTGTCGGCGATCTCTCCCCGATAGAAGGCTTCCGGACCCTTTATGGCGATCCGCTGGAGCGTACGGGCGAGAGTCGCCTGTCTGAGCGTGTCCCCCCGCGCGAGGGGGCTTCCGTCGCTCTTCATATACTGCAGGAGCCCGGGAAAACGGTCCTTGTATTTCTGGAGATCCCGGAGAGAGGACGCCAGCCTCTCGCCCACCGGGAAGCCGTCGCGGGCGAGCGAGATCGCCGGCTCAATAAGCTCCCGCCACGGGAGTGAACCATGAAGCTCATGCGCCTTGTGCAGCCCCGCAACCGTGCCCGGAACACCGGCCGCCATGGCTCCGAGGGTGCTCATCCCCTCGATCACATTACCGAGCGAATCGAGGTACATATCGCGAGAAGCGGCGAGCGGCGCCGTTTCGCGGAAATCGATAAAGAAGGATTCTCCCGAACCGAGGCGAAGAAGCATGAAGCCCCCTCCACCCAGGTTGCCCGCCTGCGGATAGGTCACGGCAAGGGCGAAACCGACCGCCACCGCCGCATCGACCGCATTGCCTCCCGCTTTCAGGATCTCGACGCCCACCGCTGTCGCCGGCGCGCTTGCAGTAACAACCGTTCCTCCGCGCGCGCAGAGCTCGCCGCCATCCCCTGCGTGAGCCGCCGGACCGGCGAGCAAGAAAGCGGCTACAAGAATGAGCGAACCCTTTGTTATGTATGATCGACTTGCCATGGCCCCCTCGCGCCCTACACGGGCTCGAAAAACGTATTTCGCATTATATCAGCCGAATAACCCTTTGTAAACGCCGAAATCCGGCGACGTTCTCTGCGACATCGGCAACGAGGCCCGCTCTGAAAAGCCTTCCATAATATCTTGACCTCCGGAAACAGCGTAATTAGAATGCTTCAAGGTCCAATTACGTCGATGCTGAACGGTTGCCGGTTCGCATTGCGATTCTTTGTAACATGTGTCTTGCTCATGAAAAGGCGGTAGGATTATGAAGCTTCGATTGTATATCGCTGCCGTATTGATGTTCGTATCATTGGGGGCCGTCGCGACCCCGGGAGACATTTCGAAAAAGACGGTGCTTCCCTTCCACCATCCGACGGGCGTCGCATGGGACGGCCGAAATGCGTGGGTCGCCGACAGGAAAACGGACATGTTCTACAGGATCGATATCCAGAGCGGCGCAGTTCTCGATTCGCTGCAATCGCCCGGATATTTTCCCTCGGGCCTCGCATGGGACGGCAAACTCCTCTGGAGCACGGATCCAACCGACGCGAAGATCTACGCGACCGACGTCTCTTCGGGAAAGACCGTTATCGCTATCGACGCGCCGGCCGCGGGCCCCATGGGCATCGCCTGGGAGGGAAAGTCCCTCTGGGTTTGCGACAACGCCGAGAAGAAGATCTCCAGGATCGATCCGAGCGACGGCACGACCATAACATCCTTCAAAGCCCCCGCGACCGATCCCCGCGGCATCGTTTTCGGCGGCGGCTACCTCTGGTGCTCCGATCGGTTGAAGGACCAGATCTACGGCATCGACCCCGCGACCGGCGAGGTCGTCCTCATTCTCGATGCGCCGGGGAACTTCTG
>JBAZPL010000219.1:0-3962 GCA_041648155.1 Candidatus Krumholzibacteriia bacterium
GCGGATGATTCATGAGTTCGCCAAGGCGGTCCGCCGGGAGGGAGAAATTGATCGCGACATCGACGAGCGTATCGTATACGTAGCGGTCGCAAAGGATCGTGACGCCCGCGCGGCGATGGGCGAGAAGCCGCGCGCGCACCTGCACCGCATACTCGCCCCAGACCATCATCTGCCAAAGATCGCGTTTCCAGACGCTCTTCATGCTGCGCCGTTTCGCGTCGGTGAAGCCGCGATAGTCCCCCTCCGTCACCCGTGCCTGCGCCCTGAGATACCTCTTCGCGAGCCGGATGACGCCGGCGCTCAGGAACGGCTTCCAGCGATTCCAGAGAACCGTCGCCGGAATGCCGCCCTCGCTGAGCCGCTTGGCGAGGATCGCGGTCTGGGTCGATTTTCCCGATCCGTCGAGTCCGCTCAGAACGACGAGCGGCGAGGCAGGGGACGCCGTATCGCGAAAGGGACCCTTCATAGCGCGCTCCCTCCCCTGGATTCGCGCACGAGAGATTGCATCTGCGGGTAGAGATGCGCGCGGAATACCTTCTCCCAGGAAAATTCCCTCACCTTCGCCGCGGTCTCCGACCGGGAGAGGCGTATCGCGGCGATTTTTTCCGTGATTTCGGAGACTCGGTCGTAATAATGGAATCCGTTTCCCTCGCGTATCGTCTCGGCAAGGGCGCCGAAGCGGGTGGTCAATACCGGAAGGTTGCACGCGCACGCCTCGATCACCGAGAGCGGGATATCGACCGCTCCGGTCGGGCTGTTCACCGGGAAGAAATAGCAATCGGACGCCTGGTAGAGTTCGTGCACGTCGCTGAAATATTCGTCGACGACGATGATTCCGGCCATGCGGAGCCGATGCGCCCAGGAAGGGTCGATCTCTCCCGCCTTGACGACCGGCTGCACGTCGGGTCCCCAATCGCGATAGCGCAGAAGAACTTCGAGATTGCGGCTCTCCTTGATGTGGCCCACGTGCAGGAGGACATAGCGGTCACGCGGGAGATCGTACTTGCTCTTGAGCTGCGCGCGCATCTCCGGACTCACCGGCCTGAAGAGACGATCGTCGTAGCCCGGCATGATGAAGCCCGTATCGAAGCCGAGCCGTTCGAGCCTTTCCCTGACCGTGGCCACGGGGGAGAGGACGAGATCCGGTTTCCCGAACGAGGAGAGAAGAGCGTGCAAACGGCCCACGCGCCGTTCCTGGAGCCCGATCGTGATCGTCGGGGATTTGGTGAGGGAGCGGAGCAGGGCGCCGCGCGCGATCCCGAATGCGGTGAGTCCGGACAGCGGAACATAGAGGACGACATCGAATCGTTCTCCGCGCGTGATCCGGAGGAGCTCCCTCGTCACGAGCGTCTTCGGCGACAGAGCGCTGAGCGTGCGAATATCGGGATCGAACTCTCCAACTGCATGTACGACAGTCAGTTCTCCCTCGCGATGGAGGAAGCGGCTGAGGTGCATGAGGAAAACGAGCGATCCCTCGCGCGGCTTGTTCGTTATCTCTTCCGAGGCAAGGAGTATTTTCATAGGTATGGTGCAACGGCTTGGAACTTCGCGTCTTTTATTGCGTTATTATGATATTTTTCATGATTTGCGACAACGAAAATCGGGAAGAATCGGGCCAAAACTTGGAAAGATATTTGCTGAGTATAGCGGCGGGCGCTAAATATTGGGTGGCATAGCGCCGTTAAACGTGATATAATTTTCCCACTTGGGCGAAGAGTCAAGCGAGGTTGTGCATCATGAGTAAGAAGATCCCTTTCTTTGACCTCCAGATCGGCACAAAAAAAATCAGAAAAGAGATCGACGAAGCGATCGGACATGTTCTCGACAGCACCGCCTTCATACTCGGACCGGAGCTCGAGGCGTTCGAATCGGAATTCGCCAAATACTGCGAAACCACCCATTGCGTCGGCGTGCATTCCGGCACGGCCGCGCTCCATCTCGCGCTCGCTTCCTACGGCATCGGGCCGGGCGACGAGGTTATCACGGTTCCGAACACCTTCATCGCGACGGTCGAGGCCATCGTCATGGCGGGAGCGAAGCCGGTTCTCGTGGACGTGCGCGAGGACAACGCGCTTATCGACATTGAGCGGGCGAGCGCGGCGATCACCCCGCGAACGAAAGCGATCATTCCGGTTCACCTTTTCGGACAGCCGTGCGACATGGATCCGATCATGGAGCTCGCGAAGAGACACGGTATCGTCGTCATCGAGGATTCCTGCCAGGCGCACGGGTCGACGTACAAGGGGCGAAGGGCGGGTTCGCTCGGCCATGCGGCGGCGTTTTCATTCTATCCGAGCAAGAATCTCGGGGCGTTCGGCGAAGGTGGAGCGATAACGACGGGCGATCCGCGCATATTCGAAAGGGCTCGGGCGCTCAGACATCATGCGCAGTTCAAGCGGAACGTCCACCAGGAAATGGGATACAACTACCGGCTCGATTCGATTCAGGCTGCGATTCTGAGGGTAAAACTCGGATACCTCGATGCATGGAACGACGGGCGAAGGGCCGCCGCGAAAAGATATATCGACAATCTCAAAGGATCGCGTTATTGGCTGCCGATCGAAACCGCGGGCTGCCGTCATGTGTACCATGTATTTCCAATCGGCTGCCCGGACAAGAAAGCGGTCACGACGGCGCTGACCGACGCGAATATCGGATGGGGTGAGCATTATCCTGTTCCCGTGCACCTTCAACCGGCATTTTCCCATCTGGGAAAAGGGGCAGGGAGCTATCCTGTGGCGGAGAAGCTCATGCGGGAATCCGTATCTCTCCCGATGTTTCCCGAGCTCGAGCCGGAGGATATCGATCGCGTCTGCGAGGTGCTCAGGGGGGTAGACGGGAAGTCCTAAGGCCGTTCACAAGGAGGGGGCTATCGGCGATTGGATAACGACATAGCAAAGGGTCGCGGAGGCGGTAACGCATAATGAGAAAGCAATCGATGGCCCTGGACACCGCTCAGAAGTTTCAGCAGCTTACGGAAAGCCTCGCGAGCCCCGCAGGTGTGAGGCGGGGGCGTGTGTGGTCGGAGCGATTCGTCAAGCGCCTGATCGACGTGGGCGCCGCTCTCTCGGTCGCGATTCTCGGTTTTCCGTTCTTTCTCGCCGTTGCGCTGCTGATCAAGCTGACGTCTCGGGGACCCATATTCTACTCTCAAAAACGAATCGGGGAGCATGGGGGGATTTTTACCCTTTTCAAGTTCCGGACGATGCGGCAGGATTCAGACGACTCGATTCACCGCGAATTCGCGCGCAGCTTCATCGAAGGGCGCATGCCCAATTCAAGCCTTGACGAAAAAACACCTTCCGTTTATAAATTGACAAACGATCCGCGCGTCACCGCGGTGGGGAACTTCTTGAGGAAAACGAGCCTCGATGAGCTTCCGCAGTTCATCAATATCCTCAAGGGGGAGATGACCATTGTGGGGCCGCGGCCGCCGTTACATTACGAGCTCGAGTACTACGAGGAATGGCACAAGCTCCGGCTCGAGGTGAGGCCGGGGCTCACCGGGCTCTGGCAGGTGAGCGGGAGGAGCAGCGTTCCGTTCGACGAAATGGTGAAGCTCGATCTCTACTACATCGAGCATTGGTCCCTGCTCCTCGATTTCAAGATCATGTTGAGAACGATTCCTGTGATGTTTTTCGGATCGGGGGGGTATTGAGAAATGGAGGCGTCGTGCTGAATCTCGGTGTCATCGGCTGCGGCTACTGGGGTCCCAACCTCATCAGGAACTTCTCGAACCTGAAAACTTCGAAAGTGATATCCTGCGCGGATCTCAATGAGGACCGCCTCAAGCACATGAAACAGCTCTATCCGGCCCTGCGCACGACGACGAATTTTCGCGAGATCGTCACCGATCCGGGGATCGACGCCGTCGTCATAGCGACACCCGTATCCTCCCACTACCCGGTCGCGCGCGAAGCGCTCGAGGCCGGCAAGCACGTTTTCGTCGAGAAACCGCTCGC
>JBAZPL010000220.1:0-3904 GCA_041648155.1 Candidatus Krumholzibacteriia bacterium
CCTTGTCGGCGCCGCCTCGCAGAAGCTCTCCGAGCACCTCGATCGGCACATCCCCCTTCGGGAACACGACGATATTGAGCGCGGTGACCGGCTTGCCCCCCATCGCATAGACGTCGCTGAGTGCGTTCGCCGCGGCCACCTGCCCGAAGGTGTAGGGATCGTCGACGATCGCCGGGAAGAAATCGACGGTGAGAACGAGCGCCGTCTCGTCGTTCACGCGCACAACGGCGCTGTCATCCGCCTGATTGCATCCGACGATAAGGTCGGGATGACGCTGCGGGGGCAAAGATTCGAGCACCGGCCACAACTCCGTTGGGCTGAGCTTGGCGGCTCAACCGGCGCAGGATGCCATGGCGGTGAGGCGCAGTTTCTTTTTCATTCCCTGAGTCTCCTGTAAAGGACTCGATTCGCGCTGTTCGGGCCTGCCGCCCGCTCAAACGATCTCCCGTATCGCGCCGACGGGACAAATGGCAACGCAGGCCCCGCAGCTCGTGCAGAGCGCGGCGTCGATCTTGTACACCTCGGCGCCCTCGGCAATGATCTCGACAGGACATTCGCTCAGACACGCACCGCAGCATATGCATTCGTTCGTTATTTCGTACGCCATGCTTCCCCTCCGCGGGATCGTGTCCCGACAGTTATTCATACATAGCTTCAGCGAGAAAAGGCGTCAACCACAAATATCGACTTCCCCCCGGGCTATTTCCCCTGCGGCACTTCCGGCATGAGCCGGAGAACGACCGCTCGATCCCACGCCAGGACCGATTCCATGACGCTCTTGACGTCCGCAGACGAGGCGGCGGCGATGCGGCCGTTCATCGGCTGAAATGGGAGTCGGCCGCACAGCAACAGGTCGAATCCGAGCACGTAGGCCTCGTTGATGCTCGAGAGCTCGCTCCGGGCGCGTCTGCCGAGGAGCCGGCTCTTCGCGATTTCGACCTCGGCCGCGTCGGGCACGCGCTCGCCGAGGCCTCGGACTTCGAGCTCGAGCGCGGCACGCGCCTCCTCGAGCCTCGCGGCGCCGGTGCCGAGATACGCGAGGATGACGGCACCTCCCGGAAGAGGCGTGACGCCGCATTCGATGGAATACGCGAGCCCGCGCTTCTCCCTCAGCTCGAGCTGCATGCGCCTCGAAAGCGCTTCTCCCGCGACGAGAAACGACGCGAGTTCAGCGGGCTTCGCGCTCCGCGCGAACCAGCCGGCCGCGACGTAGGCGGTTTCCTTGCGCGTTCCCTTCTCGATCGAGGCGGCCTTCGCCGAATCGGGAAGGAGCGGACATTCGATCGCGGGACCCGGCGGTACGCCGCCGAAGATCTTCCTCAGGGTCTCGCACCCGGCGGAGGGCGCCTCGGGAGAAACAAGGGTCGCGATGATGTTCCCGGCCGCGAAGAGACGTCCTCGCAGCGACTGGAGCTCATCGAAGCCGGCCTGCATGATGACGGGGGGCGCGGGAAAAAGGGGCGCCGCGAACGGATGGCCCCCGAGGAGCGAGCCCCACATCGCGCTCCGCATGGTATAAGACGCGGAGGCGGAACGCATCCCGACCTCGCGCGCGAGGGACTTCTTCGCCTCGTCGAGATCGGCCTCCGTCACGGGGGACGAGAGACAGTGGCTCACGACAAGCGAGGCGGCCTCCTCGATCGAACCGGCGGGCGCCTCGAGACGAACGAACGCGAACGCGGGGCTGAGAAGATAATCGTCCTGCGGCACGTACGGATTATCGCCGAACTGCACGCGCGCCCCGAGCGCGTCGAGCCGCGCCGAGAGGGAGCGTCCCGCCTCGGACGATTCGAGAAGCGTCATGAGAATCTCGGGCAGGCCCGCGGGCGCCTCGCCCTCGCTGCACGCCCTGCCCATGAAAAGAATATGAAGCGCCGCGACGGGAGACCCCTGGCGCGCAAGCGCCGCCACGGTGCAGCCGTTGGGCAGAGTGTCGATAACAGGCAAACGGTATTCCGGGGTGCGCGCGGGGAGCCCGACGTCTCTCGCGGCCGCAGCGGCGCGGGGCGCCCTCGCATCCGCCGCGGGCCCGCTCTCCCGCGGAGGCATGCCCGGCGCCGGGGACATCCGAGAACCCATCCCGGGAGGCATCGCCGACGCCGGGGACATCCGAGAACCCATCCCGGGAGGCATCGCCGACGCCGGGGACATTTGCCCCGGCATGTCCGGCGGCCCGGACTTCTGAGCGGGCTCATCCGGCCCCGCTTTTTTCTCAATGAGACACGCGTTGAACCGGAGCGAACGGAACGCCTTCTTGATGACCTTCGCGCAATCCTTTGCGGTCACGCCCGCCGCGGCGTCGATCTGCGAGAGGTAGCGCGCCCCGTGGAGCGCGATCGCGTCCCCTCGCGACATGATGTAGAAATGATACATCTCGCGGTCGAACATCTCCCCCGAGAGATATGACACGCGCGCCTTGTCGAGCTCCTCCGCGGACGGGGTCCAGTCGGCGAGGCTCTCGAGCGCCGCGGGGATCTTCCGGTAGGCCGCGCTGCCCGCATCGGTCGAACCTCCTGCTTCGGCCGAGCCGCCCCCTTCAGCCGCCCCGATGTGAATTCTCAGAGCGGCAAAGCCGCGGTGGATCTCGAGGCCCGTCTCCGGCGCCGGAAGCGAAAGCGCCTCGAGCGACTTGGCGAGCGGAGAGCCCTCTCCCTCGAGCATTCTCGCGACGAGGAGCGACGCGGGGAAACCGCTCTCGCCGACAGCGGGAAACGGCACGAGGATGTCGAAGCCCGGCTCCCCGACCGCGCTCGAATCCACGGAGATCTCATCGCTCCACGTGGGGGCGCTCGACGCGGCGCAGCGCTCGGCGCCCGAGCCCGCGGGGAAATAGTCGCCGATGAACCTCTCGGCCGCCTTCGGATCGAAGCTCCCGGTGATGACGATTCTCATATTCGAGGGTCTGTAGTTTTCGCTGTAGAAGGATTTCAAGGCGGACTCGCTCATCGTCTCGATCGTCGCCGGATATCCTATGATGGGCTCCGTGAGAAGACTTCCCCGGTAGAGCAGGCGATCGACGATCCCCTCGAGTGCCGTGCGTGGATCGTCCCGCTCGCGGCGGATCTCCTCGAGGATCACCTTGCGCTCCTTCTCGATCTCCCGCGGGAGAAACACGGAATGGAGGAGCATCTGCGAGAGAATCTCGACTCCCTTTTCGAAATGTGCGGACGGCACGAGGAGAAAGAAGACGGTCGTCTCCTTGCGCGTGAATGCGTTGAGAAAACCGCCGACGTCGTCGACCCAGCCGCTGATCTCCTCGCGTGTGTACCGCTCGGACCCGTCGAAGGCCATGTGCTCGATGAAATGCGTGGCCCCCCTCGTATCCGGCGTTTCGCAGCCCGAGCCGGCGTTCACCGCGACCGTTACGCAGACGACGTCGCTTCCCGCCCGGCGGTCGAGCACGATCTCGGGGCCGTTCGCGCGCTTGACGATCGTGAGCGCGTCGGCGGCGCGAGGCCCGGCGGGACACGGGAACAACCCCGCCCCGGCGAGGACGAGCGCGAGATACGCCGGCTTTCTACCCATGGTGAGCCCCCATTCCGAAAATGCTACTTGATAAGATCGATCGCCCTGCCGTAGATCGCTTCAGCGGCACCCGCGAGAGCCTCCGAGAGAGTCGGATGCGGGAAAATCGATTCGGCGTATTCATCCGCCGTGAGCCCCCTGTCGAGCGCGACGATCGCCGGAGCGAGAAGCTCGGTCGCATGCGGGCCGATGATATGGATTCCGAGGAGCTTCCGGTCATCCGCGCGGGCGACCCATTTCACGAAACCGTCCTCCTCGCCGAGCCCTTTCGCCTTGCCGCTTGCGGCGAACGGGAATCTCCCCGTCGCGACCGATATTCCCTTCGCGCGCGCCTCCTCCTCGGTGAGCCCCGCGTGCGATATCTCGGGGAGCGTGTAGA
>JBAZPL010000221.1:0-3901 GCA_041648155.1 Candidatus Krumholzibacteriia bacterium
GTGAACGAGGTAACGGCCGGGCTATTCAGGAACTACCGCGGCCCCGACGATTTCGCGGACGAACCGGTCGAAGCGATCGAACGGGCCGTGCGCCCGACCGGCTTTTACCGGAACAAGGCGAAGGCCGTCAAGGGCGCGTCCGTCGCGATCGTCGAGCGGTACGGGGGCTTGGTGCCCGACACGATGGATGAGCTCCTCACACTTCCCGGCGTCGCCCGCAAATCCGCGAACGCCATTCTCCAGCACGGATTCGGCAAGGTCGAGGGCGTCGTCGTCGACACGCACGTCATCCGAGTGGCGGGACGCCTCGGGTGGACGGCGAATACCGATCCCGGAAAGATCGAGCAAGACCTGATGCGGCTTTTCGACAGAAAGGAGTGGCGCTGGCTCCCCTTCTACCTCAAGAGCCACGGGCGCGCCGTCTGCAAGGCGCCGTCGCCAAAATGCGGCGAGTGCATTGTCGCGGCGCCGTGCCCCTCCGCCCTTATCGGGCCGCAGAAGGCTCCGCGCCGGTGAACAATCGACGCTTCTAGTACCGCATAACCACCCGGACGATAACGGAAGACTCGGCCAGCGCGAACCGGGCCTTGTCGTAGGCGGGCGGCCCGAGCCTGAACGTGTTGTTCGACACACCGGCGCCTTCCTTGGGGCGCGGATACGGAAACTTTCTCATGTCGAGCTTGCCGTTGTCGTTCTTGTCGTGGATAACCTCGACGGCATATGTAGAATCGAGCGGCACGCCTTCGAAGATCACCGTCATCGAATCCGATTCCACCTTCATGACTTTCTTCAGAAACGCCTTGTCCTCGTCGAGCCGGCTCGCCTTGTCTCTGTACAGGGCGACAACCAGGCTCCCGCCTTGATCCGCCCTGATGCCGACGGCCGTCACGACGACGGCGCCGGCGCTCGCATCTCCCGGGGCGGACGCGGCGATCGCAAACCAACCGGCCCCGGCCATCAGGATACACGCACATAATAGCGCTTTCATTTGCATAGCGTGCCTTCGGGCGTGCCGGGCGTCGATCGCGACGCGCGAGCGCCCCCCTGCAGGCCCTTATGGTTTGAGCATCTTCTTCGCTTTCCAGCCGTCGATCCGCTTCTTGAACACCTTCGAAAGGGAATCGTCGGGATGCACCTGCATGTATTTCTCGTACATCTGCGAGGCGTTCCCCGGGATGTTGTTTCGGTCGTACAGCTGCCCGAGATCGGCGTAAACCCACGGCATCTCGCGCCGGACCCTTCCGTTGTCGATATTGACAAGCTTCTGGAGGGCGCTCATCTGGCCCTGGTCGTTGCCCGCCTCGCGGTGCGCCCGGAACAGGATCGTGAAGAGCCCGAAATCCTTCGGACGCTGCTGGGCGACGCGCGTGAGGTACGTGGCCGCATCGAACGGCCTGTGCGCCGTATAGAAGAAGACGCCGCGCTGGTAATCAAGTTCGACGGGCGCGATTATCTTCGCGAGGTCGGGCGTATCGAGGATCTCGATTCCCGCGTTCAGCTTGCCGGCGTCGGCGAGCACGCGGGCGAGCTGGAAGAATCCCTTGAGATATTCGCTGTCGAGCCGGTATGCGCCGAGAAGCGCCGCACGGCATTCGGGACCCTTGTCCTCGAAGCCCCGCGCGATCGCGAGCGAGAAATAGAGGCCCGCGTCGTCCTTCACCGTGCCGATGATGTCGTCATAGATGGCCGCGGCGGAGGCGTAGCGCTTCGCGCCGAGAGAATCCTCCGCCTGGATCATGCTCTGCCACTTCGCCGGCAGCGGGGGAACGAGAGCGCCCGGCTTCGCGAGAGCTTCCCGGATCACGTCGCCGTAGAATCTGAGGTCCCTGGGAACCTGATTGTTCTGGTTCGAAAGATTCACCGTGACTATTTTCGCTCTTACGTTCCGCTTGCCGAGCTCCCGGATAAAGTCGAGGATCGACTTCGTCCCCGCGCGATAATAGCTCTGGCCCGCGAGCCTCATCGCGGGGAAATAAGAAAGATCGATATCGACGATCGCGTTCTCCCCCTCGGCGAGCGTGAGGTCGGCGAGACGCGTGATCGTGAGCGGGACCCCGGCGATCGTGCCCGTGATGAACTTCCCTTCCGCCTTGAAATCGGCCACGGCTGCCGCCGGAAATCTCCTCTGCGTGATCAAAAAATTCTTGTAGATCTCGACCGGATCCTCACCGACGGGACGGATCGTGGGGATGACCCATATCACGCGTTTATACATGCCCGCCATGTACCCGAGGCTCACCGTGCCGCCGGGCTCGATAAGGGGCCCGACCTCTTCGAGCACCTTCACGTTGCGACGTCTGAGGTGCCCCGCCGCGTTCTCCATGTCTTTCATCCGGCTCGCCGGGAAATTGGCCATGTCGTCGGAGGGATCGATGTGCACAAGAACCGATGCCCTCGTGTTGTTCGCCGCCCACGCCCTGAGCGCGTCGACGTTGCTTTCGACCTTGATGACCTTTTTAACCGGGTTTTTCCCCGCAACGGGGCCGCCCCCCTTCCCGCATCCCGCGCAGAGAACGGCGATCAGGAGCGCGCTCAACGCGCCAAGGATGACGGGGCGAGTGAAACGCGGCATATCCGCGAATCGAGCGAAACGATTGGCATTCATAGATTCTCCTCCGTCGAAGTCTCTGTTCGGAATCGATAACCTGCAAATATTAAAATAATTATCCCGCATTGTCAAACGAAGCGATACGGCGGTGGCACCCGCCTTGCAGACACGGCGGACCGCATTTACTTCTTCTGGCGCCGCATCGCACGTGATAAAATCCGCTGGAGGTATTTCATCTAACTCAGAAAGGGAGCATGCGATGCTGCGCCACTTACTCCGCCGCAACGACGCGAAGATCATTCTCCTGGTCATGGACGGACTCGGGGACATCCGGACCACGGAGTTCCCGAAAACGCCGCTCGAGGCGGCTCGAAAGCCGAATCTCGACGCCCTCGCGCGCAAGGGGCTCTGCGGGAGGAGCCGGCCCATATCGTACGGCGTCACGCCGGGAAGCGGGCCCGCGCATTTCGCGCTCTTCGGATACGACCCGCTCGCGAGCGAGAACGACGTCGGCCGCGGCGTGCTCGAGGTGCTCGGCACGGGCTACGAGCTCGAGCGGGACGACGTCGCCATCCGCGGGAATTTCGCGACGATCGACTCGAACGGCATTCTCACCGACCGGCGAGCGGGACGCATTCCCCACGAGGAATGCATCCGCATCTGCGCGAAGCTGCAGGACCGGATCACGGAGATCGAAGGCGCGAAGATCGTCATCATGCCGGTGCGCGAATATCGCTTCGGGGTCGTCCTGAGCGGCATCCGGCTCTCTCCCGAGGTCGAGGAGACCGACCCGCAGCTCACGGGCAAGAAGCCGCTCGCCCCGGTCGCGCGGACGCCCGAGGCTAAGCGGACGGCCGGGATCATCGCGAAGCTCGTCGATCGGTGCAACGCGATTCTCGCCGACGAGAAGAAGGCGAACGCCGTTCTCATGCGCGGCATTTCGCGGAAGCCCTCGATCGAAACGCTGCAGGAGAGAACGATGCTCCGGCCGGTTGCCGTCGCCGCCTATCCTCTCTACCGCGGCGTGGCGAAGCTCTGCGGCATGGATCTCGTCGACACGGGTTTTTCGATCAGGGAGGAGTTCGAGGCGGTTCGTTCCGTGTACGGGAAGGACTACGACTTCTTCTTCATACACGTCAAGAAGACCGATTCGTTCGGCGAGGACGGCAACTTCGAGGGAAAAACGAGGATCATCGAGGAGGTCGACGCAAACCTTCCGCTCCTTCTCGATCTCAAGCCCGACGTGCTTGTCGTGACGGGGGATCATTCGACGCCGTGCGCCCTCAAGGCCCACTCGTGGCACCCGGTGCCGTTTCTCATCCATTCAAAGGTGTGCGGGATCGACGACGCGCG
>JBAZPL010000222.1:0-3888 GCA_041648155.1 Candidatus Krumholzibacteriia bacterium
TCGAGCTTCACCCGCGAACGCGCGTGTTCAGACCTGGGGCATCTCACCTTCGCTGCGCTGCTCCTCGGCATGAGCCGAGTCTTGCAGCTGCCTCGGATGGATTAGCCCAACGGTATGCGAGGGCTGTGTGTTTCTAGTGAGGACGACCCGCTGCCCGCGAAGGAACTCCTCGAGCTTGAATGGGCCGGAGCCAATCGGTGACTTATTGAAGCCGTTGAGGCCGACCTTCGCGAAATATGCCTTAGGAATGATCGAACCCGGGCCAAAAGTCAGGTAGCCGAGCAAGGCGGGGGTTGGCGCCGAGAGGCGAAGGACGAGCGTTGACGAATCGGGCGCGTCGATAGACTGTATCGTGCTAAAGAGCTGCGCATAGCCGGGGTCCGCCTTCGGATCCTTGGCCCGCTCAATGGAGAACTTGGCGTCCTCCGCCGTGACCGGTTGACCATCGGAGAACTTCGCTGCTCGAAGCTTGAATGTGTACGTCAGGCCGTCCTCCGAAATGGTCCAGGATTCTGCAAGTCCGGGTTGGGGAACATCTGAACCGGGCAGGAGCACTACTAGCTGGTCATAGAGCTGCATCACGACCTGCTGGGTCGCAAGATCTGCGGCACCCTGGGGATCCAATTTCAAAGGCTCGCCCGGCGTTGCGATATTCAGCGTCCCACCTTGTTGCGGTGTCTCCGCGCCGGTCGTTGTTCCATCCGAACTCGGTGTTGCGCCTCCTCCACAGCCAGCAAGTGCTGCGAGGCTGATGGCGAAGAACGCCATCGACAAGACGAACGTCTTTGCCCATCGCCATGGGTGGACGGTCATATCATGGCTGCCTGCGGCTGCGCAGCGCGCCCTAGCTAGAGCTCTCACGATCTCCTCCTAATCAGGCTGGTTGGAGTGGGTTTCCCGGGATGGTCCGTGCTCCTTGGTATTGGTGCATGATCAGCTGGCGGGGTGAGAAAACGATCTCTTGTGCTCCTCTGCCTTCTTTTAACCTAACCTCGCTAGGCTGTCAATATTGCGCCGTTGAAAGGCTAGTGGCAATGGCTGACGGCTCAGTGTAGTGTGACTAGCTGTATGAAATCGAATTCTTACGAATCGCGAGAGCCGGAAGCTGGCAGACGGCCTGAGGCTGCCACAACAAGAGCAACCATCCGCCACGTCGCAGAATTGGCGCAGGTCTCGCCGTCGACGGTCTCGCGCGTCCTGAACGGGTCGCCGCTAGTCCGGGGAGACTACCGACGCCGTGTGCTCGCTGCGGTTGCACAGATCGACTACAGGCCGAACCGCCTTGCACGGAACCTGCGTCTCCAGAAGAGCGAAACAATCGGTGTGGTAGTCCCCGATATCGAGAATCCGCATTTCAGCGAAATGGTTCGCGTCTGTGAGGATTCGGCCTTCAGCGCTGGTTACCGCGTCTTGCTCTGCAACACGGACGAGACGCCGGAGAAGCAGCGCGCCTACCTGGAGACGCTCGCCGACGAGCGCGTTCTCGGCGCGATCGTCACGCCGGCCGATAGCCGTGGAGTCGGGCTGGAGTCACTTCTCGAGCTTGGCATTCCGATCGTTGCCTTCGATCGCGTCATCGACGATCCGCGGGCGGATGCGGTCATCTGCGACAATGTCGACTCGACTCGCAGGGCGACCGAGCATTTGATCTGGCTAGGGCATGAACGAATCGCCCTTATCGGTGGCCGACCGGATGTCGAGACGGGTGCCGAGCGACTCGAGGGCTACGTAGCGGCCATGCGGGCGGTCGGCTTGACGCCGTTCTCGGTGAATGGCGGCTTTCGCACAGATGTGGCTGAGCGGGAGGTGCAGACCCTGCTTGCGATGCCGACACGCCCGAGCGCCCTCGTAGTCGCAAACAACCTCATGACAATCGGTGCCCTCCGCGCGATCAAGCAAACAGGCTTACGCATCCCGCTGGATCTGGCCCTCGTCTCCATCGATGACCCACCGTGGGCGGAGCTTATCGATCCTCCTCTGACTGTCGTCGCGCAGCCGGTGCGCAGAATGGCTGAAACAGCCATACAACTGCTACTGCAGCGAATTCACGGGCGCCTCGGCGAGCCTGTTCGCGTTGTCCTCCCGCTCGATCTGCGCGTTCGCAGCTCATGCGGGATGCGACTGTCTACCGCAAATCAGCGAAGGGGATAGTGATGACAACGCTGCAAGCGAAGACTCACCTCAAGCCTAATCCGTTCCGGATTGCCCCCATGCGAAGCTTCGGTAGGTGGCAGACATCTACCGTGGCATCTATGTAGCGACACGGCCATATGCGCATTGGATAGCTGACTTCGAGGACGGTTCGCATTGACCTTCTACGCCTTCACTTGAGGAGGGAGGATGAGCTACAGGAAACTGATGGTTCTTCTGGCAGGTGAATCGTGGGTTACTCACACTACGCACATAAAGGGTGTTGACTACTTCGTACAATCCGGTTACGGAGAGGGAATTCGATGGATAAAGGGAGCCATAGAAGGAGGAGGCCACGAATTTTTTCATATACCTAATCATCTGGCGTCTGAGCAGTTTCCGGTGTGCATGGATGAATTGCGGCCCTTCGACGTCCTGATTCTCTCTGACATCGGCGCAAACACCCTACTACTCCACCCGTCAACAACAGCACATTCCATCGTCACGTGCAATCGCTTGAAACTGATTCGTGATTATGTCGAAGAAGGCGGCAGTCTCTTGATGGTTGGTGGCTACATGAGCTACCAGGGAATTGAGGGTAAGGCGCGGTACTGCGGCACTCCGATTGAAGATGCCCTGCCAGTCATAATGAGGGAGACGGATGATCGGGTGGAGGTGCCTGAAGGGTTCGAGCCTGAAGTGGTCATTGAGAATGAGCATCATCAGATAGTGGACGGATTACCTCATACGTTTCCGGTGATGCTCTTCTACAACAGGGTGGTGGCAAAGCCCGATTCCACGGTGCTCCTTCGTAACGGCAGGGACCCCATCCTGACGGCTTGGTCGTACGGGAAAGGGAGAGCTGCTGCATTCACGCCGGACGCTGCGCCGCATGGGGCAACTCCCGAATTCCTGGAATGGGAGCATTTTGACTCTTTTTGGCTGCGAGTGATTGAGTGGCTGACCGAGTTGTGAGGTGGATATGGCAAGGTGACCCGACCCCATCTACCGTGTGCTCGGACGAAGCTCTGCCGACCGGCGGCTGTCACATCTCAAGTAGCCCGCCGAGGGTCTTGGAGACTTGTCATACCGGAACGGGGACCTACTCGAGGTTAGAGGACATGTCCGCCACCCCCGGCAGTGGCTCGACTCCGCGTACCCGGAAGGAACCGCGTCCTCCCCGTGTGGCTTTGCCCATCATCCCCGCCGCCCGCCGGGACTCCGGTTTAACGCACCCGGGGTCTTCCGGGAGCTCGTTCAGGCGTCAGGACACGCAGCTCAGGCTCTCACGCTGCCACGGCCCAGGCCCGCCGGCTCCTCCGCTCCTCCCCCCTGCCAGGCACCCGCAGGCAACAAGCGCCGCATAGTATGCGAGCGACTGCATTAGCCGCGCGGCAGCCCCAGATCCGTGCCTGAAGTTGGGGCCATTTTGGGGCCAAGCTGCCAACGGACCCCTGCGGAGCGTTGCGGCAGCCTCCGGAATACTGTGCTGTTTTGCAGGGATTTCTACAGATTCCTGCGGATGATTACGGGGCGCCACGGGCCGCAAACTCGAACTCGAAAACCGTCAATCCGGCTAACCGGGTTCGGGGGTTCGAATCCCCCCCTCTCCGCCACTCGCCCCCGCGCGCCTGACCGGACCCCGTCCACGCCGGGCTTCTGCCTCGTCGTCAGGGCCGCGAAGACCCCCCGCCCGGCGCCTCACCCGACCGCGGCGAAGGGGCTTTTGAGGTAGCCGTCGGCGGCGAACCCCAACTC
>JBAZPL010000223.1:0-3876 GCA_041648155.1 Candidatus Krumholzibacteriia bacterium
ATTTTATGAAATGGAGCGAACGCATGGTGGCCATGAGGGGCGCCGATACGGCCGCAAGGGGCACGGTGAGTAGAAGGATGAGCAGAATCCGGTACGAGGCCGCGTACGTCTTTCCCGAGAGCAGGACGATCACGTCCCGCCCGATCACGGCGAAGAGGGCCGTGCAGAGGAGCGCCCCGGCGACCAATCCTTTCGTGAAAAGCCCGATTCTTCCCGCGATGTCATCCCATCTGCCCTCTTCATACACCCGTGTGATCTCCGGCTGCGCGGCGAGAATGGGAAGACCGAGAAAACGCTTGAGCAGGACGTCGACGCGCGAGGCGACGTGGAAAAGCGATATCGAGGCCATCGGAACGACCGATGACATGACGAAGCGATCGACGTCGGTGAACGCGAGCGCGACGATGCTGAGGCAGAACGAACCGGCCCAGTAGGAGAAAAGATTGGGCACGACAATTCCTTCGGGCGTTGCGCCCGCCGCGAGAACGCTCCTGCGCGAGCGCTTCACCAATACGGGGATCCCCGCCGCGAACACGCCGAGATTGAGCACGAACATCGCCGCGAAGAGAAGCTCGACCGTGAGACGATCCCGCTCGACGACCATGTACGCGGTGAAGACCGCGAGGTAAACGATTTCGAGCAGCATCTGCAGACGCATCTCGCGGAGCCCGTTGAAACCGCCGTAGAGAAGCATCTTGAGAGCCAGCGTCACCGACGAGAGCGCGAGCCATCCGACGAGCTCGCGCGACGCGATGAGCCCGCGGAGCCCGGCGGGCATGAGGCGCTCCCAGAATCCCGACGCGAAGTAGAGCGCCGCCCCGAGCACGGCGACGACGGCGCTCGAGAGAAAGAAGATGACGATCGCTTTTCCCGCCTCGCTGCGCGCCTCGAACGTGGGAAAGAATCTCACGAGAACCTGCGGCAGACCGAGCAGGATCACCGCGCCGAGGAGGAGCGAAAATCCTCTGAGGGTCACAAAAAGCCCGAAATCGTTCCCGCTCAGGAAACGGCTCAGGATCGCGAGCTGAATAAGCGTGAAGAAAACGCTCGCCGCGCCGCTCACCGTGAGAAAGATCGTATTCTCGGCGATCTTCGACCGGGTCACGCGCCGCTCCTTCCCCGCACGAGGGCCCACCACCGCTTTCGCGCCGTGACGATGGGATAGCGGTGCTCGCGCCCCCCGAGCGATTCCTTGAAAAAGAGAATACCCCGGTTGCCTCCGCTGCTTCCGAGGTTGAATACCCGGCAGCCCCTCCTGCACGCCTCTTCCATGGCGCTCCGTATGAGAATGGCGCCCGCCTCGAACTCTCCGGCGCGCTCCGTCATCCCTCCCTGCCAGGCCTGAGCCATCTCGCCGTGATAGAAATCGATATGGCCCCCGAGAAGATCGTTCTGCAGAAACGCCCCCCAGAAAATAACCTCCCCCGAACGGCGCCTGAAGAGCTCGAGGAAAAGACGCTCGGGGTACGGGTGGACCCCTCCCCAGGCGCGCGATTCGCCGGCGTAGATCGCATGGAACCGTCTTACCTCTTCCTCCGTTTCGAGGCTGCGCACGACGACGCCCGCGTCGAGACCACGCCGCGCGAGCCGGCGGCGCTTGCTGCTCCACTGCGTGTTCCATACCTCATCGAATCCCTTTTCGAGGGAGACGAGCCGGCACTCCTCCATCATGACGCCGGAACCGCGCGGAGATCGCGCCGGCGGTTCCCCCCGGAAGAGAACGGCCCCCGCCTCGAGGCACCCGGGAGCCCGGGCGAGGCGGAGGAACTCCGCGAGGAGCGCCTCGCGAACGCGGCCGTCCCGCGCGAGCGGATCTCCATACGTCCCGAAGGGAAGAGACCAGAGATACGAGAAAGGCCCCCGCGAGATGCGCACCGCCGGCATGACGCCGGCGAGAGCGCCCGCTTCGCGCGCGGTGATCCAGAGCGCCCGGAAATTACCGAACGCCTTTTCAAGGGAATCGAGCCATGCGGGGGTATGGAAAAAGGTCGTGCCGGGAATGGAGCCGATGAAACGTTCAAGCTCCTCGCGCGGGGGACGATGTTCGAGCTCTGCCTTCACCGGTTCCTCATTGCGCCTTTGATTCATGCGGGCTGTCCGGACCTTCATCCGGCGCGCCGAATCCCGGGATCAGGGCGGCGAGGCACTGAAGCACCTTCTCCTGCCTGCCCTTTCTCGCCACCGAGACGAGCTTCTCGATCCCTTCCTCGATCCCGGCGGGAACGGGATTGGCGGAGCGGGCGAGGAGGATCTTCTCCTCGCCGAGCGGCATGAGCTTCTCATCGGCGGCGGCGAGCTGCTCGTGGAGCTTCTCCCCCTCGCGGAGCCCGGTGACAACGATCGGGATCTCCGTTTCGGGCTCGTATCCGGCGAGGATGATGAGATCCTCCGCCACCTCGAGGATATTGAGCGGTTCCCCCATGTCGAGGATATAGGTCTCCCCTCCCTTGCCCACGACCGATGCCCTGATAACGAGAAGGGCGGCTTCCTTGACCGTCATGAAATATCTCGTCGCGCGCGGATCGCTGACCGTCACGGGTCCGCCGCGCCGTATCTGCCTGAGAAAGAGGGGAACGACGCTCCCCGTGCTCCCAATGACGTTTCCGAATCGAACCGTTATGAAGCGGCATGAGGCCCCGGCGCCACACCGGGCGCGCAGATACAATTCGATGAGGCGCTTTGTCGCGCCCATGACGCCGCGGGGACTGGCCGCCTTGTCGGTCGAAATAAATACGAAGCGAGAGACCCCGCATGCCTCGGCGGCCCGTATAATGTTGATGCTCCCCGCGACGTTGTTGACGACCGCCTCCGCCGGATCGCGTTCCATATAATGGACGTGCTTGTGCGCGGCGGCGTGGTATATGACTTCGGCCGAGCATTCATGGACGATGCGCATCGTCCGGTCGGCGTCCCGAAGGTCCGTGATGTACGACTTGAGGTCGAGGTGCGGAAACGAGGACCGGAGCTCGTCCTCGATGTCGAAGATCCGGTTCTCCCCCCTGCCCAGAAGGATGAGAAGCCGCGGGCCCGTGCGCGCGATATGGCGGCACAGCTCGCTCCCGATCGAGCCGCCGGCGCCCGTCACGAGCACCGCTTTCCCGGCGAGCGCTACCCGCGCGGATTCGAGATCGAGATCGACGGACTCCCTTCCCATGAGATCCTCGACCCTGACATCCCTGATCTGCTCTATGTGGACGTCCCCCTTGATGATCTCCATGACGCCGGGTACGATCTTGAACGGGAGCCCCGCCTTCCGGCAGTGTTTGATCATGCATCGCACGAAATACCCGGTGGCGCTCGGGATCGCGAGGATGACCTCGTCCACGGTGCGGCGCGCCGCGACGCGTTCGAGCTCGG
Organism: Candidatus Krumholzibacteriia bacterium; assembly: GCA_041648155.1. GTDB lineage: Bacteria > Krumholzibacteriota > Krumholzibacteriia > Krumholzibacteriales > Krumholzibacteriaceae > SSS58A. The sequence goes on from JBAZPL010000223.1 coordinate 3,358, forward strand.
CCGTTCTCCCGAGAACGGGCAGTCCGAGAATCTTCTTCTTCGCGAGACGCGGATTGTCGTCGAGGAACCCTATCACATCGGCACCGATCTCGCGGTGCGAGGAGATCTCCGCGGCGACCATCCGCGCCGCCTCGCCGGCGCCGACAATCAGGATCTTTCTTCGGGTTCCTTTAGTCATCGTATAATCGCGATCTTCCGGATTTCGGTTGAACGGCCGTCGCTCACCGTCACGATATAGATCCCCGAGCGCGCCTTGAATCCGTTGAGCGTGAGGAGGTCCCACGCCCGCTCCCCGTCCCGGATGCCGTCGACGCTGTGTACAAGCTCCCCCTCGATCGTGAAGACGCGAATCGAGACGGGATTCGAGATTCTCGATATCTTGACTTCCCCGTCGCCGCGAGAGATGTGAACGGGATTCGGGTACAGGATCATCCGCGAGAGCGGTTCCTTCACCTCGCGCGCCGGAGTCACGTCAAATCGCGCGAGACCGTTGGCGGTGCCGATCCAGAGAACGTTGGC
>JBAZPL010000224.1:0-3796 GCA_041648155.1 Candidatus Krumholzibacteriia bacterium
GGAATTGAACCTCGAACGTCTGCTCCTTACACCACATGACGGCGGCGATCGAAGGTCCTGGCCGAAACGCCTGATATTAGAGTGTCATAACGGGAACCATCATGGACATACTGATGTCTATGGGCGGATGTCGTGGGACAGCCCTTCTCCTGCCCTCACGGGACGTTGTAACAGCATATCCAATGGCAGATACGGACATCCCGAGCAGGACAGGGCAATATCCCTCCGCGAAGCAGCTGCCATACAGTCTTTTCCCGACGGGTATGTGTTTTTCGGATCCAAAAAGCATATCGCTTTGCAGATAGGTAACGCAGTACCAGTCAGACTTGCGGAGCAGATCGGGAAGCATATTCTTCATCTTCTTGGTAACGGACAGCCATCGTCGGCAAGGGATCTCGGACAAGCGGGAATCGTGAAGGAGAAGTGGTGATAGCCATAGATGGAAGGAATGTTAAGGTGATGCAGTATCGGGAAAAGATACGATAACATTGCGCTGCAAGTTACTAGACAGAAAGAAAGAGCATAACAGCCGGTTACATCGGATGGCGCTGCTGGCAGCGGAGCCCAAGCGTTGACTCTCTGACAATAGAAAACCTTCGTTTTGCCCTTGACTTGCCCCATTTCATTTGTTATCAATAGTGTTCGTTCGTGAATCTTTCAGGAGGTATATCTGTGTACGCGGTCGTACGCCTTGCAGGCAAACAATTTATGGTACAGCCGAACGAGCTCTTGGACGTCCCGCTCCTCGATCTCGAACCGGGAACTGTCATCAGCTGCGACGAAGTGCTGGCGTATTCCGACGGCACGGACGTTCGAGTCGGGAAGCCGCTCGTCGAGGGCATCAAGGTCGTCGGCGAGGTCGTGAGCCACGGCCGCGAAGCCAAGGTCATGCTGTACAAGATGAAACGCCGCAAGAACTATCGCAAGAAACAGGGGCACAAGCAGCATTTCACTCGCTTGAGAATCAAAGAGATCACCGCCTAAGGACATATAGGAGCAGCTCCATGGCACACAAAAAGGGAGTCGGGAGTTCGAAAAACGGGCGCGACAGCCAGTCGCATCGACTCGGCGTGAAGCGCTACTCCGGCCAGACGATCAACGCGGGTACGATCATCGTCCGTCAGCACGGCTCGAAGATCCACCCGGGCACGAACGTCGGCAAGGGTCGCGACGACACCTTGTACGCTCTCATCAGCGGCGTCGTCAAATTCGAACGTCTCGGAAAAGTGAAGAAACGCGTCAGCGTATACGCCGCAGCGGAATAGCCTTTCGCGAAATGTGACGGCGATGAATGGAGAACCGGGAGCTGGGAATGTTCCAGCCGGTTCTCTATTTTTTTATGGCGCGGCCCGGCCGCCCGCGATACTCTCATGAAGCGAGTCCCACAATCTCCGGAGGCAAGACGATGAAGATCAAATATCTCGGCCATGCCGCGTTCGAGCTCGAGCTCGCGAATGGCGTCCGCCTCGTGATCGACCCCTACACGGCGGGCGCCTTCGGCACCCTAAAGTACGCCCCGATCGAGGGGAATTTCGACGTGGCCATAGTGAGCCACAATCATGAGGATCACGTGAGCAGGGACGTTCTCTCCCACTCCATGAAAATCATCAATACATCGGGGAAGGTCACGCTCGGCGACGTCACGATCGAATCGCTCATGACCTATCATGACGAATCGAAAGGTTCTTCGCGGGGGAAGAATCTCATCTCCATCGTCGAGGCGGAGGGGCTTCGCGTGGCGCATCTCGGCGATCTCGGGCACCCGATCGCGCCGAAGGATTTCCCCATGCTCAAGTGGATGGACATCCTTATGATCCCCGTCGGGGGGCATTTCACGATCGATGCGGCCGCCGCGGCGGAGCTCGCGAGGAATTTCGAACCGAAACTCGTTATCCCGATGCATTATCTGACGCCGAAGGTCGATTTCCCCATCACGCCCGTTGAGAATTTCACGAAACTGATGGATACTGTCGAAGTAGCGGGGAAGAGCGAGATCGAGGTTACCAAGGCGACGCTCCCCGCGAAGATGAAGGTCGTCGTTCTCGAGCCGGCGAACTGATTGCCATGGCTGAGATGGCAACTAATAACGCTTGACAATATTAACGTATCGCGATAATATACTTCTATGATTCGCAGCTTTCGGGATCGTGAAACAGAGCGGGTGTTTCGGGGCGAAGGATCGAGGCATTTCTCGCCCGATATTCAACGAAGAGCTTTGCGTAAGCTCCTGCTCTTGGATGCGGCTGAGATCTTGGACGATTTGCGGTCAGCGCCGGGAAACAGGCTTGAGAAGCTTGTTGGCAATCGTTCGGGGCAACATAGCATCCGGATCAATGACCGATGGCGCATTTGCTTCATTTGGAATCGAGAAGATGCTCATGACGTGGAGATCGTAGATTACCACTAGGAGGGCAATCATGCCGACGAGGAAGATACCACCGATTCATCCCGGGGAGATACTCTTTGAGGAATATCTGAAGCCGCTGGGATTGAGCCAGTACCGTTTGGCCAAGGACATCAGTGTGCCGGCTCGTAGAGTAAACGAGATTGTCCACGGCAAGCGGGCCATTACGGCCGATACCGCACTGCGGTTCGCGCGCTTCTTCGGGACATCCGATCGTTTTTGGCTGAATCTTCAGACTCGCTATGACCTCGAGGTCGAAAAGGAACGGCTCAAGGGGCGACTCGAGCGAGAGGTATCCAGACATAAGATAGCCAGTTGATGAAAGGAACCCCTACTCGCGGCGCGGGATGAGGGAGGTACTGACATGTTCTGTCCGAAATGCAAGGCTGAGTACATTGAAGGCGTGAAGGAGTGCGGCGAGTGCGAGGTGTCCCTGGTCGCGACTCTGCCCGAGAAACCGGAGCGCGCCGAGCAGAAAGATCTCGATTTCGTCAGCGTCGTACGCACCTTCAATCCCCAGGATATCGCGATCATCAGAAGTATCCTGGATGATTCGGGCATCGAGTATTACATTCAGGGGGAGAACGGTATTGCCGTCCGTCCCCTCGTGGATCCCGCGAACGTCATGGTGGTGAAGGATCAGGCCGCGGACGCGATAGAACTATTGAAGGATTTGAATCTGTCTTTCTATATGTTCAAACCCGATCATCACGAAGAAAATGAACCGGATGATGAATCTTCGAAGTGAGGTGGAAGATGCCGAAAGCTAAGCCTGTCGCGTCGGTCCGTGAGATCGACGCGAAGGAGATCGCCGACACCGTCGCGCGTCTCGCGATGGAGGCGAATTTCAATCTCGAGAAGGACGTTCTTGATGCACTGAAGCGCGGGCTCGGGGCCGAGGAGTCGCCGGTGGGCAAGGAGATATTCAACCAGCTCCTCGAAAATGCGGGCATCGCGCGCACCGAGCGCATGCCGCTCTGCCAGGACACGGGGCTTGCGGTCGTGTTCGTCGATATCGGCCAGGACGCCCACGTAGCGGGGGGCGCCCTCGGCGAGGCGATCAACGAGGGCGTGCGCCGCGGCTACGCGGAAGGTTACCTGCGCAAGTCGGTCCTCGGCGACCCGCTCAAGCGCGTGAACACGAAGGACAACACGCCGGCCGTGATCCACACGCGGATCGTGCCGGGAAACCGGCTCACCCTCTGGGTCGTCCCGAAGGGCGGGGGAAGCGAGAACATGAGCAAGATCGCGATGCTCAAGCCCGCGGACGGCGTCGAGGGCGTCAAGTCGTTCGTCGTCGAGTCGGTGCGCGTCGCCTCGGCCAATCCGTGCCCCCCGACCGTCGTCGGGGTCGGGATCGGCGGCTCGTTCGAGCAGTGCGCGATGAACGCG
>JBAZPL010000225.1:0-3758 GCA_041648155.1 Candidatus Krumholzibacteriia bacterium
CCTCGATGCGCGCCGTCGCCTGGGGATCGAGGGCCGAGCAGGGCTCGTCCATGAGCAGGACGTCCGGCTTCACGGCGAGGAGCCTCGCGATGCAGAGACGCTGCCGCTGCTCGAGCGACAGTCTGAGCGCGGACGAGCGCAACTTATCCTTGAGATCGTCCCAGAGGAGCACGCCCCGGAGGCTGCTCTCGACGGTCGCGTCCAGTTCGCTCCGGGAGGCTCTGGCGCCGCGGATTCTCACGCCGAACACGATATTTTCGTATATCGAGAGAGGGAACGGATTGGGCCTCTGAAACACCATTCCCACCTTCTTGCGCAGAGCGACCAGATCGGTGTCCGGGGCGAGGATGTCGAGCTCGTCGAGAAGCGCTTCCCCTCCGGTGCGGACGCCTTCTACCAGGTCGTTCATTCGATTGAAGACGCGCAGCAGCGTGGACTTGCCGCATCCCGACGGGCCGATAATCGCGGTGATCCGGTTCGCCTGAAAAGCCGCGTTCACGTTTATCAGGGCGTGGAAGCCGCCATACCAGAGATTGAGATCTTTCGTGGTGATCTTGTTCATCATCCGAATCTTCCTCGGATATAGTCGTCGGTGCGGCGGTCCCTCGGCGCGGTGAAGATCTTGTCGGTTTTGTCGATCTCGATCAGCTCGCCGCTCAGGAAGAACGCCGTCCTGTCTCCGACCCGCGCCGCTTGCTTCACGTTGTTCGTTACCAGGATCAGGGTGTATTGCTGCTTGAGCTTGAGCATGGCGTCTTCCACCTTCGCGGTCGAGATGGGATCGAGCCCCGAGCAGGGCTCGTCGAAGAGAATCACTTCCGGCTCGACCGCCAGAGTCCGGGCGATGCACAGGCGCTGTTGCTGCCCGCCGGACAGCTTGAACGCCGACTCGTGCATGCGGTCCTTGACCTCGTCCCACAGGTACGCGCGCTGCAAAGCTTCCTCCACGCGCTCCGAGAGCTTGCTTCTGTCGTGAAGGCCGTGCATCCGCGGCCCATACGCCACGTTGTCGAATATCGAAAGCGGGAGCGGGAGCGGGAGCGCGAACACGGTGCCCACCTTCCTGCGCAGGTTCTCGACGTTCATCTTCCTGATATTCTCGCCTTCGAGCTCCACCGTTCCGCTCATCTTGAAATTCAGCTGCAGGTCGTTCATGCGGTTCAGCATCCGTAGAAAGGTCGTTTTCCCGCTGTTCGAAGGCCCGATCACGGTCAGGATCTCATGAGCGAAGACCTCCATGCTCACGCGCCGCACCGCGTAAACGGAGCCGAACCGGATGTCGAGATCGTCGATTTTGAATATCACCATTTCTTCTTCATCCTGAACTTGTACCGAATGATGATGGCGACAAGGTTCATGAACAGCACGAGCGCGAGCAGCACGAACGCGGTTCCGTACCGTATCTTCTCGTCGACGTTCGGCACCTGCGTCGATATGACGTAGAGGTGGTACGGCAGCGCCATCACCTGATCGAATATCGAACCGGGAAGCAGCGGCAGATAGAAGGCGGCGACGGTGAAAAGGATCGGCGCCGTTTCGCCGGCGGCTCTCCCCAGGCCCAGGATCGTCCCCGTCAGAATGCCCGGGATTGCGTTCGGGAGCACGATATGCTGTATCGTCTGCCATTTGCTCGCGCCGAGAGACAGGCTCACCTCGCGGAACGACTGCGGGACGCTCTCGAGCGCTTCGCGCGACGCCGTTATGATCAGCGGCAGGATCATGATGCCGAGCGTGAGGGAGCCCGAAAGGATCGAGGCGCCGAACTTGAAGAAGACGACGAAGAGGGCCAATCCGAAAAGCCCGTACACGACCGAGGGCACGCCCGCGAGGTTCACGATGGAGAGCTTGATGAGCCTCGTCAGCAGATTGTCCTTGGCGTACTCGCTCAGGTAGATGGCGGCGAGAAGCCCGATCGGCAGCGCGAAAACGATCGCGCCTCCCACGAGATACAGCGTTCCGACGATCGCCGGGAATATGCCGCCCGCACGCATCCCCTGGCGCGGAACATCCGAGAGAAACTGCCAGGTGATGGCCGGAAGCCCCTTCTGAACGATGACCACGACGACGAATCCGACGAGAAGCAGAATCAGGGCGTTCGCCATGAACAGAAGGGAGAATGCGATTCGTTGCGTCCGATACGGATTCATCGTCACTGCCTCTTGTGCAGGAATAGGTCCGCCGTCACGTTAATAGCAAAGCTGATCACGAACAGCACGATGCCGATCGCGAAGAGCGCGAAATAGTGCTCGCTCCCGATCACCGCTTCTCCCATTTCGGCCGCGATCGTCGCGGTCAGCGTTCGCACCGGTACGAAGAGACTGTGGGGTATCACCGCGGCGTTCCCCGTGATCATCATCACCGCCATGGTCTCGCCGATCACCCTGCCGATCCCGAGCATGATCGCGGCGAGGATGCCGCTGGAGGCCGCCCGCAGCATCACGCGCCATATCGCCTGCCAGTGCGTCGCGCCCATCGCGAGCGCGCCTTCCTTGTATGTCTTCGGTATCGAGTACAGCGCGTCCTCCGCGATAGAAACGATGGTAGGCATCGCCATGAACGCGAGCATGATCGATCCGGAGAGCGCGGTGAGCCCCGTCGGCAGGTGGAATACCGTCTTCACGAGGGGTACGAGCGTGACCATTCCGATGAATCCGAGGACGACGCTCGGTATGGCCGCGAGCATCTCTATCCCTGCCTTGAGGATCTCCTTGAGCCGTTTCGGGGCTATCTCGGCGATGTAAATCGCGCAGCCGACGCCGATGGGAACGGAGATGAGGGCGGCTCCGAACGTCACGACAAGCGAGCCGAGTATCAGGGGGAGTATTCCCAGCAGGGGCGGTTCCGAGATGGGGTACCAGCTCTTGCCCGCGAGGAATGCCGAGGGGCTTATCGTCTTGAATACGGCGAGCCCCTCTCTCAGCAGAAACAGGAAAATCAGAACGACGAAAAAAATCGAGGCCAGCCCGCAGAGGAGCACGAGCTTCTCGATTATGAATTCCCGTAATTTGCGCATGGACGCTATTTGCTCACCGGCACGAAATCGGTTGCCCGAACGATTTCCTGACCTTCGTTTGAGAGCGCGAAATCTATGAATTTCTTGATCAAGCCCTGGGGCTGACCGTTGGTATACAGAAGGAGGGGGCGCGAGATCGGATACGAGCCGTTGATGATGTTCTCTATCGTGGGAGCCACGTAGGGGGATTCAGCGTTCTTGGCGATCGATACCGGCTTATGCTTATCGGAAATATAGCCCATGCCGTAGTAGCCGATAGCGGAGGAATTCCCCGCCACCTCGTCGGCGATCGCCTGAGAGGAGGAGAGCATCAGCGCGCCCGGCGAGAACTCCTCCTTGCCGGCCTTGTCCATCTTCCGCAGCACGTGCTCCTTGAAATAGACGTGCGTGCCGGAGTTTACCTCGCGGGAGAGCACGACGATCCGTTCGTCCTTGCCGCCGACTTCCTTCCAGTTGGAGAGCTTGCCCGAGAAGATGCCACCGAGCTGGTCCATGGTGAGCTTGTCGACGGGATTTTCCGGGTTCACCACGACAGCGAGACCGTCCAGCGCCACTATGATCTCGTACGGGTAGACGCCCCTCTTGTTCGCCAGGGCTATTTCCTTGTCCTTGATGTTTCGCGAGCTCATCGCGCAATCGCAGGTGCTGCTGATGAGGCTCGAGAGTCCGGTGCCCGAACCGCCTCCCGTGACCGCGATGAAATTGTCGGGATTCTTCTCCATGAATTTCTCGGCCCACGCCTGTC
>JBAZPL010000226.1:0-3729 GCA_041648155.1 Candidatus Krumholzibacteriia bacterium
GAGGGCGAGACTCCCCGCAAGAATCAGCACCAGGATAAACAGCCTCATTCGGTGCGTGCCTTCTCTCTCGCCATCGCGGCGTACGCCGCATGCGCGTCGAGGACTTTCTTGACGTAGTTGCGCGTTTCGCGGGGCCCGATCAATTCGAGGGCCACGAGAGGATTGCTCGCGGGCTCGAAATTCTCTTTCCAGCGGGCCATCCTTCCTTCTCCTCCGTTGTACGAGGCAAGCGCGCCGATCACGGAACCGTCGAAGCGCCTGAGCAGATAGCGGAAATACATTATGCCCGCGCGGATGTTCTTGGCCGGATCCCGCAGGTCGTCCGCGCCCAGTCGGAGGGTATCCGTCAGGCCGGAATGCCACGATGCGGTCGCCGGCATCAGTTGCATGAACCCGAGCGCCCCGGCAGGGGAAACCACGGCCGGATCGAACCTGCTCTCTTCCCTGATAATGGCGAGGATGAGAAAGGGCGACACGCCGGCGGACGCGGCGTCGGTGCGTATTTCATCAACATACGATATGGGATACCAAAGCTCCGCCGGAAGCTCACCGGAAGAATCGGTCGGCGACGTGTGGGAGAGTATTGTCATCGAGAGCGCGTCGAGGCCGTGTCTCGACGCTTCCGCATAGAGCTTGAACAAGCGTCCCGGAACAACGTCCCCGGCATGGTAGGGAGCGCGCGCGCGGAGCACCAGATCCTGAATTCCGATCATCGCCTGTGCGGTGGCCTCCGCTTCTTCATGGAATCCATGATCGAGCAAATCGACGTAGGCCCGAAAGGCCGGGTGGCGCGCGAAGGCGGAATCGGCTTTCGCCGTGTCGCACCGCGCGCGACGATCGCCGGCGATTCGCGCGAGCGCGTCGATCTCCCGCGCGTCCGAATCGTCCATCCGCATTTCCAGAGGGCTCTCGTCGCCTCTCGCGACCGAAGCGTAAAAAGAGCGCGGCCAGGCGCGAAGCAGGCTGTCGGACCATGCCGTGCGCTCCGCATCCGAGGAGCTCGTTTTTATGAGCCAGAACAGCGCCGCCGCGCTCTGCGCCCCCCGGGCTCGGGGCAAAATGTCCCTGAGGATCGCATTCGCCTCGGCGTCCCCCCCCAACCATGAGCGAAGGACGGCTTCGCTCAGGCCTGCCTCGATCCAAATCTGGACGTCGAGACGCTCCCCTCGATGCCGCTCCCGGAGAACGGTCCATGCGCGGATCGCCTTTTTCCATTCTCTCTCTCTCACATATATCCGCGCGGCCCTATCGAGGGCAGCAGCCCCGCGATAAAACGAGCCTTGCATGAAATAGTGTTTGGCGGCTTTGTCATATTGCTGCAACTCATACTCGATCGATGAAATCTCCCGGAGCGCCCTCGCTTTCGCGCCCACGGGCGCGGTGGAATAGAAAACGCGCCAATACACGCGCAGCGCTTTCTCGGACTCTCCTGACTTGAACATCACATTCGCCCGACTGAGCAGCGCGTCGGGATCGTCCGGCTTCCTCGCAAGAACATGATCTAGTGCCGCGTTCGCCTCGGGAAAAAGGCCACGATACGCCGCACTCGAAGCGATACCCAAAAGCGCCCCATCGGAACATGCGCCGAAGCACGGCTCGTACATCCGGAGTAGCTCTTTGAACAGGGGCAGATCTTCGGGCGCCATATTCCCGGTCGCACCGTTTACGAAATGCTCCATCGCATTCGCGGTGTCTCCTGCCGCGAGGCAGGCGCGCGAGGCAATGAACCGAGCGCGATCGGATAGACCTCCCATACCACACGACGGAAAACACTCGGGCGGGTCGACGAAGCATGTACCTGTGCTCGCGCCCGCTTCGATATACAGATCGCGGGCCCGGTTCACGAAGCGATGATTCTGAACGACCGCCCCGGAATCGACGAACGCGAAAAGCGTCTCGAGCGCCGCCGCGGCGTCCTGGTACAGCGAGTCGCGCAACAGGCAATCGGCGCGGTAGTAGAGCCGCAACGTCTCAAGGTATGAATTATCGGTTTCGTGACCGAGCATGGCGACTGCGGCGTCGTAATCGCCGGCTCGATAGGCTCCCAATCCGGCCCACAACGCCTCGTCGCCGCTTGCCGCGGACAAGGGGGCCGCCGCTATACTCAGAATCGCGCAATAAAGCAGTAATCGTGGCATAGTGCCGCACTCTCTCCCCGATAATGCGTCATAAAGCAAGATATGCGATGAGAGGCAAGTCAGGTGCCAGGAAAAGCCGTTTTCCCCACGGAAGCTATTCCCATTCGATCGTGCTCGGAGGTTTCGAGCTGATGTCGTAGACGATCCTGTTCACTCCAGGAACCCTGTTCACGATCTCCGCCGACACCTGCTGGAGGAACTCGTGCGGAAGCTTGGCCCAATCCGCCGTCATCCCGTCGATACTCGTTACGGCGCGCAGGGCGAGCACCCGCTGGTACGTTCGCGAATCCCCCATCACGCCGACGCTCCTCACCGGAAGCAGAACGGCGAAGGCCTGCCATACGCTGTCGTAAAGACCCTCCCTGAGGAGCCCGTCGATGAATATCCGGTCCGCCTTGCGCAAAAGATCGAGATCCTGGCGAGTAATCTCTCCCGGTATCCGCACGGCGAGGCCGGGACCGGGGAACGGATGCCGCTTCACCTGGCGGTCCGGAAGGCCGAGATACCTGCCGACTTCGCGCACCTCGTCCTTGAACAGGAGCGCAAGGGGCTCGATGAGCTCGAAGTTGAGATTCTCGGGCAGTCCCCCGACGTTGTGATGCGATTTTATCGTCGCCGACGGCCCTCCGGTCGATCGGCTCTCGATCACGTCCGGGTACAACGTTCCCTGCGCCAGAAACGCGAAGGGGCCGTGCTTCCGGCTCTGTTCCTCGAATATATCGATGAAGCATTTTCCGATGATCTTCCGCTTCGTCTCCGCATCGCCGATCCCGGCGAGCCGGTTCAGAAACTCGTCCGCCGCGTCGACGAACACGAGATCGGCCGCGAGGTGTTGGGCAAGGAGTTCCTTCACCTCTTCCGCTTCATGAAGTCTCAGAAGCCCGTTGTCGACGAACACGGGGACGAGCCGTCCCCCGATCGCACGGTCGACGAGACACGCCATGACGGAGCTGTCCACCCCTCCCGAAACCGCGCAGAGAACGCGAGCGTCTCCTACCCTCGCGCGGATCTTCACGATCTCGCGCTCGACAAACGAATCTGATCCCCAGTTCGGCTCGCATCCGCAGATACGAAAGAGAAAATTCCTCAGAATCTCGGAACCGTACGCGGTGTGGTACACCTCGGGATGGAACTGGAGCGCGTAGATCCCGCGCTCGCTGTTTTCGAACGCCGCGAGGATCGCGCCCTGCGACGTTGCGACGACGTCGAAGCTCTCCGGAAGCCGCTTCACGCGGTCTCCGTGACTCATCCACACGCGCTGCTCGCGGGGCGTCTCATGAAAGAGCGCGCTCTCGCGATCGATCCGTATCACCGTATGTCCGTACTCCCGATGATCCGCTCTCTCTACTTCTCCTCCGCTCGTACACGTGATGAGATGAAGTCCGTAGCATATTCCGAGGATGGGGACGCCGATCGACAGGATCTCCGGATTTATCTGCGGCGCCCCCGCGTCCGAGACGCTCGCGGGGCCGCCCGACAGGATGACGCCCAACGGCTTCTCGGCCCGAATCTCCTCGAGGGAGGTTCCCGGCGGCAGGATAACGGAAAATACCCGTTCCTCCCGGATCCTTCGAGCGATGAGCTGCGTGTA
>JBAZPL010000227.1:0-3726 GCA_041648155.1 Candidatus Krumholzibacteriia bacterium
GGTGGCGCGTGCGGGACACGCCGAATCGTTTCCCGTATTGCCAAAGCTCCTTCTCGACAAAGCCCTCTCCCTCGCGGAAGTGCACGAGGGGGGCCATCATGAGCGCCTCTTTCCCGTCGAGGAGCGGCGCATGCTTGAGTATGAACGGCAGCGTCTGCCCCCACGGGCACATATACGACTTCACCTCGGGCGCATCCGTCTCGCCGTCGATGACGTTCGGTGTGAGGATGCCGTCCACCCCCTGCTCGAGGAGCGCGAGAATGTGGCCATGCGCGACCTGTATCGGGAAGCACGGCTCGGCGACGGCCGCTTCGATCCCCTGATGCGCGATCTTTTTGTTCGTTCTCGGACTGAGCACTACCTCGAGACCCAGTGCGCGGAGATAGGTGCCCCAGAAGGGATGCCGGTCGTAGAAATACATCGAACGGGCGACACCGATGCGCGGCTTCGCGACATTCCCGCCCGGCGCCGACGTGTCGATCGCGCGGCCGAGCGACTTTTCGACGAGCGGAATGTAATCGCGCTCGAGGAGCTCGTTGTAGAGCGTCATGAGATTCGGAATGGTCGGTTTGCGCGGCACCTTGGCGCGCTTGCGGTAGCGGTCGCTGCACTTGTCGCCCCAGTGCGTCTTGTTTCCCTCGACGTTGAACTCCTGGATGTCGCAGTAGTTCGTGCAGCCCGGGCAGGTGAACTCGCGAAGCTTGTAGTTGATGGCGGTGAGGTCGTACCCGCGGAACGTCGATTCAGTTCCGAGCGCCTGCACCTTCTCGCGAACGAGAAGCGAGGCGCCGATCGCGCCGATGACGCCGTTGTAAGGCGGGACGATGATCTCCTGGCCGAGCACTTCGCTGAACGCCGCCGCCACTGCATCATTGTACGCAGTGCCTCCCTGGAAAAATATAACCGAACCGATTTTGCGGCCCCTGACGACGCGATTGAGGTAGTTCTGCACGACCGAGTACGCGAGCCCCGCGATGATATCGTTTTTCGCGGCGCCCTTTTTCAGGTAGGCCGAGACGTCCTGCTCCATGTAGACGGTGCATCGCTCGCCGAGGCGGAGCGGCCGCTCGCTCGAGAAGGCGAGCTCGGCGAACTGATTGATGATATTGACGTCGAGCTTCTCCGCCTGCTCCTCGAGGAAGGAGCCCGTGCCCGCGGCGCACGCCTCGTTCATCGTGAAGTCGACGACGATCCCGTCGGCGATGCTGATGAACTTCGCGTCCTGCCCCCCGATCTCGAAGATCGTATCGACCTTCTTCCCGATCATCGTGTCGCCGATGAACGCGGCGCCCGTCTTGTGCGCCGTGATCTCGTCGACGATCGTGTCGGCGCCGATGAGCTCGCCGATGAGCTCGCGGCCCGAGCCGGTCGTTCCCACGCCGCGGATACGAACCTTGGCGCCGACTTCGCGCTCGATCTCCTGGAGCCCTTCATGCACGACCTCGATCGGCCGCGCCTGCGTGCGGAGGTAGATCTCCTTGATGACGAGCCCGTCGTCGTCGATGAGCGTAAGGTTCGTGCTCACCGAGCCGATGTCGATGCCGAGATAGGCGTCGACGGGGAGCTTTCTCCCATCGAAATTGTACTTGTCGACGCGGTCACGGAGGAAAAGTACACGGTCGCGCGCGAGACGCTTCACCGCCGGGAACTCCGAGGCGGCCTGGGACGTGAAATGAGCGAGGCGCTCCTTCAGTCCGGCGGCGTCGAACTTCCCTTTTTCCAAAAGGCCCTTCGAGGCGGAAGCGGGCTTCTCGCCGTTTCCGCCGCCCGAGATGATGGCGGCGCCGATCGCCGCGACGTGCACTCCCTCTTTCGGAACGAAGAAATCCTTCTCTTCGAGCTCGAAGATGCTCGCGAGCGATCCCGCCACACCCTTGTTGAGCGCGACACCGCCGATGAAGGCGGTCTTTCCGTGCACCGATTTCCCGCGCGCGATGTTGCTCTTGAAATTGCGGGCGACAGATTCGCAGAGCCCCTTGAGCACCTCGTCCGGCTTGTAACCCTTCTGCTGCGCGTGGATCATGTCTGACTTGGCGAACACACTGCATCGCCCCGCGATCTTCGGCGTGCGCTCGGCGGCGAGTACGATGTCGCCGACGTCCTCGATCTGGTAGCGGAGCCGCGTCGACTGCTGATCCATGAAGGAGCCCGTGCCCGCGGCGCAGTCGCCGTTCGTCTCGTAATCGACGATGCCTATCTGCCCGTTCTCGTTCGATATATGGATAAACTTGGAGTTCTCGCCGCCCATTTCGAAGATATTGACGACGTCCCGGTAGAGCGTGCCGACCCCGATCGCCGCGGCCTTGAACTCGTTCTCGACGGGGAGCCCGAGGGCGCCGCCCACGAGCTTCGCCGCCGAGCCGGTGACGATGGCGCCGCCTATCTCATCGACACTCACATGCTCGAAGAGCTCGTTCAAGAGCTTCGCCGAAGCCTCGAGCGGGCGCCCCTGGATGCGGCGATAGCTCGATACGGCGATCGCCTTCGCCGGATCGTCGGGAAACGGATAGACCTCGGCGACGGGGCTCCCCTCTTTCGCCGCGAGCGCATCGATCGCCTCGCGCGCTCCGACGAGCGCCCACTTCGCGCTCACCGTTCCGACGTCCATTCCAAGAAAGAATTTCATACGTTCCTTCCTCTATGCGTGCAGATTGATGTCATGTGTATTGCGTGAATCTTGCACGCGCGGGCGCGGCGGGCAAGCATTTGACAGGATTCGGTCGAAAATGGGGGGCGAGCGGTTCACTATCAGGCGGGAAAAGGAGCACCTTTCCCTTCGTAGCCCTCCCTATTATTCCCTCCCGAAACGTGCTATAATATCGCCCACACTGGGGTTGATGGGATGATTCGGCAAAAGCCAGTCTTTTCATTGGGCGAATGCGCTCCGCGCGGACGCATTGCGCCACAGGAGGTGCAGCCATGAAGCATTGGTTGTGTTTCGTGATGTCTCTTCTCGCCATTTCCGCCGTTGCCGCGGGGGGCGCCCGAGCCGCGTGGATCGAGGACGGCATGGCCGTCGCCCCGCCTCCGGGCTACATACAGATCTACCCTTCGATCGCCTCGGACGGCAATGGAGGCGCGATCATCGCCTGGGAGGACGGCCGCAACGGCGGCTACTACGATATCTATGCGCAGCGGCTCGATGCGTACGGCATGCCTCTCTGGACGGCGGGAGGGGTCGCAGTCTGCAGCGATGCCGGCTACCAGCAGAGAGCACTCGTGGTAAGCGACGGAGCGGGCGGTGCCATCGTCGCGTGGATGGACCAGCGCTCGGGAGGGACCCACATTTACGCCCAGCGCCTCGATGCCGACGGGAACGCGCTCTGGACGGCAAACGGGGTTCCCGTTTATACAGGCGCATATTGGCCCAGCTACATCAACATGACGAGTGACGGACACAACGGCGCCATCTTCGCCTGGAACGACACTCGTACCGGCGTCGACAAGGTCTATGCGCAGCGCATCGGCGGGAACGGGAGCGCCGTTTGGACGGCGAACGGCGTGGCGGTGAGCTCTTCCACCGGCACCCAATACATACCTGTCATCGCAAGCGACGGCTCATACGGCGCATTCGTCGTGTGGTCGGATTCCCGAAGCGGCAACTACGATATCTACGTGAATCGGGTGAAGCCGAACGGCACTGTTGTATGGTCGCAGGGAGTGCAGCTCTGCTCGGCGATCAACTACCAGGGATATCCCGACGCCGTCTCCGACGGACTCGGCGGT
>JBAZPL010000228.1:0-3650 GCA_041648155.1 Candidatus Krumholzibacteriia bacterium
CGAAACGAAGAGCTCTCCCCGCGGCGAGAAGGAGATGCCATCGATTCGATCCGTCGTCTCGAGCACCTTGGTGATGTCTCCGTTGGCGGGATTGAAATCGATGACGACGCTCCCCGCGCCGCTCAGGAGGGACGAGCTCGTCGTGGCGATGAAAATATGCTTCGACGGCCATACGCAGATTCCCTCGGGGTCTTCCTCCTCGCAGGCGACCGCGACCGCTGTCGCGGTAAGAACGGTGCTGTCCTGAGAAATCGTCGCCCATACGTGCTGGGTTCCCACCCTGGTGCCGAGCTGGAATCTGCACGAAGCGAGGCCGTTCGCGTCCGTCGTGGCGATCTGCGGGGTCACGGAAGCGAATGGTTCCGCGTGCGAGCTGAACTCGACCGCGACGCCCGGCTTCGCGTTGTTGAGTAAATCGGTCACCTTGACGACGAGCGGCGCGGGGAGTGAAGCGCCGACTCGCTCCGTCTGGTTGTTTCCGGAATACGCCAGGATGCGGAGATTCGATGAGCTGTCGGAAGGGTTTTCGTCGCAGGAGAATTGCGCGAGCGCCACGAATGCCAGCGACGCCGCGAGGGCGAACGCGCGCATGAAAAAGGTCCGGTTCATTGCTGCCTCCCTGATCGCGAAACCGTTCGGGCGTGATGGACGATAGCCATCTTCCGCAGTCTAGTGAAAAGCCGGCTTTCCATCAATCCATAACCTGTGATAATATTTTTCTTGGTCCTAACGAGGAGGGATATCGTTGAATGAAACATTCAAGTCCCCCTGGTTCGTGAAGGGCGATATAGACGGCTTCTTCGGGCTCGCCATCGACAACCTCATACAATTCATTCTCATCGCGACCCTCTGCCCGCTCATCGCGGGGATTCCGGCCGAGTTCGTGTACAGCCGGGTGCTGCCGGGCGCGGCACTCTCCGTCGTGTTCGGCAACCTCTTCTATTCGTGGCAGGCGCACCGGCTCGCGATGCGCGAGCGGCGCCGCAATGTCACGGCGCTTCCTTACGGCATCAACACGGTGAGTCTCTTCGCGTACCTCATCTTTATCATGGGGCCCGTGTTCCGCGAGACGGGAAGCTGGGATCTCGCGTGGAAGGCGGGGATGCTTGCGTGTCTCGGGAGCGGGATCATCGAGTTCGGCGGCGCGTTCGTTTTCAACTTCCTGAGGAGGATCACGCCGCGGGCCGCGCTCCTTTCGACGCTCGCCGGAATCGCGATCACCTTCATCTCGATGGATTTCGCGTTCCAGACGTTCGAGAAGCCCCTCATCGCGATGCTTCCCCTGGCCATCATACTCATGCAGTATTTCGCGAAGATCCGATTTCCGTTCGGGCTTCCCGGAGGGCTCGTCGCCGTCGCTACCGGGACAATCCTCGCGTGGGCGCTCGGCGTCATGGACGCGGGGGCGGTGAAAACGGCCGCGGTCGAGATCGGGTTCAGGGCGCCGCGGTTCTCGGGGCTCGAGCTCTTCAGCGTATTCAAGAGTGAATATATCTACCGCTACCTCTCGGTCATCATCCCGATGGGGCTCTTCAACGTGATCGGGTCGGTTCAGAATCTCGAGAGCGCCGAGGCGGCGGGGGACCGCTACGAAACCGTCGCCCCGCTCGCCGTAAACGGTCTCGGGAGCATGCTCGCCTGCTTCTTCGGCTCCTGCTTCCCGACGACGATCTATATCGGCCATCCCGGCTGGAAGGGGCTCGGCGCGAGGACCGGCTATTCGATAATGAACGGTGTTTTCTTCGCCGCGATCGCGCTCTTCGGCTGCGGCAATCTCATCAACAGGATCGTTCCGATGGAGGCGGGAATCGCGATCGTGCTCTGGATCGGCGTCGTCATCGCGGCGCAGGCGTACCAGACGACTCCGAAGTCTCATGCGCCGGCGGTCGTCGTCGGGCTCTTCCCGGCATTCGCCGCATGGGGCTTGAACCTTCTCAAGCGCGGCTACGTCGGCGCCGGCACGACCATCAGCGCCGAGGTCGCGAAGGGAGTGCCGATCAACGGATTCATGGGAATGGCGGCGCTCGAGAGCGGGTTCATATTCACCTCGATGATACTCGCCGCGGTGAGCGTCTTTCTCATCGAGCGCGATTTTCTCAAGGCGGCCTTCTGGTCGCTCGCGGCGGGCGTGCTCGCCTTCTTCGGCGTCATTCATTCGTACATGTTCGTGGGGAACGAGACGATCCAGGTGTACGGATGGGCCGTCGGCGGGAAGTTCGCATTCGGCTATGCGTGTTTCGCCGCTGTCTTTCTGTTCTTCCACCTGTGGCAGCGGCAGCGGAGAAAGAAAGGCCTGCCCGAAGAGTTCCTGGCGGAGTAGAGCCGCTGACACGAGTCTGCGCGGAATCAGCGCCGGCTATTCCCTGAACATGATCTCCCGCTCGACCCGATCCGCCGGAAAAGCGATCGTATATGCCGTCCTGATCGAAACTATTTCGCCGGGAGCGAGCGGCACCTTCCACGTGAGCAATCCATTATCCTGCTGCTCGGTCGGCACCGGTTCGATCTCGACATCGGTGACCTTGATATCCGCGTTCGTGGAGGTCGGGATGCGGTCCTCGACGCGGATCGTGCTCGAATCCTTCCTGAAGCTCTCGAGCGTGATGAGGTACTGATACCGTACCTTGTTCGTTTTTCGACCCGCCTTCGAGAGGTACTCTTTCTTTTCGAGCTTGTGTGAAACCTTCATGCTCTGGTCGATGCCGAGATGCATGGCAAAGGTCTGCTCCGGCGCCACGCCGACGATGGCCTCCCGTCCAACGAAGGTCGACACAAGGTTCGACGCGCCCGGAGGGGTTGTTTCGATGTACACCTCGGCGATGCCGGGAAGGAGCGGTACGGCGAGAGAGTTCTTGAACGTTCCCTCGAGGAATACGCGCTCGGAAAGGCTCGGTACGGCGTGGCGCGACACCGTGCCGCCGAGCCGCTCCCGCACGATAAGGGCGCGCTTCGGCTCGGCGCCGCTTTCCAGATCCAGCGGCATTTTTATCTGGAGATTCGCCGTGAACTCGCCCGATGCTATTCCCGCCTGCTCGAAATAGAGCGGTGAGGGTGTTTCGGGAGGGGGAGGAACTTCTGCCCCTGCCGAAAGAGCTCCGTCTATTTGTCGTTGCATCTCTGGACTTCTGCCGCCGCGCACGTGCAGTTCGCCTCCCGTCCTCACGATACCCGATTTCAATGCCACGGCACTCACCGACGACTCGGCTTCTACAACGATCTCTTGAGTTCTGCCTGCTGTCGTCTCTTCAAGCGCGAAATTCGCATATACATCTCTTCCGGGAGATACGAGCACTCCCCTCCGTACCGACGCCCGATAGCCCATCATCATGGCCTTCACTTCATACGCTCCGGCGGGCACGTTGACAATCCGATAGGTGCCGTCCGACTGGGTCATAGCGCCGAGTTTCGTGCCCACGAGCACGACGTTCGCATAGGCGAGCGGTCTGCCCGTGCGAGCATCGAGCACCGATCCGGTAAAAGCGCTCGCCCCCTCGTAAAGCGCCACGGTGATGGGAAGAAGCGCGGGCGGCGCGGCCCCAACCTGCGGCTCCGCGGTCGAGAGAAGCACTGCGACGTCTTTCCAGTCCTCGCCCGTCGCCTGTTGTATCTTCGCATTGTAGGCGATCTCGATCTGCTCCGACGACTCATTG
>JBAZPL010000229.1:0-3640 GCA_041648155.1 Candidatus Krumholzibacteriia bacterium
CTTCTTGCTCGTCTTGAGCGTCTCCTCGGCGGCGACGACGTTCCCCCACTTGTTCACCGCGAGGTCGGGGGTGGTCGACGGGACGAGCGGGTTCGAGGCGTTGCCGATCGCCACGATGACGACGTCCACCTGGATCCGGAATTCGCTTCCCTTGACCGCCATCGGGCGGCGGCGGCCGGACTCGTCGGGCTCGCCGAGCTCCATCTTGAGGCACTCGATTTCCTTTACCCAGCCGTTCTGGTCGCCGATGATGCTCACGGGGTTCTGGAGGAGCATCATCTGAACGCCCTCCTCCTCGGCATGCTCCACCTCTTCGACTCGGGCGGGCATCTCCTTCTTCGAGCGGCGATAGACGAGGTACACGTTCTCCGCGCCGAGACGCAGCGCGGTGCGCGCCGAGTCCATCGCGACGTTCCCGCCGCCGAAGACGGCGACGTTCTTCGCGCGCGCGATCGGCGTGTCGGTCTTGGGGAACGAATAGGCCTGCATGAGATTCGCACGGGTGAGGTACTCGTTCGCCGAGTAGACGCCGTTCAGGTTCTCGCCGGGGATATGCATGAAGAGCGGAAGGCCGGCGCCCGTGGCGACGAACACGGCGTCGAAGCCCTCGTCGAAGAGCTCGTCGATCGTGGAGAGCTTGCCCACGACGTAGTTCGTGCGGAGCGTGACTCCCATTTTCTGAAGATTCTTGACCTCGCGCATGACGATGCGCTTCGGGAGACGGAACTCGGGGATCCCGTAGATGAGCACGCCCCCCGGCTTGTGAAGCGCCTCGAATATCGTCACGTCGTGCCCCTCGCGGCACGTGTCCGCGGCGACGGTGAGCCCCGCTGGGCCCGAGCCGACGACGGCCACCCTTTTGCCGGTCGACGCCTTGATGACCGGCACCTCGGCCTCTCCCTGCTCCATCTCCCAATCGGCGGCGAAACGCTCGAGCTTGCCGATCTGGACAGCCTTCGCCACGTCCTTGTTGCTCTTCCCCACGACGCACGTTTTCTGGCACTGCTCTTCCTGGGGGCAGACTCGGCCGCACACGGCGGGGAGAATGTTCGTCAACTTGATCGTGTTGATCGATTCGCGGTTCTTGTCCTCGAGGATCGAATTGATGAAAGCGGGGATGTCGATTTCGACCGGGCACCCCTTGACGCACGGCGCGTTCTTGCACTGGAGGCAGCGCTGCGCTTCCGTCTGCGCCATCTCGACCGTGTAGCCGAGCGGCACTTCGTTCACGTTGTGGATGCGTTCGTGGGCGTCCTGCTGCGGCATAATTGCCGGCGGGATCTGAAGCTTCTCTTTCGTCGTGAGCTTTTTCGCTTCCATCGTCTCACGCGGCCCGGAGGCCGCTGCCTCCTTACTTATACCGGCAGTCGTGCTTTTCGTGCATTTCCCTGGATATCTTCTCGTCCGATTCGTACGCCCTGAGGCGCTTCAGCATCTCGTCGAAATCGACCTTGTGCCCGTCGAACTCCGGTCCGTCGACACAGACGAACTTCGTCGCGTCGCCGACCGTGACGCGGCAGGCGCCGCACATCCCCGTGCCGTCCACCATGATTGTGTTGAGGCTCACGAGGGTCGGGATATCGTGTTTCTTCGTAAGCAGGCTCACGAACTTCATCATGATGGGCGGGCCGATCGCGACGACGAGGTTGATCTTGACTCCCTCGTCGATCAGCTTCTGGATCGCGTCGGTCACGAGCCCCTTCATCCCGTAGGATCCGTCGTCGGTCGTGATGATGACGCGGTCGCTCGTCCTCTGCATCTTCTCTTCCATGATGACGAGGTCCTTCGTGCGGCCGCCGAGGATCGAGATCACCTGGTTCCCCGCCTTCTTGAGCGCCTGGGCGATCGGGTGCGACGGCGCGATGCCGATCCCGCCGCCGACGATCACGACCGTGCCGAAGAGCTCGATGTGCGTGGGCTTCCCGAGGGGTCCCGCGAGATCGCAGATCTCCTGGCCCGGCTCGAGCGTCGAGAGCTGCTTCGTCGTTTTCCCGACGACCTGCACGACGAGCTCGATCCAGCCCTCGTCGGCGTTCCCGTCGGCGATAGTGAGCGGTATGCGTTCCCCCGCGTCGCATGTGCGGAGAATGATGAATTGCCCCGCCTTGCGTTTCTTCGCGATTTCGGGGGCCTCCACCCTCATGCGGAAGACGAACGGCGTAATGAATTCCTTCTCGAGAATTTTGTTCATACCACCCTGCGGCTTTCGATTGTGCGTTCTTAGAATGCTGGAAACTTCAGGAAAAGTTCCCTTGTATGTAGCAGAGAACGGGGCGCGAAATCAAGCGATTTTTCCCGGTGCGGCTTGTCCTCCGAGCATGCGCTTCTTTCGCGGGGGATGCCATTGAAAGCGCTCCAAGGCGATTTTTTCGTCCGCGTTGAATACCACGCCCTCGATCTCGAGCCTGATGCGCTGCTCCACGTCCCCTTCGGGAATCACCCTGCCGAGACTGAGCCGGCCCTGCGCGTTGACCACACGGTGCCACGGCACCGTCGATTGTTCGGGCAGGGCATACAGGGCGTAACCAACCTGGCGGGCGTGTCCCGGCATGCCCGCGAGATCGGCGATCTGTCCATAGGTAGCGACGCGCCCTTTCGGGATGCGTCGGATGACCGTATAGATGCGTTCGTATCGGCTGCCAGGGTTCAAGACGTCCTCAGCTTTGACCCTCTCGATCAATCATCTCGATACAGTCCACCGGGCATACGCCCGCGCACACACCACAGCCGTAGCACTTGTCCCGGTCGATCGCGAGCTCACCTTCGGCCATCGCCCGCGCTCCGAAATGACACACGTCGACGCACGCTCCGCACTGCGTGCACAACTCGAGATCCGTCCGCTCGATGGAAGCGCCCTTATCGCACTTCTCCGCGGGATCGAGGAAGTAGCTGCAGCAATCGTCGCAGCAGAAGCAGATGCCGGCCGCCGCCGTCCGGTCATCGTTTCGAAATGGCCGCGGAACGAGCTGCGAAGATTCGGCGAGCCGAAGGATCTCTTCCACGTCCTTCATTGTCGCCACTCTCTTCCCCGATCCGGTCGGAGGTATGTCTTCGAACAGGAGGCAGATGTCCATGCGGGTCCGTTTGCAACCGCCCCGTCCTTCCCTGCAGCCGCAGTTCGAAACCCAGAAGTCCCGGCGGCCTGCCACAAGGCGCCGCGCTTCATCGAGCGTGGACACATAGTGAATCGGTATCGATTCGGCGCTCATTCAGATTCCTCCGATTCTCTCTCAAGAACATTTCGACTTATCCCCCGAGCAGCCGCATGTCGGCTCGCCTCCGGACAGCATGCCCGACAGTACGGCGGCCGCGCAGCCGGTTCCGGCCCGCACTCGAATGGCTCCCTGTTCGCAGTTTCTTGCGCAGGCACCGCACTCCATGCAGGCGCCGCGATCGACGAGGATCGCTCGTTTGTTCTCCATCCTAAATACGGCATGCGGGCAAACCGCGACGCACATTCCGCAGCCATTGCACAGCTTTTCGTCGAACTCGAGAGACACCGCCTTCTCGAGGTATCTCATGTTCCCGAACCTCCCGTAATGAAAAGGCCGGTCAGCCAAAGTCCAAGGCCGATAACGGCCCCTGCGATTTGGGCCGGCACGGCGAAGCGCATCTCGCGTTGCACTCCGCTGAGCGAAGT
>JBAZPL010000230.1:0-3599 GCA_041648155.1 Candidatus Krumholzibacteriia bacterium
AGAGAATGCTCATGCCCACGACGTCGACGTCCTCCTGGATCGCGGACTCCGCGATCATCTCGGGAGTCTGGTGAAGCCCGGTGTAGATCACTTCCATGCCGGCGTCCCTGAGCGCGTTCGCCACGACCTTGGCGCCCCGGTCATGGCCGTCGAGCCCCGGTTTGGCGATGAGCACCCTGATCTTTCGTGCCATTGCAGCACCCCCTGTCAACGATCCAACGTGTAAAGGTCAGAATACGGCGGGTTCCTGATATTCGCCGAAAACTTCCTTGAGCGCGGCGATGATCTCTCCCTCCGAGCAGTAGCAGCGCGCGCAGTCGAGGATCACATTCATCAGATTATCCGTGCTCCGCGCCGCCTGAGGGAGCCGCGCGAGCTCCCGCGCGGCCTTGTCGTTGTCGCGGTCGGCGCGGACCTTGCGCACCGCGTTCCGCTGTTCGATCTCGACTTCCGGATCGATCTTGAGAAGGGGGATCTCGATCTTCTCCCCCTCGACCTGGAACCGGTTCACGCCGACGACGATCTTCTGCTCCCGTTCGACCGCCTTCTGGTATTCATACGCGGAACGCCCGATCTCCCGCTGGAAGAATCCCGCCTCGATCGCCTTGACGACGCCGCCGAGCTCGTCGACCTTCCTGAAATACTCCTCCGCCTGCTCCTCCATCTCCCGCGTCTTCGCCTCGATGAAGTAGCTCCCGGCGAGCGGATCGATCGTATTGATCACTCCCGTCTCGTGCGCGATGACCTGCTGCGTGCGGAGCGCGATGCGGACCGCCTTCTCCGAGGGAAGCGCGAGCGTTTCATCCATCGAATTCGTATGGAGGGATTGCGTACCGCCGAGAACGGCCGAGAGCGCCTGGAACGCCGTGCGAACGATGTTGTTCTCCGGCTGCTGCGCGGTCAGGGTGCACCCCGCCGTCTGGGTGTGAAAACGGCACAGCCACGAGCGGGGATCCTTCGCCCCGTATTTCCCGCGCATCCTTTTCGCCCAGATGCGCCGCGCCGCGCGATACTTCGCGATTTCCTCGAAGAAATCGAGATGCGCGTTGAAGAAGAAGGAGAGCCGGGGGGCGAACACGTCGACGTCGAGCCCCGCCTTGATGCCGGCCTCGACGTAGGCGAATCCGTCCGCGAGGGTGAACGCGAGCTCCTGGACGGCGGTCGAACCGGCTTCCCTGATATGATAGCCGCTGATGCTGATCGAATTCCATTTCGGAACGTGGTCGGCGCAGAACGCGAGAATATCGGTGATGAGCCGCATCGACGGCTCCGGAGGAAAAATCCACGACTTCTGCGCGATGTATTCCTTGAGAATGTCGTTCTGTATCGTCCCCCCCATCTCGTCGAAACGAGCGCCTTTCTTCTCGCCCGCGCACAGGTAGAAGGCGAGGAGTATCGAGGCGGGGGCGTTGATCGTCATCGAGGTCGTGATCTTCGAGGGATCGATCCCGTCGAACAGGATCTCCATGTCGCGGAGCGAATCGATCGCGACCCCGCATCGTCCCACTTCCCCCTCGGCGCGTGGATGGTCGGAGTCGTAGCCCATAATCGTGGGCATGTCGAATGCGACGCTCAGACCCGTCTGGCCGTGATCGAGGAGGTAATGGTAGCGCCGGTTCGTATCGCGCGGGGTTCCGAACCCGGAAAACTGCCGCATCGTCCAGAAACGCCCCCGGTACATGGTCGGATAGACGCCCCGCGTGAAGGGATACTCGCCGGGGAATCCGAGGTCGCCCGCATAATCGAACCCGGCGGCGTCCTCCTCCGTGTAGAGCGACTTGACCGGTTCCGCTGAAACCGTCGTGAAATCGATTTCCTGGAGCGGCTCCCCCGCGTAGGCGCGCTCCCAGCGCGCTTTCGCTTCCTCCATCCCCGATGCCTTTTTTTTCTTCATTCGAACTCCAATCGCTTCTCTTCGGAGTCGCGTCCGGCTACATGTTTATCGTTCCCGCGAATAGCTCCTCGAGCTCCCGGACAAGCCGCGAGGGGGACACGCGCCCCGCGTACACTTCCTCCATTTTGGCCTCGATCATGCTCCTGATATTCGAATTGTCCCAAATACGCTTTTCCATTCGCTCCATGAACGCGTCGCGAACGCGCGAATGAAGCACGCGTCTTCGCTTCGCCTCGAACAGGCCGTGCTCCTCGAGATACCGGCGATGCTCTTCGATCCGCTCGGCGATCTCGTCGATCCCTTTCCCCTTGAGCGCCGAGGCGAGAACGACCTGAGGCGTCCACGATCCGGGGGCGAGCTCCTTGATCCTCAGTGACTCCTCGATCACGCGCGCCGCGCCGATCGCGTCGCGGTGATCGGCCTTGTTCATAACGAAGATATCACCGATCTCCATGAGCCCCGCCTTCATCGCCTGGACCCCGTCCCCCGATTCCGGCACGAGAATGACGACGACAGTGTGCGCCTTCTCCGCTATCTCCAGCTCCGACTGGCCGACGCCGACCGTTTCGATGAACACGAGATCCTTGCCGAAGGCGTCGAGGAGATCGGCGACCTCATCGGTGCAGTTCGATATCCCGCCGAGGCTTCCCCTGCTCGCGAGGCTCCGGACGAAGACCCCGGGATCGTCGGACAGCTTCTGCATGCGGATCCGGTCCCCGAGCAGCGCGCCGCCGCTGAACGGGCTCGTCGGATCGACGGCGATGATCCCGAGCTTTCTCCCCTTGCTCCGAAAGAGGCGCGCCAGAAGATATACGAGGCTGCTCTTGCCCGCGCCGGGAGGCCCGGTGAAACCGACCCGGTACGCGCCCTTCGCGAGCGGGAACACGCCGTCCATGACCGTTTCCGCCGCGGCGTCTCCATCCTCGATGATCGTGATGAGCCGAGCGGCCGAGGCTACGGACCCTTTCGCGAAACCTTCGAGAAGTCCGGCGATATCATA
This sequence comes from Candidatus Krumholzibacteriia bacterium, assembly GCA_041648155.1. Classification (GTDB taxonomy): domain Bacteria; phylum Krumholzibacteriota; class Krumholzibacteriia; order Krumholzibacteriales; family Krumholzibacteriaceae; genus SSS58A. The sequence continues at coordinate 2,895 of JBAZPL010000230.1, forward strand.
ATCGCGTCCCATTCTACCTCAGTACTCGATGCCCTTCCGCGCGGCGACGCCGCGGTTGTAATGGTGGCGAATCTCCTTCATCTCGGTCACCGTGTCGGCGAGATCCATCATCTCCCGGGGAGCGTAGCGTCCCGTGAGAATGAGCTCGAGGCGTTCCGGCTTCGCCCGCATGAACGCGAGCACCGCCGCGAGATCGACGAGCCCGTAGGCCACCGCGATGTTTATCTCGTCGAGGATGAGCATATCGAGCCCCTCCTCCCGCACGAGCTCCCCGGCGCGCCGCCACCCCCCCGTCGCGAGCTCCCGGTCGATCGGATCGGGATTGGCGGAATCGACGAACTCGTCCCGCCCATGCTGCTCGATCGTGAAGCCCTCGAGCCTCTTTGCGGCTTCGAGCTCCCCATAGAGCCTACCCTTCATGAACTGTATCATCGCGACCCGTTTCCCGTGCCCCACCGCGCGCAGCGCGGCGCCGAGGGCCGCGGTCGTCTTGCCCTTTCCGTCGCCGGTGTAGAGCTGAATTGTGCCCCGTTCAAAGCCGTTCATTCGGGCCTCGCCTTCGAAGCGGACGGGACCCTGCCCGCCCGCGGTGACGCAACGTCTTAAGGCTTTGGAGATTATATTAATTGAGCGTATTTGTCAATGGCACAGGGGGGGCGGAATCAGATGATCGTCCGCTCGGCCTGGGCCTCGTTCGGCTGCCTG
>JBAZPL010000231.1:0-3558 GCA_041648155.1 Candidatus Krumholzibacteriia bacterium
TCGTCTCGTCCCACCCCATGATGACGACGATAATCTTCACCATCGCCCGCATGACCCAGGCGATGATGAGCACGTTTTGCAGAATGCCGAACCAGATCGCCCGGTAACACCGCAGAACGGCGGCCGACTTTCCGTCGTAGCGGAGCTCGACGAATTCGGCGTCGGTCGTGATCTGCGCCCGGTGCCACAAGTGGGAAAAGAGGAATACCGTCACTATCCCGCCGATCCCCCACTGCCACCAGAGCCAGTTCTGCCATATCCCCCCTTTCGCGACGAGACCCGATACGACGAGAGGGGTGTCGGCGGCGAAGGTGGTCGCGACCATCGATGTCCCGATCAGCCACCAGGGGAGCGAGCGGCCCGAGACGAAGTACTCCTCCGTGTTCCGCGTCGCCCGCTTCCTCAGTACGATGCCGATGCCAAAGGAAAAGACGAGATATCCCGCGATGATGAGCACGTCGAGCGCCGTCAGATGAGCGTGAGCCATGGCTACGAGGAGGTCCCCTCCTCCCCCGCGGCCCGGCTCGCGACGAACCGCTGGTACGCAAAGAGCGCGATGAGCGAGATGGCCCCGATCGCGGCGAACGTGAACCACATCTTATACGGCTCCCGTACGCCCGTCTCGGGCACGTACCGCTCGACGAGCTTACCGGTCAGAGCCGCCCCCGCCGCGTTCGCGATGAAACTCCGCAGGTATGAATAGCCGAGGTAGAGACCGACCTTGCCCTTCGGCGCCATTCCCGAGACATAATCGAGAAACCGCGGAGCGAAGGTCATCTCGCCGAGAGCGAAGATCGCGATCGAAAGGCACACGCCCCCGAGCGTCGGCATGAGCCCGAGCAGGATCATGGCGAATGTCGAAATCCCCATGCCGAGCGCCATGGCCCCGATCGGCTTCATCTTCCGCACCGCCCAGGCTACCGGCATCTGGAAGAGAATGATCATCCCCGGATTGATGGCGATGATCCACTCCATCGGCGCGCGTTCCGAGATATGCCGGACGATGTACAGCGGCACGGAGAGGTAGAGCTGCCAGAACATCAGGTCAAAACCGGCGAAGATAAGGATGAACGCCATGAACTTTCCGTCGAAGAGCAGACGGAACATATCGGCGAAGGTCTGCTTCGTCGAACGAACCGGTTCGCCGGATCGGTCGGGCTCACGGTACACGAACGCGGCGAACAGGAGCGCGACGAGCGCAACCGCCATCGAGAAGAAACAGATGACCTGCATCCCGAAACCCTGCCATTTCAGCATCTCGACGAAGGATTCGGGTGACATCGGCGGATTCTGCGCCGCAGCCCGCGAGGCGATCTCCTCCGTCACGGAGAAGGGAGGCACGTGCAGGCGAACCCAGTCCTGCAGCGCCGCGTAGTTCGACTGCGAGAGCCGGCTGCCGAGATCCTGCCTGAGCGCCTTGGCAACGATCTTCCCCGTGAATCCGCCGACGTTGACCATCATGTAGAAGATGGAGAATCCGATCTTGGAAAGATCTCCCGGCGAGGTCTTCTTGATCGTGCCCGAGATTACCGGCTTCACGAACGCCCCGCCGACGGCGATGAGGGCGAGCGAGAAGAGAACCGTCCCTTTCGCGGGAAACGCCCCGAGCGCTCCGTACCCCAGGGCGAGAAGCGAAAAGGCGATGAGGAGTCCTTTACGAAAACCTATCTTGTCCGAGATGGCACCTGCGGGGATAGGCAGGAGATAGAGAGACGAAATAAAGAATCCCGTTATCGTCACCGCGGACGCGGTGTCGAACCCGACGCGCCGCGCGAGATAGATCGCGAGGATGATGTTCATCCCGTAGTACGCGATCCGTTCGAAGAGCTCGATCGTATTGGCCGCCCAGAAGGTCCGCGGAAATCGCCTCAGGTCCATTCCTCACCTCAGAAAGAAACGGTGAAACCGAGCATGAACGCAAAGCCGCTCAGATCCACCGAACCTTCGCCGAAAACACCCTTGTCGGCCGTCGACTCGGGCGCGAAATTCAGGTTGCCGTCCGTGTCCGTATAGGAAGCGAGAAAGACATCCGTTGAGCTCCCGTCCGGATTCCGGCGAGTTCCCTCGAATCCCTTCACGATAGCCCGACGCCACTTCAGGCCGAGATCGAACTGCAACGTGGGGACAATATCGAAGGAAAGCCCCGCGCCCCCGTGAAGACCGAATCCCCATTTTTGGAGCTCTGCGCTCGCTTCGTCCGTCGAGGTCCCGCTCGTGCTTTCTTCAAACGTCAGTTTCGCGCGATAGGCGCCCACCCCGAGATAGAAGTACGGTCTCGCGAACGGCAGCATCGGAAGGTCCACGTACGCGGTTGCCGTCACGGGATAGGCTTTCATCGCGTGCTCGTACGAATAGGCGCCGAGGCTGGTCTGCAGGACGTAGCTGGATTTTCCGAAAACGATTCCGCCTCCCACGCCGACGCTCAGACGGGGAATGACGGGAATGATAACCTCCCCGCCGAATTCGGGAATCCAATGGATCGCGCCGACCTCGCCTGTGGCTCCCGAGGCCCGGAGCCCTTCCGTGTTCGCGTAATCCGCCGCGTCGTTGAAGTCGCCGTAGGAAACGTAGCTCAAGGCTCCGTTCACCCGCACGCCGATCCCCGCCGAGGCGCCGTGCGCCGCAAGAAGAAGAACAAACGCGAGAAAAGCCGCCGCTCCCGTAAACCGTTTCATGTCGATCTCCTTCCCGCGCCGCCCCGCTCAGGGTGAGCGCGCTACCGTTTTTCCTTGAGCGTCTTGATTTTCTGAATGTCGACGCGTTTGCCGATCACGATCAGGATATCGCTGTGTTTGATGACGAAGCTCGCCGGCGGGACGAGAATGAAGTTCTCGGGGACGAGCTCCTTGATTCCGATCACCGTGATCCCGTACCGGGAACGAAGCTGCAGTTCGGCCAGCGATTTCCCGACGAACGCATCGAGCGGGGCGATCTCGGCTATGAGATAATCCCCCGACATCGGTATGTAATCGAGAACGTCGGGCGTCGAGAGACTGCGCGCGACCTTGATCGCCATGTCCTTTTCGGGATAGATGACATCCGACGCGCCGACCTTGCTCAATATTTTCCCGTGGTCCTCGTTCGACGCCTTGACGACGATCCGTTTCACGCCGAATTCCTTGAGATAGAGCGTAATGAGGGTGGCGGCGCTCTCGTTGCCCCCCATACTCACGATGACCGCGTCCATCTCCTCGAGTCCGAGCCCCCTGATCGTCTCCTTCTGTGTCGCGTCGGCGACTATCGCCTGGGTGCAGTATGGCTGGACGCGCTGCGTGGCATCCTCGTCGAGGTCGACCGCCACCACGTCGTGCCCTTCCTCGAAAAGCGTTTTCGTGACGTTGAACCCGAAGTTGCCGAGCCCGATCGTCGCGTATTTCTTGCTCATGGCTCCTTCCCTTTCCTTTCGGCCCGTGGCGAATTATCCGATCATGACCTTTTCTTCTGCATACCGGTAGGACGCAACGACGCGCCTGCTCGTGACGACATATGCGACGGTCAGGAGACCCACCCTCCCGAGAAGCATGATCGTGATGATGACGACCTTCCCGATGACGGTGA
>JBAZPL010000232.1:0-3554 GCA_041648155.1 Candidatus Krumholzibacteriia bacterium
CGGTTCCAGTTCCCCTGTTTTGGCAAGCGATAGCGCCAAGACGATGGCGAGCATCGCGCCGCTCACAAAGACAAAATTACGGAACCCCCGGGATTCAACCCGAATTTTTTCAACGAACGCGGAAACTACCGGCGAGACGAGAAGAGCAAAGCCGATGGAAAAAAATGGAAACGCAGGGATCATGTAGAAAGCGTTTTGCCGCGGGCTCGCTATGAGCGGGAGCGAACCCGCCGCTCCAAGAGCGATCATAAGAAGCCCATGCCGCCACGGACCGTCGGCCGGCTTTCGCGCGACCCGCCGGACCTTTCCGATTGCGAAAACGGCGGCGCAGAAGATCATCATTATCGCCAGCTCGGCAACCAGATCCTTGACGATGCCAAAACGAGAGCCCACCGCCGTCCTGTGCCCCTGTATGCTGGGCATGAACTGAACCTCGATGTATCGAGAGATATTGGCCCTCGCGTCGTCGATAGACCAGAGCATTGCGAACACTGCACCGATAATGATCAGGAGCAGGAATGAGTACCCCAGCGCAGCCCTGAATGTGATCCTTCTCACTATGAGCCAATAGAGACCGATCACCGTGAGCGGGAAAAACGCCAAAGGGCCTTTGCTCAGCACACCAAGACAGATGGCGATGCCGGAGAGAACAACGTAGAGAGTTCTCCTGCGTCCATCCGTGAGACCCTTTATCAACAGGAATACCGCCCCCAGCATGAAGACGGTCAATGTGTTTTCAAGCATGTTATTGGAGTACGACCAACACACTTGCGGAACGGTAGCCCAAAAGAAAACGCCGAGCCAGGAAAGCTTCGACAACTCGCGGTGCCCGACCGTCAGCTGTCTCCACAATGCGACGATGAGGGCCGCCGCACAAACGGCGGTCGTAAAGGAGTACAGCGCCTCTACGAGAAAGTGGTCGCCCAGAACGCGAAAGAACATCGACTGGATCCAGAATACCAGCGGCGGATGGTCGGCAAAGAACCCCGCGAAGAGCGTTTCGCTGAAATACGGTTTCCACAAGCTGCCATACCCAAACGCCAGATTCCTTGAGATAGCCGCGTAAATCATCCCATCGAGGAACATCTCCTCGGTGAGGAGTCTGGGCAGCGTGAGCCCGCAGAATATCGCGGCGGTGAGCAGCCAGAATGGGAGATGGCGTCGGTTCATCGGAACAGCACTACGGGAAACCTCTGAACGATGAGCGCCGGCGTCTTGCATCCTTCGACCCAGACGCGGCGCGGTATCATCAACCCGTGTTCGCGATCCTATTGGAGAATCGATTGGTTGTCAAGATGTGCAGAGTCCCGGACATTCCCCATGAATATTGGTCGCGATGCAAATTCCTACTATTATTTCTTCACTATGGTCCTGTTTTTCTCTTCATTCATCGTTCTCATCATTCCTCTATGAACGTACGAAATGTATGTTTGAGTCTTGGCCTTGGCCTTGACCAAAGTGATGAGTACTTCTGGAACGGTAATTATATACATCGGGCCGAAGGCTTGCCCGCTATATCCAGGGAATGAATTCCAACTCTGATCGAGGCCCTGAGCCGCCTGCATGAATTGTTTCTCCGAGTTGTCAACGAGATGTATGCTTACCTGCCCTACATAATCCTTGTAGAAAGATACCAATGCGTATTCTACCAGTTTTGACTTATCCAACGAGCGATTGAATATATAACTATCGGGAAATAGCTCGCTGGAGATCTTGCCCTTCGGATTATACGCAATCCCCTCTCTCTTTGCGCGCTGAAGCAATGACTGTTTGGATTCTCCAAGGTAGAACCCATAAATCGACTTGTTGATTTTGGAGGGTTCTGCTGTTGCTCCTATCGACACTATCATGGATAAGACGAACACCACTGCATACACTCTGACCAAGACTTTCACCTTATTACCTCCATCGAGCAAATGCTCTCTCTATCGGCAGAATCCCTGACGCCTGATATCCCCTTTGAAAAGCGAACCATAGTAGCTACCGCATATCTCATGCCCTTGAACACGCGATGCGGCGTCAATGCAACTCCTTACATAACAGCACACTAGCTCGACTGATGACGGAGAAGGCAAATCAGTTGGATGACAAATTGCGAGAGATGCAGTTCCCTTTGCGAGCATCGCCCCGGCACGGCGGGTCGTATAACGTGGGATGCCGAGCTACATCAGATCGGAGAACGGTGATGGGCTCACGGCAATAGCGGCATAAAGTCGGATTGTCGAATGAAATGATAAGTGAGCCGCCCGGGACTCGAACCCGGGACCCCCTGCTTAAAAGGCAGGTGCTCTAACCACCTGAGCTAGCGGCCCATTGATTGCGAAGTTTGTCGAAGCCCCACCCCACCGCACGATCCATCACAAGGCCACGCAAGATAGCGATTTCGTCACGTTCTGTCAAACGAATAGACCCCGTCCCGGACGATGGTCTCTTCCCTCGCGGCGCCGGTCGATATGAACGAAACACGCGCGCCGATTCCCTTCTCGATCCGCTCGATGAAACTCCGCGCGTTCGCGGGAAGCGCGTCGTACGAATCGACCTTGATCTCTTCCGCACCCCAGCCCGGCATCTCCTCGTAGACCGGGGTGCACTTTGCAAGATCCTCCGTGTTCTGGGGAAAGCTCGTGATCCTCTTTCCGTCGAGCTCGTACGCGACGCACAGCTTCACCTGCGCCATCCCCGAGATGACGTCGAGCTTCGTGACCACGATTTCGTCGTAGCCGTTGAGGAGCACCGAGTAGCGCCCCCCCACGACGTCGAACCATCCGCATCGCCGGGGACGTCCCGTCGTCGTGCCGTATTCATGCCCCCGCTCCCGCAGCTCGTTTCCCGAATCCCCGGTGAGCTCGCTCGGCATCGGGCCGTTCCCGACACGCGTGAGATACGCCTTGAAGATGCCGATCACTCTGCCGATATCGCGCGGAGCGAGTCCCGTTCCCGTCACGGCGCCGCCCACGGTGCACGAGCTCGACGTGACGAAGGGATACGTGCCGTGATCGATATCGAGGAGCGTTCCCTGCGCGCCTTCGAGGAGAATGCGTTTTCCCTGCGCCTTCAGATCGTGCACGAGCGCCTGCGTATCGACGACGAGACCGGCGAGGCGGTCCCGCATATTCGCGAAATCGCTCGCGATCTTCTCGGCTGAAAGCGGCGGTGCAGCGAACAGAACGAGCAGCTTGTTCGCGTCGTTCACCTTCGCCTTGACGATATCGAAGAGCTCCTCCTTGTCATGGAGAAACACTCCCATGCGGAGCCCTCTCCGCAGGTATTTGTCGGCGTACGCGGGGCCGATCCCCTTCCCGGTGCTCCCGATGCTCTCCTTCTTGAGATCGGCCTCGAGGAGATTATCGAGCATTCGATGGTACGGCATCACGATCTGGGCTGCGGAGCTGATATGGATGCGCCCGTTCACGTCGACACCCCTCGCGACGAGATCCTGGAGCTCCGAGAGGAACGCCTGGGGATCGATGACCATTCCGTTTCCGAGGATCGCCGTGACGTGCGTATAGAGTAGACCTGAGGGAATCTGATGGAACGCGAACCTGCCCGCGTCG
>JBAZPL010000233.1:0-3530 GCA_041648155.1 Candidatus Krumholzibacteriia bacterium
CCGTCACCTCGAACGCCGTCCGCCCGGGCCGTTCGAGCGCGATCGCGTCGGCGAGATAGGGAAAGGCCAGCGGCGAGCCCTCGACGGCGAGCTTCGTGAAGCCGGTGAACGCGTCGCTCTCCTCGACGATCGCCGTGACGACCTCGCGGTACATTCTCGTGAAATCGTTCCATTTTCTCTCGAGCCGCGCGTCCCTGACCAGGAAGCCCGCGCACAGAACGGCGAAGAGCGCGATCGCCGCCGCTTGCCGCGCGCGCGAACGCTCCTTCCAGAGCATCGAGAGAAGAAGAGCGATGATGAGGGCCGTCCCGACCGACGACAGGTAATAGTAGCGGTCCTGGCTGATGGAAACCGTCGAGAAGAAACGGTACCGGAAGAAGGAAACCGGAAGAAGAGCGAGGAGCGACCAGCCGACGGCGAGATTCATCGCGTACGATTTCCTTGAAGCATAGCCGGCGGCGACGAGCGCGAGAGCGACCGGAATCGCGGCGAGCTCGGGGCCGAGAGAGGTCGACGGCTCCGGGATGTAGTTCCCTTTCGGATAGAAGAGCGAGAATAACGGCCACGGGTAGAGCTGGAAGAGAAAGCCGCCGGCGACGTTTCTCGGAGCGTGCGTTCCGAGCCCCCAATTCTCCTGGAAAAATCCTCCCATAAACGCCTGTCGCAGGACGAGATACGCGATCGAGACGACGGCGAATGCGGCGAAGGCGTTCCTGTCGGGGCTTCCGGAGGTGGCGCCCTTTCTCTTAAGCGCGAACAGGAGCGCCACGAGGAGCAATCCCGCGATCGCTTCCTCCTTCGAGGCGAGGGCGAGGACGTAAAGCGCGACCGAGACGGCGAGGCGAAGCGGCGCCTTTCCCGCTCGGGCGAGAAGGACGTTGAGCGAGGCGAGCAGGAAGCACGCGGCGAGCAGCGTGGTCCGCGCGCTGATCCACATGACGGCCGCCGAGTGGACGCTCGTGACGGCGAAGAGAACGGCGGCCGCGGCGGCGAGGCGCTCGCTTCCGAGGAGTTTCAAAATCAGCTGGAAAACGAGCGTCGCGCAAAGAAAATGGAGGGCCAGGTTGAAAGCATAGTGCAGGGGAACGTTCCCCGGCGAGGCCTTTTCCATTATATAGAAAGAGAGATTCACGAGCGGCCGGAAGAAATCGACGACCCGGAAGGCGATGAGATTGGCCGGAGTCATGTCGTGCCGGGCCGCCTTGAGCCAGGAGAAGTCGTCGTTGAAGAGCCGGTTGTCGAGGATGCCCCGGTACGCGGCGAGGCATAACAGGAAGAGAACGATATAGATCGTGCGCCGGGGCACGAACCCGGACGCTCCCGACTTTTCCGGCATGGAAATCCCTCCTTGGTCCTCCCTCACTCTAAAGGCTCATTTTTCGATTGAACAAGCATTATTTATCGTTGAGAAATTTCGGAGGAACAGATATCATGTGCATATACTTCTTTGGTCGGGCAACCCAGTATCATATTCCGGGAAATTGGAGGTACATCGTGAGCGGGCTTTTTGGAGTTGTTTCCAGGAATGAATGCTCCGATGTTCTGTTCTACGGAACCGATTATCACTCGCATCTGGGAACACAGTTCGGCGGCGTCGCCGTGCTGGGAGACGATTTCACGCGCCAGATCCACAATATCGGGCAGAGCCAGTTCAAATCGAAATTCTACGAGGACCGCGAGCGCCTGCGCGGATCGAAGGGCATCGGCGTGATCAGCGCGCTCGACGAGCAGCCCATCTATTTGAGATCGAGCTTCGGTCCCTTCTGCATCGCGACGGACGGCTACATCGACAACGCGCGGGAACTCGTCGACGATCTGCTCTCGAAGGGGCTTTCGTTCAGCGAGGTCGGCGGCAATCGGCTCGTCAACCTCACCGAGCTCGCGGCGAAGCTCATCACGCGGGGAAAGGATATCGTCGACGGCATCGACCACCTGTTCGAATCGATCGACGGTTCATGCTCCCTGCTGCTGTTGCATGAGGACGGCATTTACGCGGCGCGTGACCGCATGGGGTATTCGTCCCTCGCCGTCGCGCGGCGCGACGGCGCATGGGCCATCGCGTCGGAGACGAGCGCATTCGCGAACCTCGATTTCACCGTCGAAAAATACCTCGAGCCGGGCGAGATCGTCCTCATCGACGAGAGCGGCATCCGACAGCTGCGGAGTGGAGGGGTTTCGAGCAACGTCTGCGCGTTTCTCTGGATCTACACCGGCTTCCCGACGTCGAGCTACGAGGGGATCAACGTCGAAGCCGTCCGCGAGCGCTGCGGGCAGTGTCTCGCGCGACGCGACCGGGACATCGAGGTCGACGTCGTCGCGGGCATTCCCGATTCGGGGATCGGCCACGCGCTCGGCTACGCGATGGAGTCGAAGAAGCCGTACCGGAGGCCTCTCGTGAAATACACGCCGGGGTACGGGCGCAGCTATACGCCCCCGTCGCAGGACACGCGCGATCTCGTCGCGAAGATGAAACTCATCCCGAACGCGGAAGTCATCAAGGGCAACCGCATCGTGATCTGCGAGGATTCGATCGTGCGCGGCACGCAGCTCAAGAATTATACGGTGAGAAAGCTCTGGGAGGGCGGCGCCCGCGAAGTGCACGCGCGGCCCGCGTGTCCGCCGCTCATGTTCCCGTGCCGCTTCAATCTCTCGACGCGGAGCGCGGACGAGCTGGCCGCGCGGCGCGCGATTCGCGCGATCGAAGGGTGCGATATCGACGACGTTTCGGAATACACCGATTCGCGATCGGACAAGTATAAAGCGATGGTTGACTGGATCGCCCGCGACCTCGAGGTGACGACGCTCAGGTATCAGACGCTCGAGGACATGGTCGCGGCGATCGGTCTGCCGAAAGAGAAGCTCTGCCTCTACTGCTGGACGGGCGAATATCCGGCCCCCTGGAACAGGGAGCGGGATGTCTGCGGCGCCGCGGCAGACGGACGGTGAGCGGGAAACAGTCGGAGCAGAAAGGTAGCGGTATGGCGGTACGGGACATTCTCTATCTTGGAAATCCAAAGCTCTACGAGGAATCGAGCAAGGTCAAGCGCGAGGAGCTCGAAGATCTCAAGAGCGTGATCGAGGATATGGCGGACACGCTCCTGGAGTTCCGCGACGAATACGGATGGGGACGCGCGATCGCCGCGCCGCAGATCGGCGTCATGAAGAGAATCATTTACATGCACGTCAACGAGCCCGTCGTTCTCATCAATCCGGTGATCAAGCTGCGGAACCGCCGAAAGACGCTCGTGTGGGACGATTGCATGAGTTGCCCCGACCTTCTCGTCGAGGTCAAGCGCTATCGGCGCTGCAAGGTCGAGTACCGCGACGTCAACTGGCAGAAACGGAGCATGTATCTCGAGGGGAAGCTCGCCACGCTCATGCAGCACGAAGTCGATCATCTCCAGGGGATTCTCATCACTCAGAAGGCGATATCGGAGAAGAGCTTCGCGCTTCGGAGCGAGCGGGCGTACCTGAAATAATCAGAGCTCCATACTCCAAAATGAGGCCGTTAACGGAAGCGGATCGCGATT
>JBAZPL010000234.1:0-3529 GCA_041648155.1 Candidatus Krumholzibacteriia bacterium
GCCGTGATCGATGCGAGCCGGGCGCCGTCGACCGCGCGGGAGGCGATCGGGTTCGGCGGGGAAATACCGGTCGTCGCCTCGCTGAAAGAGGCGCTTGCGTTCGGGCCGAACACGCTTGTTTTCGGCACGGCGCCGCGCGGGGGGATGCTCGCTCGCGCCGACCGCGCCGCCGCTGTCGAGGCGATCCGAAGCGGTCTCCACGTCATGAACGGGATGCACGAGTTTCTGGGCGACGACGGAGAGCTCGCCGCTCTCGCGGCCGAAAAAGGAGTCGTGCTCTGGGATGTTCGCCGTCCCCCCGAGGGCCTCGGCGTCTCGTCGGCAAACGGATGCGCCCTCTGCCCCGTGATCTTAACCGTCGGTTCCGACTGCAACACGGGAAAGATGACCGCGGGAATGGAGATCCATCATGCGCTTCTCCGCGATGGCGTTCGTTCGGGATTCGGGGCGTCGGGCCAGACGGGTATCATGATCACGGGGACCGGCATCCCCGTCGACCGGGTCATCGCCGACTTTATCGGCGGCGCGACGGAACGCCTCGTCCGCGAGACGGCTCCCGGAAACGACGTCGTGATTCTCGAGGGGCAGGGCTCCATTCTGCATCCGGGCTACGCGGGGGTGGCCTTCGGGATGATCGCCGGGGCTCTCCCACGGGCCTACGTGCTCTGTCACCAGCCGACGAGAGATACGGTCCGCGGCTACACGGTGCCCATTCCGCCTCTCGGGGAGCTCGCCTCGCTCTACGAAGGCGCGATATCCGGCATTCGGCGGATCCCCGTAATCGGGATCGCGCTCAATACGTTCGATCTCGATGATGAGAGCGCGCGCCGCGCGGTGGAGGCGGCGGAACGGGAAACCGGGCTCCCCGTCGCGGATCCCGTGCGCTTCGGAGCAGGCGTCCTTGTTTCTGCGATCAGGAGATTTCTCTCGATCTAGGGCAGGCGAAGCGGGCAGCTCTCATCCTTGCAGATCCGGAAGAAATTGCAGAACCGGCACAGTCCGTTCTCGATCACGGGAAAGTGCTCGTACGGCAGCGCCTCGTTGCGCGCCTTGTCGCGGCCGGCGAGCACTCCGGAGAGCTTCTCGATGCCGGATGCGATCGTCTCTCCGGCCCGCGCGATGCTTTCCTCGTCGGCGGCGTGCTCGATCGATCTCCCGCCGTCGAGGAGGTTGACCTCGAGAAGCCGTATCGAGGAGACCGGCTCGCCGAGGATCCGCGCGGCGTAGTAGCCGTAGATTCCGAGCTGGACCGCGGCGTTTCGCGGTTCATCCTCCGCGGCGTCGGTTTCGCGGACGGCGCCGCGATTCGTTTTCCAGTCGACGATCCGGAGCGTGCCGTCCCCGGCGCGAAACATGAAGTCGGTCTTGACGAAGACCGTCGCGCCGCCGCAATCGAACTGCTGCGCGAAGGCGCCGCTTGCGAGATCCTCGATGTCCCATTTCGCGCGATCGGTCTCCGCTATACGTCCGAGAATCGGGCTTTCGTAGAGCCCCTCGATTGCCTGCGCGCATTCGCCGCGCGTTCGTTCGAGCGCGGCATCCGTCACGGGTCGGCCATACTCGTGGTCGACGAGCGCGAGCCAGTCGATGTTGAGGCTCTCGAACGTCTTTTTCGGCGTCGAGAGATATCTCTTTTCGCGGGAGAATTCGAATTGCGTTTTGAATCGCTCGAGCGTGTAGGCGACCACCCTGTCCCTGTCGGGGATCTTCCCCTTCGCCTTCATCGAGCGAAGCACCATCGATGCGACGTAATGGACGAGCTGGCCCCGCCAGAGGGGAAGGGAAACGAGACGCTTGAGCTTGAATGCTTCACGCGCGATCGCGGGAGCACCGGCCTGCCATCCGCCCCAGCTCAGGTAATAGTGAAAGAAGTAACGGCGGCGGCAATGATCGAACGTCGCTTCACGCGAGAGGGACCATCCGAAGCGGTTTGCGAAGGCCATCGCGCGCGCTATTTCCCTTTTTTCCGGAGCGGTTTCCGCGCGCGGGATTTCACGGCTGGGCGCTTCCCGGGCGCGCGCTTCCTCGAAGCTTTTTTCGTCGCCCGTCTGACGCGTTTCTCGAAGACGCCCTTGAACACCCGATTCTCGAGCTTGAAGCTCTCGAACTCGTAATCGAACTTCATGCTCTTCTTCCCGCGAAGCGCGACGTCCTTGTCGGTGTACATGTAGAGGTGATACTTCGACCCGGTTTTCTGCTGCGCGTATCTGGGGAGCTCGTCATGTTCGAAGAGCCAGATCCGCAGCTCGCTCAGATCGACGCACGCGATGATGTCGGCGGCCGTCGACACCGGGATCCACCAGTCGAGCGCCTCTTTTCCCTTGCCCCCGGCCCGCTTTGGCTGGAGATTCGAAACGACGAAGACCGAGAACTCCCTCCGCGGCCTTTTCAAGGTCACGACGAGGTCGATCCCGTCCTTGCCGGCCGCGCAGGGGAGTCCCTCGCGCATGAGCATCGATTGGACGAAATGCTTCCCGCTGAATCCTATCATGTTTTTCGGTATTTCCTTCATGTCGACTCCTTTCCGAGGCGTGTCACACGCCTTCGAGAATCACGATCGCCTGGGCGCAGTCGCCGTCGTGCGTGATACTCACATGGCATCGCTCGATCCCGCGCGCTTTGAGCAGCACCTCCGTCCTCGACGAAAACGAAAGCTCGGGTCTCCCTCTGTCTCCTTTCCCCACCGTGATGTCCCGGAATGAAACGCCCCGGGCGAAACCGGTTCCCAAAGCCTTGACGAACGCCTCGCGGGCCGCGAACCTCGCGGCGAAGTACGATGCGTTCTTGTGCCGTTTCATTCCCTCGCCGATTTCATTTTCGGAAAAAACCTTGTGCAGAAACCGCTCGCCCCTCGCGAGGATGAGGTTTTCCATCCTCGATATTGAAACGGTATCAATGCCTATCCCGATAATCATAGCGCTCATTGTATGCTGATGGCGGCGAGATGCGTTATCCGGTGCCGACGAAATCACACACTATATTTATACATAGGTAAAGTAATTTTGACAATCAGAAATTATTTGAAATTAGCCTTTTTCGAGTCTTGTCCGCATCACGGCATCCCGGCTCCTGTCGCGCGGGCGAGGTCGGCCTGCGCGATGAGGTAATCGGCCATCGCGTTCCCGCGGATCGTCCTCGCGCCCGTGAGGAGGACCTGCGCGTCGAGCATTTCCGTGTTCGTCGCAAGGCCCTCCTTGAATCTCCCGATCGTCACGCGGTGATTCTCCTCGGCCTGGGCGACGTTCTCGCGGGCCGCCTCGATCTCGTTCCATGCTTCGAGGAGCGAGAGGTAGGCTTCAGTCACATCGAGCGCGATCGCGTCCCTGAGACTCCTTCCCGCCGTCTCGATTTGCCTGAGCCTGCTTCTCGATTGCCGTGTCCGGTAGACGGTCCGGCCCCAGTCGAACACGTTCATTTGCGCGAGAACTCCCATCGACCAGCTCGAGTAGAAATCGCGTTCGTACCGGCGATTCGGGTACAGGTAATTGAGGTTCGCGAAGAAGGTTATGTCGGGAAGATACCCGCTCCG
>JBAZPL010000235.1:0-3527 GCA_041648155.1 Candidatus Krumholzibacteriia bacterium
CGGGGCGAAGGCTCCGGGCATCCCCCGATGAACCGCTCAGAACGAACTTACGTAAAAAATCTCGATAGAACGGTCAACTCCCGAAACGGGCAGATAGTTATCGAGAAGATCTTTGAAAAATACCTTGAACCTCAGATTATCCCGGTAATCGAAGCGCAGGCCGCTGTCAAGGTATCCCCTGCCCCGCGTGCGACGGCCGGCGACTCCCGCGTCGTTGTCGTCGAGCGCGGCGTTGTAGTCGAGAAGCATGCTGAATCCCTTGACTATCTCGAGCGCGAGGCCGCCGAAAGCGTTCACGCCTTGTTCATCCTTCACTTCGAACGAATAGTTGACACCTCCGTGAATCGAGAAATCCTCGATCAAACGGTAGTTCTTGCTGACGACCGCGTAGGCGCCCTTCGATTTTCGATCGTAGCGCTGCGCATCTTCAAGGTAAGCGTCCTCTCCCTGTGTATCGATCCCGAGGGCAAGCGCGGGGCCCGCCGCGTTCTCCTCGATCAGGCGGACGCGGATCTCGAAACCGGGCCTGTCATTCACGTCGATATCGCCGCGTCCGATGAACTTCTGCATCCCGAACGAGGCGCCGAGCATTACGCGGTCGAAAAATCCGACGCCGAGCCCTGCGAGAATGCTGCTTTCGGGACCGATGCTGCCGTGGATCAGATAGCCCCCGTGGGGCAGAATACCGGCGGTGGGGCTGTCGACCAGACGGATGTCCTCGAGAATCTGGGACCGGCAGACTCCGGTCGCCGTGCAGCATACCGCCGCGGCGAGGATCATGAGACGGAACAGGCTAGCCGGATACTTCAACATGCTCAACCCCCGTTATTGTGTTCAATTCCTGCAAGAGTTCGACGCCCGGAGAAACCTTGCCGAGGCGCGCGCGGAAGGCGCCGCGCTCGCACCCGTTCTCGCGAATGTGAAAGATGATTTCGCGCTCGCCGGGGAATCGGCCGAGCGTCTCCTTGAGCCGATCGAGCCCGCTCTCGCTGAAGGCTTCCGGACGAATCGTGAGGTGCACCTTTCTCGCAAGCATCCGGACAGCCTCCTCGATCGTATACACCTCGTCAGCGATGATCTTGATATCCGCCCGATCCTTCACCGATATCTTTCCCGCCACGACGATGATCTGGTCCTGCTGGAGCTTTTTCCGCCGCTTCTGGTAGCAATCGGAAAAGGCGATGATCTCGTAGGAGCCATGCACGTCCTCGACGGTGACGAAGGCCATCGGATTCCCCTTGCGATCGAGGATAACGCGCAGGTCGGTGACGAGAGCGGCGCCCACGACCGCCTCCCGATCGCGCTTCTCCTTGAGCTTCAGGCTGTCGACGCTGATGAGCTTTCCGAGCATCTCGGCGTAGCGGTCGAGCGGATGCCCCGAGAAATAGAATCCGAGCGATTCCTTCTCGCGATGGAGCCGGGTCGATTCGTCCCAATCGCTCACGTTTTCGAGGGCACCGGCGTCGCTCGTGGAGCCTCCCTCGGAAAAGCCGAGGAAACCCTGCCCGCGCTCCCTCTCGCTCTGGCGACGCTGCGCCCGGGCGAGAATGCGGTCGAGGGTCGCCATCTTCTGCGCCCGCGTTCCCGGGAGGGGGTCGAGGGCGCCACCCTGGATGAGGCTTTCGATCACGCGCCGATTCATGAGACGCAGGTCGACGCGCTCGCAAAAATCGAAGATGTCGCCGAACGGTCCCGCCGCGCGCGCCTCGACGACCTTCTGGATCGCCAGCACGCCGACGTTCTTGATCGCGGCGAGCCCGTACGTGATCTCCCCGTTGGCGAGGCCGAAACCGATGCCGCCGGCGTTCACGTCCGGCGGATGGACGGAGAGACCGAGGTTCCGGCACTCGTCCAGCAGCACCATGAGCCTGTCGGTATCGCCCATGTCGCACGTCATCGAGGCCGCCATGAAGGCCGCCGGGTAATGCGCCTTGAGGTAGGCGGTCTGCATCGAAATGACCGCGTACGCCGCCGAGTGCGATTTATTGAAGCCGTAGCCGGAAAAATAGTTGATGAGATCGAATATCTTCACCGCTTTTTTCTTCGTGAGCCCACGTTCGAGCGCGCCGGCGATAAAGCGCTCGCGCTGCTTCTCCATCTCGTCCTTTTTCTTCTTCCCCATCGCGCGCCGAAGGATGTCGGCCTGGCCGAGGGTGAAACCGGCGAGCTCGCTCGCGATTCTCATGACCTGTTCCTGGTAGAGAATGACGCCGTAGGTTTCCGCGAGAATCGACTCGAGGCGCGGATCTTCATAGGCGATCGGCTTGCGACCGTGCTTGCATTCGATGAAATCCGAGACCATGCCGCTCCCGAGAGGGCCCGGCCGGTACAGCGCGTTGATGGCGATGACATCCTCGAACTTCGTCGGGGCGATCTTCCTGAGAACGTCGCGCATGCCGGAGCTCTCGACCTGAAAGATACCGACCGTCCGCCCCTCCCGGAAGAGCTCGAAGGTGGCGTCGTCATCGAACGGTATCCTGTCGGGATCGATGCGCACCCCTTCGTGCCGCTCGATGAGATCGATCGTGTTCTTTATCTGCGAAAGAGTCTTGAGCCCGAGGATGTCGATCTTCAAGACGCCGAGATCCTCGAGTATCTTCATCTCGTACTGGGTCGTGACCTCCCCCTTGTTCGACCGAAAAAGAGGCACGTAGTCGGTGAGCTTCGTCGGGGTGATCACGATCCCCGCCGCGTGCGTCGAGGCGTGGCGGGCGAGCCCCTCGAGCGAGAACGAAAGATCGATGAGCTTCTTGACCGTCGCATCCTGTTTGTAGAGCGCATCGAGCTCGGGAACGGTCTCGAGCGCCTTCGCGAGCGTCGTGCCCGTCTGCGCCGGAATCATCTTCGCGAGCTTGTCGACCTCGCCGTAGGGAACCTTGAGCACGCGACCCACGTCTCGGATGACCGCGCGCGCCGCCATGCGCCCGAAGGTGATGATCTGGCACACGTTCTCCTTGCCGTATTTGCCGATGACGTACTCGATGATCTCCTGTCGCCGCTCGTCGCAAAAATCGACGTCGATGTCGGGCATCGAAACGCGCTCGGGATTGAGGAGGCGCTCGAAGATGAGCCCGTTCTCGAGCGGGTTGATCGAGGTGATCCCGAGGGCGTAGCAGACGAGGCTCCCCGCCCCGGACCCTCTCCCGGCTCCGACAGGTATGTTCCGCTCGCGCGCCGCGTTCACGATGTCCCAGACGACGAGGAAATATCCGTCGAAATTCATCTGCGTTATCACATCGAGCTCGTAGCGGACCCGCTTCAGAACCTCCTCGTTCACCGCGGAGAGTCGCTTCGGCAGATTCTCCATGACGACGTGCTCGAGGTACTCCCGCGCGCTCGCGAAACCCGGCGGGAGCGGAAACCGCGGGAGATGCGTGCCGCTTTTTCCGAGCCGGAAGTCGCACATCTCCGCGATCACGAGGGTCGCCTCGAGGGCGCTCGGGTGCTCGGGGAAGAGCGCCGCCATCTGCTCGGGGGTCTTGAAATAGGTCTCGGGATTGGAGCGGAGCACCCGCGCCGGATCGTCG
>JBAZPL010000236.1:0-3527 GCA_041648155.1 Candidatus Krumholzibacteriia bacterium
CTCCCCCGTCGTGATATTGAAGCCGTGCTCTTTGAGAAGCGCCGCGATCTCGGCGTCGGATTTTCCCCGTATCGAAACAATCCCCTTCAATGCTGGGCCCATACGCTAATTCCTTCTCCCGAGAGTCCGTTTGAAGATGAAATCTATTTTTCTGAAATGCTCGTCGAGGTCGAAGAGCGCGTCGATCTCCCCCTTCGGAAACTTTTTCTTCAGCCGCGCGTCCGCGGCGAGGAGGTCGCGGAAGCTCGCGCCGGTCCGCCTGCTCTCCATCGCGGCCCCCTGCACGACCGCGTAGGCCGCCTCGCGCGAGAATCCGTTCTCGACGAGAAACAGAAGCACGTGCTCCGAGAAAACGAGCCCTCCCGTGCGGTCGAGATTCGCGCGCATCGTCTTCTTGTTCACGCGCACGTTCTCCATGACCCACGTGAACTTCTCGAGCATGTAGGCGGCGAGCATCGTCGAATCGGGGATAATCACGCGCTCGACCGACGAATGGCTGATGTCGCGCTCGTGCCAGAGCGCGACGTTCTCGAGAGCGGCGTGCGCGTTCGCGCGGAGGATGCGCGCCATGCCGGCGACGCGTTCGCAGAGGATCGGATTGCGCTTGTGCGGCATCGCGCTCGAGCCTTTCTGTCCGCGGGTGAAGGGCTCCTCGGCCTCCGCGATGTCACTGCGCTGGAGCGCGCGGATCTCGGTAGCCATCTTCTCGAGGGAAGCGCCGAGCACGGCGAGCGCGGCCATGTACGCCGCGTGCCGATCGCGCTGGATGATCTGGGTCGTGACGTTCGCGGTCTCGAGGCCGAGCTTCCGCATGACGAAACGCTCGACGCGGTGGTCGATGTGCGTCTGCGTGCCCACGGCGCCCGTCATTTTGCCGACGCGCACCTCCTCGATCGCCCGCTCGAGGCGTTCGATGTTGCGCCTCGTCTCCTCGTACCAAACGAGAATCTTGAGCCCGAAGGTGATCGGCTCGGCGTGCATGCCGTGCGTTCTCCCGACCATGGGCGTGCGGCGGTAACGGACCGCCTGCTTGCGCAGCACGCGCCGCAGTTTCACGAGCCGCGCGAGGATCTCTTGCCCGGCCGCCGTCATCTGGCACGCGAGCGCCGTATCGAGGAGATCGGAGCTCGTCATGCCGAGGTGCAGGTAGCGCCCCGACGGCCCGATGCGGCTCGACATGTCGGTGAGGAATGCGATCACGTCGTGGCGCACCCGGTCCTCGATCCTCTCGATTCGCTTGACGCTGAATCCCGCGCGCGAGCGGATCTCGCGTGCCGCTTTCGCGGGAATGAGTCCGTATTTCGCCATGCCCTCGCAGTAGAGGACCTCGATCTCGCGCCAGAGATCGAACTTGTACTCCTCGGACCAGATTTTCGTCAGTTCGGGAACGGAATATCGTGGAATCAATCGAAACCTCCTCTGAGAGCGGCGGCCCCGGGCGTCACGCGCCTTTCGGCAGCTCGACGAGCCTTAATTTCATCAACTGCGTCTTGCCGCTGCGGTAAATGACCAGGTCGACGGCGTCTCCGACGCGAAGCCCGAAAACGGCCTTCGCCGCCTGCTCGGGCGTGCTTACCTTCAAACCGTTCACCTCGAGAATGACGTCCCCGCGCTCGATTCCCGCCCGGGCTCCCGGACCTTCCGCCTCGACCTTTTCGACGAGAAGCCCGCCTGTCACGCCGGAGCCGAAGCGCCGCGCGACTTCCGGAGTGACGCTGCTCACGCTGATGCCGGTCCACGTGAACCGCACGCGGCCGTAGTGGAGAATCTCGTCGACGACGGCCTTTGCGGTGTTGATCGGGATCGCGAAACTCATCCCGGGAATACTGCCCTCCTCGGTCGACATGATGAAGGTGTTGATGCCGATCACTTCTCCCGCGCTCGAAACGAGCGGCCCGCCGCTGTTGCCGGGGCTGATCGCCGCGTCGGTCTGAATCATGTTCTGGAAAACGGGAGCGTCGGTGCTCGACTTCACGTCGCGATGGAGCGCGCTCACGACCCCCACGGTCACGCTCGGCTGCGGATCGCCGAGGAGGTAGCCGAACGGGCTTCCGATCGCGATGACCCATTCGCCGATCGCGAGCTTGTCGGAATCGCCGAGCGACGCGTACGGGAGATTCTTCGCCTCGATCTTGAGAAGCGCGAGGTCGTAGACCGCGTCGCTCCCGATGACGGCCGCTTCGGCCTTCGTCCCGTCGCTCATCGTGATGTAAATACGCTCGGCGCCGCGAGAGACGTGCTCGTTCGTGAGGATGTGGCCGTCCGGGGAAACGACGACCCCCGATCCGAAGTTCGTGTACTGGAGCACCGGTCTCCCTCCGAGCTGATCGAGCCGCGACGGATTGAAATAGTACGTCTGCAGGTAGCGGAAGTAGAGCTCGGGGTTCGAGCTGATGTCGCTCGACCCGACGGCCGTCACCGACACGACCGCGGGGCTCGCGCGCCGCGTCGCCTCGACGATCGCGCCCGAGCGCTCGACCTCGGCGGACTGCGACGGATTTCGTCTTCCGGCGAGGGACCCCGGGCGCTCCGCCTCGCCGGCGCGGCGAAACATGACGATCGAGACGACGAGAAGCGCGATGCAGAGTCCGAAGAGGACTCCGAGAACGATGGGAACGACACGCTCCCCTCTGCTTTCGAAAAGTCTCATTGCGGATTCTCCGGACCTGGCCCGGCCCCAGGCGCCGGTTACTTCTTCGTGACCTTCTCCCAATCAGCGAGGAAGCTCTTGACTCCCGTATCGGTGAGCGGGTGCTTAATGAGCTGTTCGAGCACCTTGAACGGGATCGTCGCGACGTCCGCCCCGATCAGCGCCGACTCGTACACGTGCTGCGGATGGCGGATGCTCGCCACGATGATCTGGGTCGCGAACGAATAATTGTTGTAGATCTGCACGAGCTCGCGGATGAGATCCATGCCGGGATTGCCCACGTCGTCTATCCGTCCGACGAACGGGCTCACGTACGTGGCGCCCGCTTTCGCGACGACGAGTCCCTGCATCGCCGAGAAGCACAGCGTCGCGTTCGTCTGGATGCCTTCCTTCTTGAACATGGTGAGCGCCTTGACGCCCTCGCGGATGCACGGGACCTTGATGATGATGTTGTCGGCGACCTTGCACAGATCCTTTCCCTCTCTGACCATCCCTTCGGCGTCCATCGAGACCACTTCCGCGCTCACCGGCCCCGGGATAATGGCGCAAATCTCCTTGAGGACGTCCTTGTAGGACCCCTTCTCCTTCGAAAGGAGGGTCGGATTCGTCGTGCAACCGTCGATGATCCCGAGAGATGCCGCTTCCCGGATCTCCGCGATGTTCGCCGTATCGATGAAGAATTTCATGATTCCTCCCGTATTGAAACGATCGATGCCGCCGCTCAAGACTCGGCATTCGCTGAAAAGGATAATTATACATATATGCGCCCCTCCGGACAACCGATTTCACTCGGCAGGCAGCCGGATCGGAGAAGACGCGCAACCTGCTGTTTTATAATTGGGTTCGCGCGCGGCTCAGTAGCGGACGGACATCAGAT
>JBAZPL010000237.1:0-3507 GCA_041648155.1 Candidatus Krumholzibacteriia bacterium
TGCCGGTCTGGAGGCAGAGGAGCACATCGTGCGAATGGTGATCCTCGGCCTTGAGGTAATGGCAGTCGTTTGACGCGACGAGCGGGATCCCGGTCTCCGCGGAGAGCCTCGTCATCTTCGGGATGAGCGCGAGCTCTTCGGGAATGCCGTGATTCTGGATCTCGAGATAGAAGCGCCCGGGCCCGAGAATCGAGGACAGCCGTTCGGCGAGCGAGCGCGCCTCTTTCCATTTATCGACGCGAAGAAGCCTCGAAACGCCGCCCTGGAGGCAGCCGCTCATGCCGATCAGCCCGTTCGCGCGGGAGGAGAGCAGATCCAGGTCGATGCGCGGGCGATAATAGAAGCCTTCAACGTACGCGATGGAAGACAGTTCGATGAGGTTACGGTACCCTTGCTCGTTCATGACGAGGAGCGTGAGATGATCGTTGTGAAACTGCCCCGCCGTGCGGCTCTTTTCCCTGATGGTCCCCTCGGCGAGATAGGTCTCCATGCCGACGATCGGTTTGACGCCGGCCTCTCCCGCCGCTTTGAGAAAAGGAATCGCGCCGAACAGGTTCCCGTGGTCGGTAAGCGCGACGGCGCCCATACCCATCCCCTTGGCGGTCTCGACGAGATCCTTGACGCGGATCGCGCCGTCGAGAAGACTGTACTCCGAGTGGTTGTGAAGGTGTATGAAACGCGGGGCAGGCATGCTGCCGTCCTCCTCCATGGCGCTATTCTATCATAAAGCTGAACTCTGCCGCATTCCTATTTCCCGAACGATCGGAAACTTCGACGCGGAGCCGCGCATGACCCGCGGGATAGGATGCGGGAATGGGAATCGCGACCCTGGAGCGGTACTCGTCGTATTCGCATACTACGCGTGCCCCGTTCAGAATCGCCGTCGCCGACTCGGCGTCCACGCCGGATCCTCCGTCGTAAACGGGAACGTAGTAGAGCTTGCGTTTGAAAAAGCCGCTCCCCGCGGTCCGGCGCGTGAACGCGAGACGCTTCAGAACCGGCGCATTCGCATCGATGAATATCGCGTAGACGCCCGGTCTCTTGACATCGACCATGCCCCCTTCCCTCTCGGGCACCCCGACACACCGCCACCCCACCTTTCCATTCCAGCGATAGAGGCCCGCGGCACGCCCCGAATCGAAACCGCACTGAAGCGGTCGCGCGTATCCCTCGATCGGAAAATCGAGAGAGAAGGGCACGGTCACCGGCTCGAGCCCGGGCGCTTTCCTCCCCGGATCCGGCGCCTCGCTCACCATGAGCGCGGCCATGCCGCGTACGGAGGGGGCCTTGAGCCGGATCATGAGGCCGTCCCCGGAGTCGAACGACGCGAAAGATCCCGCGCCGAACGTGAAGATCTGGAAAACGCAAACGCGTTCGAGCGGATATCCCCGGTGATCTCTGCCCCGTATCGTGAATACATTCACGCCGCTCGAGAGGCGCGCAACCGGCGTGAAGGCGATATACTCGCGGTGACCGAGCTGGAGAACACCGAGCGAATCTCCGCGAGGCTCGCCGGAGCGGCGCACGGAGGGAATCGAGGCGAGCGCCCGATCGGTCCGGATCTTCAGGTAGAGCCCCTCGGCGCGAAGCTCGGGAACCGCGTCGCAGAGGACGCTGTCCCGTTCGGTGCGCGGATCGGGAAAAGCGAAGAATCGCTCGGTCATCGCTCCCTCGCCGTCGCGGGCGACGCATCGATAGAGCGCGCCGGGATCGGGCGCGGCCGCCGCGCCAAGCGCGCCGGAAGACTCCTCGAGCGCGACGAAGCTCCAGGTCGTTCCCCCGTCGGTCGAAACGGTCAGGTTCGTCGAAACAGCCCCTCCGTCAGGATCGAATGCATCGATCTCGACCCGCGGCATGCCGAAAGAGACCCGCCGTTCCGCCTCGATCTCGGGACGCCTCTGAAAGATGAATCGAAACATCCCCCGGACCTCGTTCCCCGCCGCGTCGCGCACCACGATCTCCCCCCGGTGCAGGCCGGACGTGAGAACGACCGCTCCGGCCCTTCCTGCATCGTTCGTGATAATGCCGGATCCCTCGCGATCGGGCATCGCATTTCCCGATTTCCGGTACAACGTGAAATAGCGTCCCGGGGCGCTTCCACCGCGGTCCTCGTACTCGAGCGCGATATCGCCGAAACTGGAGTAATCGAACATGCGGTTTCGGACGCGATACACCGTCTCGCCGTCTATCAGAAACTCCACCGAGTACGGGGCCATCCGGTAGGACCCTCTCACCTGCTTGTCATACATGCTCACGCCGAAGCCTGCCGACCCGTCGAGCCGCAGCGTGTCGTCGAGCACGAAGCGCGCGTCTTTCAGCAGGCGGAAGCGTTTGGTCAAGGGAACGGGCGAGCCGTTCACGAGGCTTCCCCACGAGAGAGGGACCACCTCGAGCGCCGAGATGATCGGCGGGCACGCGTCGGGGACCTCGTACAGATCTACGAGCGGATTGATCGGCCGGCCGGCCGTGTCGCGTATCTCGAAGTGGAGGTGCGGGTGGGGCGAGCCCGTGGCGCCCGTATAGGCGACCGCCTCCCCCGGCGCGAAGCGGACCCTGCCGCCCCCTATCTCGAAATCACACGAGTTCTTCCCCCGTTCGAGCCTCCAGTGATAGGAGAGCGAGTCGAGCTCGCGGCTGAAGCCGTTGAGATGCGCGTAGACAGCCGTACGACCGTCCCTGAGCCTGACGTACAGCGCCTTTCCGTACCCGATCGGCGAAACGCGGAGTCTCACGACCTCGCACGAGTCCGGCGCGAGACACGGAAGCCCGATGCGGCCGAAGGTCCTGAGATCCACTCCCGCGTGGTAATGCCCGTCGCGATACTCGCCGAAGCTCGAACTGAGCTTCCGGGGCTCATTCAGCGGCCAGCGAAAGACCTCCGCGTGCGCCGGCCCGGCGGTGCAGAGAACGATAATAAGCAATGCGATAGATCGTGATTTCATGGCGGATGCACCGTATCACCGGGGTCGACCGCATGTCAATCCGGGCTTTAAAAGAATTGCATTCGCGAGCGCAATATGCTAGTTTACATGAGATTTTTCGACAAATGCGCTCGTGATCGAGCCTGGAATACCCAGAAGAAAAGGAACGTCAAGTATGCTCAGGAATTTGCGCGAAAGAACGAAGACGATTCTCTGGATTGTGGTCCTCGCGTTCGTGACATCCATCTTCGCGGTATGGGGAATGGATCTCCAGGGACCCAAGCAGCGAAAGTTCGACGTCAACGTCGTTGGAAACGTCGATAAACAGGCCATTTCCCAGCAGGCATACAGCGACATGTTGAACCAGCTCTACAACCAGGTCAAGATACAGAAGGGCGAGAATTACGCCCCGAGCGACATGGAGCAAAGCCTCCTCGCCGACCAGGCGTGGGAGCTCGCCGTGCAGGGAAGGCTCATGCAGCGGGAGATCGATAAGCTCCACCTCACGGTTTCCGACGCCGAGCTCGTCTCGTTCCTCCGGCAGAACCCCCATCCGTCCCTCCAGAGCGTGTTCAAGACACAGGAC
>JBAZPL010000238.1:0-3499 GCA_041648155.1 Candidatus Krumholzibacteriia bacterium
AGTATAACAAATGTTATACCAAAGTGTCAATAGTTTCTTCCGATGAAGTGCATAGCGCCCGACCTCGCCCGCGAGTCGGTGCCAGATTACTATTGACACACATTCCGTCATTTATCATGATATGTGACGATGATGGCGACAGAGAAATACGACGAGCCCCGTGTTTCCGTCCCGAGGGATCTGGACCTCCTCTCGCTTGTCGGGAAGAAATCCTATTTCCTCTTCGGCCCCCGCCAAACGGGCAAGAGCTTCCTCATCCGCCAACGGCTGCAGGGAGTCCGCGTCTACAATCTTCTCGATACGGCCACGTTTCTGACTCTCAGCCAGAATCCCGGAAGAATCTCCGAGGAAATCGGCCCGCGCGAGAAGCTCGTCGTTATCGATGAAATCCAGCGTCTGCCGGCACTGCTCAACGAGGTGCATCTTTTGATCGAGGAGCGGGGAATCCGCTTTCTCCTCACCGGCTCGAGCCCCCGTAAGCTGCGCCGGGGCGGCGCGAATCTTCTCGGGGGACGAGCCCGGACAGCATACCTCCATCCTCTGACCTCGAACGAGCTCGGCGAACGTTTCGACCTGACAAAGGCTCTCCACCGGGGACTGCTGCCCGCCATATACTTCTCGGACGATCCGGACGAGGATCTCGCTGCCTACGCAGGCACCTACCTTCAGGAAGAGATCGCCGCAGAGGGCGCGGCGCGAAACATCCCCGCCTTCAGCCGCTTCCTCAAGGTAGCCGCCCTGTGCAGCGGAACGATGATCAATATCACCAACATCGCGAGCGACGCGCAGGTACCCCGCACCACGGTCCACGAGTACTTCGAGATACTCAGGGACACCCTGCTCCTGCATGAGCTTCCCGCCTGGCGCAAATCGGCGAAACGCAAGCCGATCCTCACTTCCAAGTACTATCTTTTCGACGTGGGAGTTGCCTCGCACCTCCAGGGCCGAAAGGTCACTCCGCGTACGAGCGAATTCGGAGAGGCGTTCGAAGCGTTCATCATGCATGAGCTCATCTCCTGGCGCGATTACCGGTCGGGGGATGCCCTCTCCTACTGGCGCTCCACGTCGGGCTACGAGGTCGATTTCGTCCTCGGGGATCATACGGCCGTCAAGGTCAAGGCCAAGGAGAATATCTCGACGGACGACCTCAGATCGCTCAAAGCCATCGCCGAGGAGAAAAGATTGAAGCGCTGTATCTGCGTAAGCCTCGAAAAGCGATCCCGCCGCGTGGACGGAATCGTCATACTCCCGTATCGCGAGTTTCTGGCGAATCTGTGGGGCGAGCAGTACAACTAGCGCCCGGCAACGGTCTCATCCGCCGCGGTGGTCCAGAGTTCACCCGCGCCTCCGCACCATGGCAATCGCCTTCAGAATGTCGGAGCGCTTCATGCCGGATTGCCTCGCCTCCCGTCGCGCCTCAGCAATCAGCTCGTCGAATTCAGCCATTGAGGGGGGAGTGATTTCCTTCAGAATCACGACGTCACGGTCGCCGACGACGACAAACCGGGATCCAGCTTTGAGCTTCAGGCGCTTTCGAATATCTTCCGGTATCACCACTTGCCCTTTCGACGACATCTTGGTCGTAGCCAGTTTTACCATCGGCAGTTCCTCCTCATCAGCGCAACCTATGTTTCTTACCAGTAAGAATATCATAATGCATATTTGAATGCAAGAATCAGGATCGTGGCGTATGGCTTTTCTGGGACAACTTGTCCCAGAAATTCCCGGCTGGAACGCCGGTACTCCGAGTAGGAGCGTTGTTCGAAAGGAAAAAGCCATGGTGAGAGTACCAACGCATCGTGAGCCGACACATCCGGGGGAGATGTTGCTTGAAGAATTCCTCATCCCGATGGCGGTGACGCAACGGGATCTCGCCGATGCGATTCGCGTCCCGTACCAGCGGGTTAACGAGCTGGTGAACAAGCGCCGGGGAATAACTCCAAGCACTGCGCTGCGACTCGCCAAGTATTTCGGCACGTCGCCTGATTTCTGGATGAATATTCAGCTGCGGTGGGATCTCTATCGGGCGCGCGAAACCGAGCAGAAAGAGCTCAAGCTCATCAAGCAGATCAAGGTTGCGTGAGTGAGAGGGAATTTGTTCAAGATCATCGTATGGTGTCCCCAAGGGACCTCTGCGACAAGCTGTCGCAGCACTTCCACGGGAGCTCGCTCCGAGCCCCCTTTGTCCCTGTTTTTCAATTTGGCCACAGCTTGTGGCCAAATTGAACGGAGCCACAATCATTGGTCTTGCTCCTTGCGCAGCGCTTCTATCAGCTTCTTCAACTCTTCTTCCGACGGCTCGCCGCCCCGCATCGTCCTGAACAGGAGAGGCAGGCTCTTGAGCAGCTTCTCGTCGCTCTTGAGATCTTCCGGGATCTGACCAAGATCCGCCGCCGCCAGATCGAAGAAGGTGAGCCAGTCATCCGTCCCTTCTTTGATTCCCAAGGCGGCCGCGTATTTCGCTTTGATCTCTGAGCTCTGCGGCGCCCGAGCCAGGCCCCGTTCGATCTTGCTTATGTTCCCCGCGTCGAATCCGTTCTTTCTGCAGAATTCCCTCAGAGTCAGCCCTAGCTCCATCCTCTTCCGCTTGAAAAAGTCCCCGAATGCCGCCCCCTTCTTCATAGCGCGCCTCCCTCTCAGTGCCGCTGTCCCAACGCCACAACGACTGTTGTAATAATAATACAACATACCCGACAGCAAGAACAGGCCCTTGACAAAATCTCGGTTTATGGTAATAATACCTATTGAATACAATAAATGTAGGTAATACTATCATGTCGGCGCGACGCAAAAAAGGGAAAAGCCCTCGATTCGAGAGGGCCATCGCCATCTACAAGAAACATGGCGGAATGCTCCGCACGATGCAGGCTCTTCGCGAGGGTATCCACCCGAATACGATCTACGCCATGCGCGACTCCGGAGCGCTGTATACCGTGAGCCGTGGCGTATATCGCCTCACCGGGAGCCCACAGTTCGGCAACCCGGATCTCGTAACCGTCGCGACTCGAATTCCCGGCGGCGTCATCTGTCTGATTTCGGCGCTGGCCTTTCACGAGCTCACTACCCAGATTCCTCACGAGGTACACGTGGCGCTCCCGCGCGGCGCGGAGGAGCCCCGGCTGGATCATCCGCCAATAAAGATCTACCGGTTCACCGGGCAGGCCTTTGCAGATGGTGTGGAGATCCATGAGGTCGACGGCGTGGCCGTTCGCATTTACAGTCCGGAGAAGACCCTCGCCGATTGCTTCAAGTTCCGCAACAGGATTGGACTCGATACAGCGATCGAGGCGGTCCGTTTCTACCGTGAGCGAAGGAACGTCAAGGTTGACGAACTCATGCGGTATGCCGCGATCTGCAGGGTGGAGAAGATCATTCGCCCCTACCTCGAGGCGCTACTGTTTTGACAATGATCTCGATGCAGTTGGAAGTGAACGACTCGGCAGCCTGCCGCTTCCCCTCCTCCTCCACCGCGGCGGTCCAGAATTCCGCAAAGTGCATG
>JBAZPL010000239.1:0-3470 GCA_041648155.1 Candidatus Krumholzibacteriia bacterium
GAAGGAGCTCCAGAGCGCCGCGCAAGCCGTTATCCGGACCGGCTACGAGGGAGAAGGCGTGAAAAAGATCCCCGTTGCGAGCGAAATCGTCCATCTCGCCGCGCGGATCGGAGGCCTCGGGATCTTCAAGGTCTACGTTCCCGCGTTCAAGTCGCTCAACACGTACGCGTACCTCAAGGTGGGACGCCTTCTCACGAGGATCCAGCCCTCGTTCGGGCTCAAGCGCTCCGACGGCGCGGGGCACCCGATTCTGTGCGCCCTGCGAGCGGAAGAAGCGATCGCTCTCATCGATTTCATCTTCTTCGCCACGCTCCCCGAATCCATCCAGAACAACGGCGACTTTCTCGACAAGATCTTCCTCTCGCCCGCGCGGCCGCCGCGCCTCATCGAATTCCCGTTCAGGGAAAGGGGCGCCTCCCTCGTGAGCATCATCGGAGGGTTCTGGATATCGGGAAGGCTTGTCCAGGGAGTCGAATCTCTGGTAGAATAGCTCACATGAAAATGAATCTTCTCTTTCAGGGCGCGCCGCTCCGGGCCGCGCTCCTTTGTGCGGCGCTCGTCGCGGCAGTCGTCGCGGCCGCCTTGGCGCTTTCTCCCGGCGAGATTGCCGGCGCTCCGGCCGCTCCCGATTCGATGTCGCTCGACGTCAGGGCGTTCAGGCTCCTCAACGGCGCCGCAATCAATCCCGTATTCGACAAGGTGATGCCGGTAGCGACCGATTTCGATAAATGGCGCGTCGTGGTCATCCTCATCTGGTGCGCGCTCGTTATATTCGGAAAATCGAGGGGGCGCTGGACCGCCCTTATGCTCATCCCGATCATTGCAGCGTCCGACCAGCTCTCGGCGAGCGTCATGAAACCGCTCTTCCAACACCTGCGCCCGTGCGAGCTCATCGGGAACGTGCACCTGTGGCTCGGCGCTGAAGGGTGGATCACGACCCCGGCCGAGGTCGCGCAGAGCTACAAGAACTCATTCTCTTTTCCCTCGAGCCACGCGACCAACATCACCGCATCGATGCTCTTCCTCGGCCTCGTCTACCGGCGCTGGCTCCTGCCGCTCCTCGCCGTCGCGCTTCTCGTTTCGTTTTCGCGGATCTACACCGGGGTGCACTGGCCGTCGGACGTTCTGGCGGGAATGCTCGTCGGAGCGGTGATCGCGGCGCTCGCGTACGTCATCTTCAAGCGCTTCCGCCCGGCGGACCGCCGGGACACGGCGTGCGGTCAGGACGCGGGAAACGCCCGGGACGAGGCGGCGCAAAATTCCGCTTCACCCGGTAGCACCAATTAGAATATAATAACACCCATGCGATTCAGGCGTCCCGCATTCCGGATCATGGCAGCCCTTGCGGTCGGCTTTGCCGCGCTTTCGCCCGCGGCGCTCGCCGGCTCCCAAGCGCCTCGCCCGTGGAGACTCGTTGTCGACACGGATATGGGACTCGACGACGTGCGCGCCCTTTTCGCGCTTCTCTCGGACAAGGGGGCACAGACCGACTGCATCGTCATCACGGAAGGATCGGCTTCGCGCGCGAAGGGCATCGAGAATCTCGCCTCCCTCCTCGATGCAATGCATAAGGATCGGATCGCGATTTTCGCGGGCGCTTCGCTCGACGTCGACGCGCCCCCATGGAGGGAGACCGCGAACTCGCTCGGAGGCGTCCCGATCGCGGATCGGCCCACCGAAGATTCTCAAGCGGGAGACCTCGCCGAGCTTCGCGATCGGCTGTCCGCCGCGGGCTCCGGGATCGACTACCTCGCGCTCGGACCTCTCACGAGCGCCGCGTCGATCGTGTCCGATCCGCGCGCGCTGGCGGCCATCGACACCGTGTGGATTCCGGTACGGGTGGACGGCGCGGAGGTATCGGGCTGGAACCTGAGCCGCGACGCGCGATCGGCGGAGCGCGTCATGAAAGCCGCGCGCTGCGTCGTTCTGATCGATGTCTCCGGCGCGGCGGAAATCGAGGCGCGGGATCTCTTCTCCTCTCTCGATGATATTTCACCGGCAGGCCGGTGGATCAAACACTCGCTCGCCGCTTCGAGCGGACATGGCGTTCACGGCTTCCTGCATGACGAGCTCGCGGCGGCCGCGCTCGCTCGCCCCGCGCTCATCGACATCGGGGAAAAGGCCTACCGGGTCGGATTTGCACGCGGCGTTTTTTCGCTCGCCGCCGCGCCCGACGGCAACGTGAGGCTCGCGACGATGAAACGCCCCAACGCGACCGCCGGTGTTCTCAGGGAGCTGTGGCGGGCGCCCGCACATTTCGAGCACCCCGACTCATCCTCGATCCCCGTCGTCGATCTGCTCAAGACGTTTCACGGTCATCTCGGCCCCTACGTCGTGATCGGGTATCGCATGGGACGGCTCGCCCTCGAGGCGACGGGAAGCAAGGGGTACTTCGACATCTCCGCGACCGTATACTCGTTCCTCGAACCGCCGCGGTCCTGTCTCATCGACGGCGTTCAGCTGGGAGCGGGGTGCACGCTCGGCAAGCGCAACATCGAGGTGCACGCGACCGACGGACCAGCGTACGCGGTCTTCGAGGCCGCAAACGGCGCACGCGTCACGGTGAAGCTGCGGCCGGAAGCGGCCGCGCTCGTCGGCCGCCTGATCGAGGAAAAGGGGGTCGAGGCCGCCGGAATGGATCTCCTCGCGATGAAACAGGAGGATCTGTTCGAAACGGAGTCAGAGCCTCTTTTGAAGGAACGCATACCGGCACAATGAGTTCAATCCATTCGGATTGACTTGCCGCCGCGCAGAACCTAGACTTGCCGGGAATGAGCTCGAACGATACCGCAAGAAGGCGCGTCACGTTTCCCGTCGCCGCATGGACAGTCGTCGCGATCGCTCTCGCGATCCGTCTGCTCCATGTGTATTTTACGCAGCGCTTCAACCCGCTCTCCGGCGATCTTCAGCTCGACGCCGCGACGTACGATCGTTGGGCGCGCGCGCTCGCCTTCGGCGGCGACGCCGGCCCGACGACGCTCATGCAGTCTCCCGTCTATCCGTGGTTTCTCTCGCTCATCTATCGCGCGTTCGGCCCGGAGCTCGCGGCGGTCAGGCTCGTGCAGGCGCTCCTCGGAACGGCCTCGTGCGGTCTCGTCATGCTCGCGGCGCGGCGATTTTTCAAGTCGGACGCGGCCGCGCTCCTCGCGGGGCTCATCGCCGCCCTCTACGCGCCGCTCGTTTTCTATGAAGGAGTCCTTCTGCCCGCCACGCTCGTCGTGTTTCTGAACGCCCTTTTCGTCGTGGGTCTGTTCACTGGGGAACGGCCGGGCGGTACGAGGCTGCTCGCGGCCGGCGTCGTCCTTGGAGCCGCCGCTGCCGCGAATCCCCCCACGCTTCTCCTGTTCCCTTTCGCGCTGCTGCATCTCTATTTCACGGGGGCCCCGCGAGGCGCGGTCCCCGTCGGTACGCCGCCGGCGCCCCGCGCGGCGGGGCGATTTTTCAGAGGTTCGCTCGTCCTCGCGATCGGA
>JBAZPL010000240.1:0-3428 GCA_041648155.1 Candidatus Krumholzibacteriia bacterium
CCGTGATTCTCGCGATGGGACAGGGACGCAAGGCCGCGCGGGCGATCAACGAGTACCTCAAGACCGGCGTGTGGTGAGTCACCGGAGCCGATTGCTCGGACATTCGAAGGCGAATTCCTGAAAATGTGCACGGACTTCGGGCGAACGCGGACTGTTTGCTCTTGACAATATGCAAATATGCGCATATACTCATAAACATGAAATATGAAGAGGCAAAAGCAAGGGCCGATATCATGAAGGCACTGGCGCATCCAATTCGCTTTCTATTGGTGGACGCGTTGAGCCGCGGAGACCTCTGCGTGAACGAGCTGAACAAGCTGGCGGACGTCGACCAATCGACGCTTTCGCGGCATCTGGCGCAGCTCAAGAAAGTCGGAATCGTGAGCGAACGGAAAGAAGGGGCGAAGGTCATTCATCATTTGGCAAGTCCGTGTATTCTCAAGGCGGTTGACTGCTCTATACAAGTACTGAGAATTGGATTTGAGCGGCAAAGAAAAGTCTTGGAAGGCGGTAGAAAGTGAAAAGGGAAATCAAAATCCTGTTCTGGCTGATCGCGATTTTCCTCGGCGCTTACTATCTGCCCGCGGAACTTCCGCGATTCCAGGGCGCGATCGTCGAGGCGTTCCGACTCTTGCGTTGGTATGCGCGGGAGCATGTTCTGCTCTGTCTCGTGCCCGCGTTCTTCATCGCCGGCGCAATCGGTGTTTTCGTCAGTCAGAAAGCCGTGATGAAGTACTTCGGGCCCAAGGCGAACAAGGCGCTTTCATACGGCGTCGCATCCATCTCGGGTACGATTCTCGCGGTATGCTCCTGCACGGTGCTGCCGCTCTTCGGCAGCATCTACATGCGTGGGGCGGGGCTGGGGCCGGCAATCGCTTTCCTCTATTCAGGTCCGGCAATCAATATTCTGGCCATAGTATTGACGGCGCGCGTGCTCGGCTGGCAGCTCGGCCTGGCGCGCGCAGTCGGAGCGGTCGTGTTCAGCGTCGTTATCGGGTTCCTCATGCATTTCATTTTCTTGAAGGAAGAGCGGGCCAAGGCGGCGTCGGCCGAGGAAGTGTATCTGGGCGAGGATGCTGCGAAGGCGCGGCCGCTGTGGCACGTGGGGATCTACTTCCTGGCGATGGTCGGCATCCTCATCTTCGCCAACTGGGCGAGACCCCAGCAAGCTGCCGGATTCTGGTCCGCGGTTTTCGCGGTCAAATGGAAGATAACGGCCGCTTTTGCGATCCTGCTGGGGTTGGGCTTATGGCGGTTCTTCAAGATCAAACTCTTGTATCTCGCGTTCGCCGCGGTTCCGGTCGCGGCGATCGGGCTTGCGGCCCCGCAGTATCCGATTGCGGCCTTTGCGGCCGGGGCGGCGGGACTTACGGTGTTGACCTTTTTCGGCGGCGCCGAGTTGAAAGAGTGGCGGGGTCAAACGTGGGGTTTTGCAAAGCTGATCCTCCCGCTGCTCCTCGTCGGTGTTCTCGCGGCGGGATTCTTCCTCGGGAGCCCGGCGAGCACGGATGCTGGGTTCATTCCCAATAAATGGGTTCAAGCGCTGGTGGGAGATTCGCCGCACGCTCTTCTCCAAGTGATGGGAAAGCCGGAGAGCCTCCATATTGGGTGGCTGGGAGCGATTTGGCCCTTGTGGACGAATTTCTTCGCGTCCATTGTCGGGGCTCTGATGTATTTCGCCACTCTTACGGAAGTGCCGATTCTCCGCGGACTGCTCGATAGCGGCATGGGCCAGGGACCGGCCCTGGCGCTCCTGCTCGCGGGGCCCGCGCTCTCGCTCCCGAGCATGCTCGTCATCAACTCGATTCTCGGGCCGAAGAAGACGCTCACGTATATTGTGCTCGTCGTCATCATGGCGACAATTACCGGCATGGCATTTGGGGCCATGTGGGTGGGCGGGTGAGCGATGAATCCGCGGAAAAAAGAATGCGGCGCCAGCCCAAGAACCCGCGCTAGGTCTGCGAAGTCGGCTGCCCAAAAGAGAAGAGGAGGCTTGCGATGGCATGGTTGACGGGATATCCGAGGGATAAAGTCGATTGGCAGCCTTGCATCGATTCTGACAAGTGCGTCAAATGCGGCATGTGCATGAACTGCGGCAGGGACGTGTACGAATGGACGGCAGAAGGTCCGCGGGTCGCCCGACTCAAGGACTGCGTGGTGGGATGTACGACGTGCGCGAACCTCTGCCTCGGAAACGCCATCACCTTCCCGGACATCAAGAAGCTCAGAGATCTGTACAAACGGGAGGACATCTGGGCGAAGGTGAAGAAACAGCTGAAGCAGAAAGGGAAAATACCTGAAGGGCGCGAATAGTCGCGGAGACAGACGCTGCCCGAAGGCAAAAAGGAGAGGTCATGCGGAAGATACAAATCCTGGGCACCGGTTGTCCGAAGTGCAAGACGCTCACGGCCAACGCTGAAGCGGCGGTCAAGGCGCTCGGCATCGAGGCCGAGATCGAGAAGGTTGACAAGATCCAGGACATCCTGAAATTCGGCGTGATGATGACGCCCGCTCTGGTTGTGGACGGGCAAGTGAAGAGCGTAGGGAAGGTATTATCGACGGCCGACATTGAGGCGTTACTGAAATAGGAACCGGTGCGGGAAAGGAGAAACTGATGAGGAAGAGGATCGCGATCGCGGCAGTATTGACAATTGCGCTGATCAGCGGGATCGCGTGCTCGCAGGAGGGGAAGAAGGCGCCGGCGGAAAAAGACAAGCCTGCGGGCAAGAAGGACGGCGTGCCGCTCGTCACATTCGTCGAGATCGGCTCCGTCAAATGCATTCCCTGCAAGAAGATGCAGCCGATCATGAAGGAGATCGAGAAGGAGTATGTGGGCAAGGTCAAGGTCGTTTTCTACGACGTGTGGACGGATGAGGGCAAGCCGTACGGGAAGCGATACGGCATTCGCGTAATCCCGACGCAGGTCTTCCTCGACAAGGACGGGAAGGAGTACTTCCGGCACGAGGGATACTTTCCCAAAGACGAGCTCGTCAAGGTGCTGAAGCAGAAAGGCGTCTGACAATGCTGTTGCTGTTCGATCGCCTGACCGGAGCTCTCCAGGGAACGCCTCTTATCGCCCTTGCCGCGTCGATGGCCTGGGGCGTCTTGAGCATTCTCCTCAGCCCATGCCACCTCTCGAGCATTCCGCTCATCGTGGGGTTCATCGACGGGCAGGGAGTCGTTACGAAGCGGCGCGCATTCGCGCTCTCCGGGCTCTTTTCGCTCGGAATCCTCGCGACGATCGCCGCGATCGGCGCCATTACCGGGATGATGGGTCGCCTCATGGGGGATGTTGGAAAGGTAGGGAACTATTTCGTCGCCGCCATTTTCCTGGTGATCGGTCTGCATCTGCTCGAGGTCATCACTATCCCGTTTCTCGGCGCCGCGAACCAGCCCAAGATGAAGAAGAAGGGAGCCCTCGCCGCTCT
>JBAZPL010000241.1:0-3421 GCA_041648155.1 Candidatus Krumholzibacteriia bacterium
CGCCGTACTGCGCCGCCATGATGACCTGGTAGAGGCCGTAGTCGAATGAAAGAGGCAGAACGTCGAGGACGACGTCGCTTTCGCGGTTCTCGAGGTACGTCGTGATCGATGTCGACGCGGAGACGATGTTCCGATGCGCCATCATGACGCCCTTCGGATTTCCCGTCGTGCCCGACGTGTAGATGAGGGCCGCGAGATCGATGTCGATCGCCTTGCGCGGAGGCGCTTCGGCGCTCTCGGCGGAAAGCGCTTCGTCCCAGGCGACGACCGCGCCGCCGAAGCGCGCGGCGGCGTTTCCGTCCCCGCCCAAGCGCGTCGCGGCGCCTGCGTCCCCGCCCCGCGGGCTCTTCCCGACGAGCACGACCGCCTTGAGGGAGGGGACCGCGGAGGCCGCCTGTTCGACGGAGCGCCACTTGGCCGCGTGCGTGACGAGGGCCGTGGCCCGGCAGTTATTGAGAATGTACTCGATCTTGTTCGTCTTCGTCGTCGGGTTGACGACGAGGAAGACGGCGTCCGCTTTCAATATGCCGAAGATCGAGATGACCGTTTCGGAGGAGTTGTCGAGGAGCACGGCGACGCGGTCGCCGTATCCCACGCCGAGGCCGCGGAGCACGCGGGCGAGCCTGTTCGCGGAGGCGTCGAGCTCGCCGTAGGTGATGCGCTGCGCGCCTGCGATGAGCGCTTCCTTTTCGGGAAGTCTCGCGGCGCTTCTTTCGAGAAATTCATGAACGAGCATACTTTTTTTCGCGTTGTCGAGGTACGGGATCCGGAGCGCGTCAGGAAGCCGACGCCACCTTCTTCTTCTCGATGAAGCTCGCGAGCCTGTTGATGGAGTCGAGATTCTCGGGAACGAGCTCCGTGTCGGCGACCTCGATGCCGAAATTCGTTTCCACGAAGGCCACGAGCTCGAGCATTCCCGTCGAGTCGATGATCGAGGTCTCGAGGAACGAATCGTCGTCCGAGAACTTCGAGTCGGTCGCTCCGAAGAGGAAGTTGGTGACGATGAAATCCCGAATCAGCTTCTTGCTTTCCAAGTCGCCCTCCCGGCATAAGTTAATTTATTGAATTATATATGGATACGCGGCACCGCGCCGTATACCGTCCTGATTACGGCAGATTAGCAAAAAGGGGACCAATCGGCAAAGGGAAAAAGCGGCCCGGGGGATCCCGTTGCGGCGGCACGGCCGTGGCCGTGGGGCCGGCCATTCGTTCAGGAGCCATCCGACAGGAACGGATTCTCCCGCTTCTCCTCCCCGATCGTCGTGCGCGGCCCATGCCCGCAGTAGACGACCGTTTCATCGCTCAGGGTGAAGAGCTCGTTTCGTATCGAGGCGAGGAGCGTGTCGAGGTCTCCGCCCTCAAAATCGGTCCTCCCGATCGAACGGTTGAAGAGCGTGTCTCCCGCGAGGACGAATCCGTCGAAAAGGATCGATATCCCGCCCGGCGTGTGCCCCGGCGTGTGGAGGACCTTCCCCCGGGCCGCGCCGAAGACGATCTCGTCTCCCGCCGCGAGCACGCGTTCGACCTTCGGCTCCTTGATCCTTCCCATTCCCCAGAGGGGCGCCTCCTTGACCGAGAGCTTGACGATTCCGAGATCGGCGCCGTGAAGGGCGAACGGTATCCCGTAGCGTTCCTTGAGCTCGGCGGCGGAGGCGATGTGGTCGCTGTGCCCGTGCGTGCTCACGATCTCGACCGGCTCGAGCCGCGTCTCCTCGATGAACGCCTCGACGAGGTCGGGGTCTCCGCCCGGATCGACGATGACCGCTTTCCTTGTCTCGGGGCACGAGAGAATGTAGCAGTTCGTCTGGATGGGGCCGACGACCCTGCACGCCACGCGCACCTGGATGTTTTCTTTCATTTTCCTCCCGGACATGCGAGAGCGCCTGTCGGACACACGAGGGCCGCCGTACCGCACGGGCGGCAGCGCTCCGGTACGACGACGAGCGCGAGCCCCTCGACGACGAGCGCCTCGGCGGGGCAGACGGCCGCGCACGCCCCGCAGACGACGCAGGTTTCACGGTCGACCGTTATACAATCGTGTGAATCGTTCATCGATCTCCTTCGAAGCTGCCGGGCCGCTCGCCGCGCGGCGCCCGCGCCTTCACCGGCGACTTTTTCCGCCGAGCCGGCTGCCGGCGAATTGTATCAGAAGCCGCGGGCGCGCCGCAACGAGGGCGCGCACCATGCGGAGCGGTTTGATGCCCTTTTCGTCGAACAGGCCCGGCACGCGCGAGAGCTCCCGCGCCATGCGGGACATCTCCTCGTCCGACAGCCCGTAGAATATCCGCGCCGCGTGGTAGAAGGCATCGTTCGACTTTCCGACGGTGCGGCGCCACTCGCGTGTGTACGCGCCGAGGTTCTTCGCCGAGGCGCTTCCCCTGGAGAGCGCGGCTGCGACGGCGGAGGCGGCCATGTCGGCGCCTTCGAGCGCGTTTATGATTCCGCCTCCGGAAAATGGGTTGCTCTGGTTCGCGGCCTCGCCGACCGCGACGAACCCGCCGGCGGCGAGCGCGCTCAATCCGCGCGCCACGGAGCATCCCCCTATGACGAGGCGCGTGCGCTTTCCGCCCGGCGCGCGGTGCGCGATAAAGGCGTTCAGGTATTCGACGGCGGTTTTCCCGTCTGCGCGGAGAGGGTTGATCCCGACCCCGACGTTCGCCCTCCCCGTCCCTTTCGGGAAGACCCACGCGTAGCCTCCCGGCGCGAAGCTCCTCCCGAGATGGAATTCGATGAACGTGCCCGGGAGGTCGATTCCCTCGATCAGCTCTTCGGCGCAGGAGAAGAGCTCGTCGGGGCGGAGGCTCTTCTTGAGGCCGGCCCACCGCGGGGAGAGCGATTCGACGCCGTCGGCGCCCACCGTGACCTCGGCCCGCTCGTCATACTCGGAGCCGCTTGCGAGATCCTTCACCCGCGCGCCGCGGACTTGGGTCCCCTCGCGGATGAGCCCCATCGCCTGGTGGCCGGTCCGCAGCTCCACTCCGGCGGAGACGGCATCCGCGGCGAGACGCTGATCGAAGAGCTCGCGGTCGACGACGAACCCGATGCCCGGCATCTCGCGCTGGAACCTGGTCCCGTCGGGCACGACGATGAGAAAGCCGTTGATGGGGGACGAAACGAGCCGGTCGTCGAGGGGGAGGTAGCGCTCGACGTCCTCGCGCGGTCCCACTGCCTCGGCGCAGCGGACGGGGTACCCGACGCGCGGACGCTTCTCGAGAAGAAGGACGCGCCGCGCGCTTCGGGCGATCTGCGCGGCGGTTCTCGATCCCGCCGGCCCCGCGCCGATCACGATGACGTCGAAACGGCTATTCACGGTCATAGGTAATAGATCAGATTGAGCGACAGAATGAAGCCCGCGTACTTGAGATCGAAGTTGCCGCCATGGATATAAAATTTGCTCTGCGACATCTGGTATTTTCCCTCG
>JBAZPL010000242.1:0-3416 GCA_041648155.1 Candidatus Krumholzibacteriia bacterium
CGGCGAGCTGCAGCGCGAGCTCGGAACCCGCGAGCCCCCCTCCGACGATCGTAACCTCTTGCATCAGGAAGTTGCCTCGTGACGGCAGGACGGGCACTTGAGGTAAGGGCCCTTCTTTGCGCTGTTTTTTTCGACGAGATTGGCTTTGGCGCAGTTGGGACAAAGCTGCCCTGTCGGCTTGTCCCAGCTCGCGAACGTGCATTTCGGATACATGGTGCAACCGTAGAAAAGCCGGCCGCGGCGGCTTCTCTTCTCGCTGACCTGACCGGTACATCCCTTCGTGGGACAGGGTATCCCCAGCGTCACCGCTTCCGTGTATTTGCAGGCGGGATATTTCTGACACGCAATGAATCGCCCGAAACGTCCCGTGCGGTGGACGAGATCTCCCCCGCATTGCGGACATTTTCTGTCGATCGCCTCGAGCTCTTCGAGCGGTCGGGTAAACCGGCATTCGGGGAAACCAGGGCACGCGAGGAAGGGCCCGTTTTTTCCCCACTTCTTGACGAGACTCTTGCCGCAATTGGCGCAGATCTCATTCGTTTCTTCCTGCACAAGCTTCTTCAGCTCCGCACCCTTGCCCTGTATCGCATCGAGATCAACCGTGAGCGGATCGTAGAAGAGCTTCACGACGGCTCGCCAGTCGTCCTTCCCCTCCTCCACCTTGTCGAGCTCCGTTTCCATCCGCGCGGTAAAATCCACCTCAAATACGTCCCTGAAATAGCTCTCGAGCGTTTTCCAGACCTTTTCGCCGAGCTCGGTCGGAAAAAGGGTGGAGCCTTTCTTGTTCACGTAATCACGGGCCTGGATAACGCCGAGGATCGACGCATACGTGCTGGGCCGGCCGATTCCCTTGTCCTCGAGCTCCTTGATCAGCGAGGCTTCGGTATACCGCGGCGGCGGTTCGGTGAAATGCTGCGACGCATCGAGGCTCCGGATCGCGACGGCGTCCCCGGCCGCCAGCGCCGGCAGCATTTCGTCCTGCTCCGCTTTCTGGTCCTGCATAATCGCCAGGAATCCCGGTTTCACGAGCGTTCTGCCGTTCGAGCGCAGAAGATAGCGCTCTCCGGCCCTGATATCCGCCTCGACCACGCGGTACACCGCAGGTGCGGCGAGAGAAGCGAGAAAGCGCTGCCAGATGAGCCAGTACAGCGAGAGCTGATCCTTTCCGAGGTGCTCTTTCATCGATTCGGGCGTTCGGTAGCAATCGGTCGGCCGTATCGCCTCGTGCGCGTCCTGCGAACCCTTTGCTTTCTTGAATACCTTCTTGCCGGAGGCGGGCATGTCTTCGCCGAACGTCTCTCGCAGATACGCCGTTCCCTGGTCGTGAGCTTCGCCGCTCAACCGCGTCGAGTCGGTTCTCATATAGCTTATGAGCCCCACCGCGCCTTCGGGACCCAGCTCGACGCCCTCATAGAGCTGCTGCGCGATCAGCATCGTCTTTTTCGCCGAAAAGCCGAGCCTCCCGGCCGCCTCGCGCTGAAGCGTGCTCGTGATGAACGGGGGCTGCGCATTCCGGAGTTTTTCCTTTTCGCTCACCTCGCCAACGGAAAGGGTCTCGCGCTTGATGCCCACGAGTATCTCGTTCGCCCCGCTTGTATCGGTGATCTCGGGTTTGCGTCCGTCGATCTTGAAGAGCTTCGTCGAGAATTCCTCCCCGCGCGCGGTCGCCAGCGTCCCTTCGATCGTCCAATACTCGGCAGGAACAAACGCCCGGATATCATTCTCTCTTTCGCAGATGAGGCGAAGCCCGACGCTCTGGACTCGTCCCGCGCTCAGGCCCCGGTAGAAGATTTTCCAGAGAACGGGACTGATCAGATAGCCGAAAAGCCGATCGAGAATACGACGCGCCTGCTGCGCGTTAACCTTGTCGAGATCGATGTCGCGCGGACTCGCGACTGCCTCTTCAATCGCCTTTTTCGTGATCTCGTTGAAGACGATCCGCTTGATGGGGACCTTTGTCTTTTCGAGCACCTCTTTGAGGTGCCACGCGATCGCTTCGCCCTCCCGATCCATATCGGTTGCCAGCAGAATCGTGGCGCTCTTCGCCGCTTCGCGGCGCAACTCCGTCACGACCTTTGCCTTTCCCTTGACCGCGACGTACCGCGGCGTGAAACCGTCCTCTATGGCAATGCCCATCTCGCGCTCGGGCAGATCGCGGATGTGCCCGACGGAAGCCTTCACCGAGTACCCCTTGCCGAGATACTTTTTTATCGTACGCGCCTTGGCGGGAGACTCCACGACGACGAGAACCTGATCCAAGAGGTGCTCCTTCCTTAATGCACATGTCCGTCATCGCGTCGTGCGATGTCCGGAGGATTGTCTTCCGGCAGATCGGAAACGAATCGAGATGCGAGGTCCCGCACCTCCTCGATCGATGCGGGCGGAATGAATTCAAACGCGGCGTTATCGATGATCGCGCTCAGCTGAATTTCGGATATCCAGCCGAGACGATTGAGGTTGAGAAGGTATCCCTGGGCCGGGATCGACAGCATATGTTTCTCGAATTCGTTCAGGACGCGACTGCCCGCAGGCGACTCTCTCCCCGGCCCTCGATCCGTGACGTCGGATCCGAAATCGAGCATCCTGAACGCCTGTTTGATCTCGAAGCGCGTGTATCCCATATCCTCGAGCTCGTCCTGCACGTACAAGGCATCCCTAAGATCTCCCGGTTCGAGATCCATGATATACTCGATGATCTCTTTTATCCGCTCGCTCATCCCGTATCCTCGCGCTTATTCCATGACGCTTCGCTCGAGGGCATCATAGATAATTGCTATAGAGCTCCCTTTCCGCAACACTTTTTATACTTCTTGCCGCTCCCGCACGGGCACGGATCGTTTCGACCCGCCCGCGGTGCGGACCGCACAGGTTGGGCCTTCGGGGCGGAAATATCCACCGTCGCGCCTTGCTGCGCCGCGCCTGAAAGAGCGCCCTGCCCCGCGGGAGTTCCCTGCGCCGCGGCGGCGCTGTAGGTATTTGCCACCTGATGAACCGCGACGCCGCCGTCGGATCGCCTGCGGGGCCGTTTTTCCTGCTCCGCGTCGAAGCGGGCATGAAAGAGGGCCCACAGAATCGATCGATCGATGTCGACCACCATCTCGCTGAACATCTGAAACGCTTCCTGCTTGTACTCGATCAGGGGATCTTTTTGCGCGTACGAGCGCAGGTGGATTCCCTCGCGCAGGTAATCGAGCTCGTAGAGATGATCCATCCACTTCTCGTCGATGCTCTGGAGCATGACGTAGCTCATGAACTTCTGCATGATCTCGGGCGGAATCAAGGATTTGCGCAGATCGTACGCCTCGAGCGCCTTTGCGCGGAAATGATCGTAAAGGATTTTCAGATCGGCGGAGCGATCTTTGAACACATCGGCAAAATCGAACGACGCGAGAAAGAGATTCTCGAGATCCGTCGCG
>JBAZPL010000243.1:0-3415 GCA_041648155.1 Candidatus Krumholzibacteriia bacterium
ATCGTCTGCGGCCGGCGATCTCGCGTTCTCGCTCGAAGGCACGGGACTCTTCGATTATCTCGTGATCGCTCCCGATACGCTCGGGTCAGGATCGAGCGTCTTCTCCCTTGCGGGGGGAGCTTTGGATTCGATGATCTATCGCATCTCCTCGACCGGCAGCGATACGGGCACGGTTGCGATAAACGCCGGCGTCGGGTGGGCGGATATGAACGATCCGCTTCGCGATCCCGGCACGGCGGGCGGCTCGGGATCCGTGCACGTCAAGGCGCCGTCGGGCCTGCGCATCATCTCGGTAACGAGCGACGCCCCGAATAGCGCGCTCTTCCCCAACACCTCGGTCGTCAATACCGATCAAGCATTCAATGTGACCGTTCGCGTCGAGAATACGG
This sequence comes from Candidatus Krumholzibacteriia bacterium, assembly GCA_041648155.1. GTDB lineage: Bacteria > Krumholzibacteriota > Krumholzibacteriia > Krumholzibacteriales > Krumholzibacteriaceae > SSS58A. The sequence continues at coordinate 390 of JBAZPL010000243.1, forward strand.
GCGGGGACGATCTCGACAGCGTCGCCGTTCACCTCGCCTCGAACGGCGCCACGCGGACCGCGATCGTCGGTGATTCGTTCGTCTCCGTCGCCTCGAAATCGGAAAAGGATTTTGTCTTTTCTATAGTCGCCGCTTCAACGCGCGGCAGCGAGATACTGACCGCATCGATTGTCTACGCAGTCTCGGTGAACACCGGGGAGCGGGTCTATCCGGCCCAGGCGGCGGAATCGATAGAGAATCTCCGCATAGAGCTTCCGGCGCTGCTCTCGTGCAACATATCGGTCACGGCGCCCGCGGGCGCGCTTGACGACACCCTCTCGACCGGCCAGACCTTCGTCATCACCGCGGTCGTTGCGAATGAAGGGCAGGCGCTCGTCGATACGACGGGTGAGGTGACGCTCGCGTTCCCGCCGTCCGTGCGTCTCGCGAACCCGGCGGAGCCGCTGGTGAAGCGCCTCGGGGTCCTTAATGCCGTCTCCTGGACCCTCGTCGCACCCGCGACGCCGTCGCAGGATACCGTGAAGGCGCGCATCAGCGCCGTCCCGGAAGACGTCAACACGGCTGCGCCAGCGGCTGTCCGCCTGATCGAATCCGGCGTGGCGCTCCGGACGGAGGAAGCGGCTCGGGTGAGCGACTGCGCGGTCGCGATCACGGCCCCGCAAGGCGCCGTTGACGGGACGCTTTCGACCGATCAGGATTTTACGGCGCGAACGGTGTTGACCCCCTCGGCGAACGCCGACTCGATATGGATCGAACTCGCGGCGCCGGCGGGATTCTTCGTCATCGGCGACCGGACGCGGTTCATCGGCAGGGGCACGGGAACGCAGATGACGATCGATTGGATCATGAAGGCTCCGGTCGGCCGCGTCGACGCGGACACGCTTGTCGTTCGCGCGGGCGGCAAGGACATCAATTCCGGCGGCGCCATCGGAACGTGCCGCGTCGTCTTCCCCGTTCACGTGCCGGTCAAGCCGTCGCTCGCCCTGAGCGCTCGAATCTCGGGACCGGACGAAGCCCTCGACGGATCCATTTCGGTCAGTCTGCCGTTCACGATCGAGGCGACGGCGGCGAAATCGGGAGAAGCGGCAATCGATACTACGGGCGCGCGGATCGAGCTCGTGCTGCCCGCCGGACAGGGGTATGCGCTCGGTGCCCAGGAGGCCTATCGCAAGCCGTTCTACCCGGGGCAGAGCGTTGTATGGAATGTCACGGCTCCCGCGGCGCCGACCTCCCCGGGAAATATCGAGGTAAGGCTGGTCGAGCCGTACGCGACCGACGTCAATACGAACGCCGCGTGCGAGATCTCGGCCGGGGCGGTGTTCATTCCCGTTCAGACGGAAGCGGGCGCCGTTCTGATGTCGAACATATCGCTCGCGGATTCGATGCCGCCCTTCGTCGTTCCTCAAGGCGCGCGGGACGTTCCCGTGATGCGGATCATTCTGAGAAACGCCTCGGGTTTCACTATCGGTCTCGACACGCTCTATGTGGCGATCGAGGACGGCCGGGGGAATCTCGTCGCGGATCCGGCCCGATTGGTCGATTCTCTGTCTCTCGCGGTGAACGATACGACGTTCGTGGCCTCGGTCGGGAGCCTCAATCCCGTTCCGATAGTCGTCGGACACCATCTCGCCCTGTCGCCCGGTACCGCGGACACGCTGCTTCTCGCAGCCGATATCGGCTCGAGGGCGAGCGCCGGGGAGATCAGATTCGAGATCGAGCGGAGCGCGGGCGTCGTCCTGTCCATCAGCGAGTCGGGCACGCGGATCGGGGTCTCTCTCGATCTCGACGGCGGAGAAATCGCGGGGCATTTCCGGAGCGGTCCGCTCTCGATCATGAGCTCGCGCTTCGACGAGTATGTCCACAACTATCCGAACCCGTTCAGAGCGGGGTCGGAGCCGACGAGGATATGCTATTTCCTGAAAGGAAATTCGGTCGTCACGATCAAGATCTACGACCTCGGTGGGCGGCTCGTCTGGAGCAAGAGCATCAGCGCGGGGGACGCCGGAGGCTCCGGCGCGCCGGAAGGGACATGGCACGAGATCCCGTGGAACGGCCGCAACGACCGGGGAGAGCTCGTGAGAAACGGCGTGTATATGTGCAAGGTCGAGGCGGGTTCGCAATCGGCGCTTTTCAAGATCGCCGTTGCAAAGTGAGCGCATGGATCTTATGAAGAGGTTCATTGTCACGATATCGATCGTCTGCGCCCTCTCCGTCGCGGCAGGCCATGCCGACGCGCAGGAGGGAACGGGGGGCACGCGTTCCATTTTCAGCATCGGCGCGGGATCCCGCGCGATCGCCCTCGGAGGCGCTTTTTCCGCGATCGGCGACGACGCCTCCGTGCTCTATTACAATCCCGCGGCGCTGCGGCTCTGTCGCTATCCCGGCGCGGTGCTCAATCATATACAGCTTTTCTCGGGCTTCAGCGACGCGAGGTATGATTTTCTGGGGCTTGTGTATCCGACGATCTCGGCGGGCTCGATCGGACTCGGGATCATGACGGTCGGAACGGGAGGAATCAAAGGATACGACGAGTTCAGCAGGGAAACGGAGGAGTTCAGCTACCGGGAGAGCCAGGTGGCCCTCGGCTATGCGCTCGATCTTCCATGGCAGTATATCGGCGTCGTAACGGCAGGTTCCTCGATCAAGGTGCTCAGCCAGAGGGTCGGCGCATTTTCAGCTGCCGGAACGGGGCTCGATATCGGGTTCCTGTACCGGCCGAAGTACGTTCGGAGAATCGCCATCGGGTGCAATCTCCAGGATATCGTCGGCGCGGAAACGAAGCTCGTCACGCTCATCGACAAGGTCGATCGAACGATCATGGTGGGCGCGGGATACACGTATCCGTTCACGAACGGTTCATCGCTCTCGCTCGCGCTCCAGATGAACGCCCCGCAGCGCGACAAGAAGGAGTTCCGCTTCGGCGCGGAATACCTGTTCAGGAATTACATCAGCGTCCGCGTCGGATACGATTCCGAAATGATCACGGCGGGTCTCGGCATCGGGTGGCACGGCTTCTCGTTCGACTA
>JBAZPL010000244.1:0-3412 GCA_041648155.1 Candidatus Krumholzibacteriia bacterium
GGTCTCGAGGTGGGACATATATTCAAGCTCGGGACGAAATACTCCCAGGCGATGCACGCCGAATTCCTGGATGAAAAAGGGCAGAGTCATCCGTTCATTATGGGATGCTACGGTTTCGGGATCTCGCGGATGGTCGCGGCCGCGATCGAACAACTGCACGACGCGGACGGCATCGTATGGCCGCTTTCGATCGCCCCGGTGCCGCTCCTTATCCTCGCGATCAACATGAACGACGCGGATATACGGAATGCGGCCTGCCGGCTGGAAGCGGAATGCGAGAAACGCGGGATCGAAACGCTCCTCGACGACCGGGATCTGAGCCCCGGCATCAAATTCAAGGACGCCGATCTCGTCGGTATTCCGTTCCGGCTGACCGTCGGGAAGAAGCTCAAAGAGGGGAAGGTGGAACTCTTCCACCGGGCGACCCGTCAGGTGGAGGAGATTCCTCTCGGAGAAGCCGTAGAAAGGATCGCGGAGCGGATCAGATCCTAGGCCTTGACCGTTTTCCGGGAAAGGCGCGATTTGAGACGCGAGGCCTTTCGGGGGTGGACGATACCTTTTTTGGCAGCCCTGTCGATCGTTGAAGCGATCGACGGATACTTCGCCTTCGAAGCCTCACCGTTTTCCAGTTCACGGTACGACTTGATCTCTTTTCGCAGGGATGTGCGATTCGCCTTGTTGACGACACGTTTGCGCTCGTCCTGGCGCATCCGCTTCTCTGGTGATTTGTGTACCGGCATTGATTCTTCACCTCCGTGAAGCGATAACATACTAGAAGGGTGCATCGATGTCAAGTGCGCATGCGCGCCGTCTCAAAGAAAAGGCGGCCTCCTTTCCCGATTCCTCCGGCGTCTATTTCATGAAGAACGGGAGAGGCCGGATTCTCTATGTGGGGAAGGCGAAGAATCTCTCCGCGCGCGTCCGGAGCTATATGCAGAAACCTGATGCGCTCGACGCCAAAACATCATCCCTCATGCGGATCACGGAGACGATCGAGTATATCGCTACCGATACTGAGGTTGAAGCGCTCGTTCTCGAATGCACTCTCATCAAAGAGCATCGGCCCCGGTACAACATCCGCCTCAAGGACGACAAACGATACCCCTATCTGAAGCTCACGAGGCAGGAGCGCTATCCGCGGCTCTTCCTCGTGCGGCGCATAGAGAACGACGGTGCCGAGTACTTCGGCCCGTTCACCGACACGAACGCGGTTCGGCGAACCCTGCGGACGATCCGGACGGTGTTCCCACTCCGCGATTGTCGCGAGCAGCGCGCGGGCAGAATCGCGGGGCGGGAGTGCCTCAACTTTCACATCGGTCGCTGCAAGGCGCCCTGCACGGGGAGAATCGGCGAAGCGGAATATCGCGTGATCGTCGAAGAGGTGCGCCTTTTCCTCAAGGGAAAAGCGCAGCTGCTCGGCGAATCGATTCGCGATCGAATGTGGCGGCTTGCCCGCATGAAACGATACGAAGAGGCCGCCGCGGCTCGCGATCAGGCCGCGGCGTACGAGAAGATATCGCAGCGTCAGCGAGCGGAGACCCCGCTCGGAACGGATGAGGATTTCGTGGCGCTTGCGCGCGAGGGGAACCTTTCATGCGGAACCGTCATGAAGATCCGCGACGGCGCCATACACGGCAGAGAATCGTTTTTCGTGCCGGCGCCCGCGTCCGAGAGGGATGCCGGCGTCTTCGAGGCGTTCTTCGAGCTCTACTATCATGGAGCGACCGACGTGCCCCCGCGCATTCATGTGCCTGCCGCTTTTTCGGACGAGAGCCTCGTCGCCGAATGGCTGAGCGCGAAACGCGGCGGGCGGGTGCGCATATCGGTGCCTCGCAAGGGGGAGAAAATGGCTCTGCTCCGGCTGGCCCTCAAGAACGCGGAGCTGCAGCTCGCGTCGGAAACGCGCTCAAAGGCGACGAACGTGCCTGCGCTCCGGGATCTCAAAGCGGCGCTCGCCCTGACGTCGACGCCCGCGCGGATCGAGGCGTATGACATCTCGAACATTCAGGGGACGGACGCGGTGGGATCGATGGCCGCTTTCGAGAGAGGAGCGCCCTGCCCGTCCCGGTACCGTCACTTCAGGATCCGGGAGGTTCAGGGCTCCGACGACTATGCGATGATTCGCGAGGTCCTCGGGAGGCGCCTCTCGCACCTGAAGGAAGGCCATGAGCGCCCCCCCGATCTCATCGTCATCGACGGGGGAAAGGGACAACTTTCGGCCGCCCGGCGCGCGATGGATGAGCTCGGCGTTTCGGGCATCCCGCTCGTCGGTCTCGCGAAAAGGAACGAGGAGATCTACCTCGAGGGGAGGAAGGAACCTCTTGTCCTCCCGAGAAGAAGTCCCGCGCTCCGTCTGCTCCAGCGCGCGCGAGACGAGGCGCATCGTTTCGCGATCGAGTATCATCGGAAGTTGAGAAGCAAAGGGCTGCGGCGTTCCGAATTGGATGAAATCCCCGGCATCGGCGCAAAGAGAAAGACGGCTCTGCTCCTGGAATTCGGTAGTCTCGAGGCGCTCAAGAGGGCCCCGGCGGAGGAGATCGCGAGAATCCCCGGAATAGGAATAAAAACCGCGGAGAAAATATATGAGCTCCTTCACGCAAAATGACGATCGAGAAGCCGGACTGCCGGAAAAGCTCGTCGAACGCTATTTCGATTACTTGCGCGTCGAAAAAGGTTTAAGTGATTTAACGATAAAGGCATACGAGGCAGATATAAAGGAGTTTATTGCGTTTATTCGAGCGGCGGGGAAGCAGCTGCCAGGAGATTTGACGATGGAAACGACCCTCGCTTTTCTGGCGAGCTCGGAGAAAGAAAAAAGCCCTTCATCCCGCGCGAGGACGCTGAGCGCAGTCAAAGGCTTCTTTCGCTTCCTCTTCAACGAGGGAACCTTGTCAAATCCGGCGATCGGTGCGCTCTCCGCGCCCAAGGTGCTGCGCAGAATTCCCTTTGTGCTGGCGCAGCATGAGATCGAGAAGCTACTGTCGCTTCCGGACGCCGGAACGCTCGGCATTCGGGACAGGGCGCTTCTTGAGTTCGATTACTCAACAGGGCTCAGGGCTTCGGAGCTGTGCGGCCTCAAGCTCGAGAATCTGGATCAGGACCGGCGATTTGTGCGCGTCCGGGGTAAGGGGAGCAAGGAACGGATCGTCCCCTACGGACGCAGCGCCGGCGTCGCCCTGGCCGGCTACCTTGAATTGTCGCGTCCGCAGCTTCTTGGAAACCGGGTTTCGGCGCATGTTTTTCTCAATTACCGCGGCGGTCGGCTCTCGCGAGTCGGCTTCTGGAAGCTGCTCCGGAAATATGCCGCGGCGTCGGGGCTTTCTGCGCACATCAGCCCGCACACGCTGCGTCATTCGTTCGCGACGCACCTGCTCGAGGGGGGCGCCGATCTGAGAGCTGTGCAGGAGCTTCT
>JBAZPL010000245.1:0-3393 GCA_041648155.1 Candidatus Krumholzibacteriia bacterium
AACGAGCTGCATATCGACGGAGGCCGCGCCGAGAAGATGCTCGGCCCTTAAGAACAGGAATGACACGCCGCGCTCCGCGACCGTTTGCCCGAACGGCACGGGAACAAGGCTCGCGAGCGCCCTGTCATACGCCTCGCGCGGAATCTTCTCCCGCGATATCCCCCGCATCATCGCGAGCATGATCGGCGCGAGCTCCGCCGTTCCCGGAGTGCAGTAGACGCGCCCTTTGAAACCCGCCGCGAAGAGCTCGGTCAAGAGCCCGACGTGATCGACGTGAGCGTGCGTGATTATGGCGAAGGCGAGCGAATCGGGCCGCGGGGGAAGCGCTCCGGCCCCCTGCTCCCCGAGCGCGCCGCAGTCGATAATGAACCGTGTCCCTTCGTTCTCGATGATGATGCACGAACCACCCACCCGCCGCGCGGCACCCCAGAACCTGACGACGGGGCCTACCGCTTTTTCCTCGTCCGGGATCAGCTCGACGAGAGCGATCGCGCCGACGATAACGATGAGCGCAATGAAAAGCCACCGGTAGTGCCGTTTCATCTTTTCAACCACCACTCATTCGCGTTCCAGGTGTCCCCCGACTGCGTCGGATTGGGACGATAGTTGACGAGAGCTTGGGGCATCACGTCGAGCTGCGTTACCCAGAGGAGCGGGATCACCGGCGCCTCGATGGCGATGATCGCAGCCGCTTCGTCGTAGATCTTTTTGCGCTCGGCGAAGATGACCGTCCTGTTTCCTTCCGCGAGGAGTCGCGAGAGCCTCTCGTTTCTGATGCGCGTGAAATTCTGCCCCTTCGGAGGAATAAACCCTTCGGAATACGTGCCGTCCTTCGTCGAGGGATCGGGCGGCGTGAGAACGGCGTACAGGGCGATATCGTACGAGCCGCGCCGCAGGATGCCACCCTCATCCCAGCTCGCGTAGAGCTCGCCGGGGGTATAGTTCCTGATCCCGAGATCGACGCCGATCCTGCGGTACTGCTCCCTGAGCACCATCTCGGTGCGTTCGCGGTTCAGGTTCCCGGTCATCGCCGAGATCGCAAGAGCGAGCGGCTTGCCGTTCTTCTCGCGGATACGATCGCCGTCGCGATCGATCCAGCCGGCCTCCGTGAGAAGCGCCGCGGCGCGGGCGGGATCGAAAACGTTGAGCGTTTCGACCGCGGCGGAATAATACGCCGATCGCGGATAATCGTCTCCGTACGCGGGAACCCAAACCCCGTCGTAGATCTTGTCCGAGATCTCCTTCCGGTCGGTCGCGAGCGCCAGGGCGCGCCGCACGAGGCGGTCGCGAAGTATCGGATGCTCGCAGTTGAGATCGAGATGTTCGTTGAAGAGAGCGGCGTTCCTGAAGAGCCGCGCGCGAGGCGCCTTCCCGATCGCCGCGAGCGCCGTGTTCGGAGCGTTGTCGATCGCCGCGATCTCCCCGGTCTCGAGCTGCATGACGAGCGCCTCGTCCTCGGGGATGAATTTGATCACGATCTCGTCGAGCCAGGGACCTTCGCCGTAGTAGTCCCTGTTCGCCTGGACGATGATATGAGAGCCGCTCACCCACTCCTTGAATAGAAAAGGTCCCGAGCCGATCGGGCGGCGATGGAATGCGGCGTTCTGGAACCCCGGCCCCAGCGCGTTTTGGAGGAGATGCCGGGGCAGAACCGATTCGTCGTAGAAGCAGTCGCCGACAAAATTCGCGTATACCTCGCGCAGGCGAAAGACGACGGTGAAGGAATCGGGCGTCTCCACACGGTCGACAATGTCCCATCCCTGCCGCGTCTCGACGTTGATGTCGGGATGCATCATGACCTCGTAACTGAACTTCGCGTCGTACGAGGTGACCGAAACGCCGTCGTGCCACCGGGCGTCCCTCCGGATATGATACGTGTAGGTGAGATAATCGCTCGAGATGCCCCCGTTCTCGACGGTCGGTATCTCCTCGATGAGATCGGGAACGAGCTCCAGGCGGTCGTTATACTTCACGAATTTGCTGAATATGAGGTTGCAAACGTAGACGGAAGCGACCATGGAGTTTACAGCTTCATTGAGAATCTCCGGCTCCTGCTGCATGCCGATGACGAGTTGTCCGCCGCCCGTCCGCGCGCCTCCCGTGTCGCTCCTCTCGCGTTTCCCGCATCCCGCCGCGCAAACGAGAACGACACAAAGCATGGCAATGCTCGTACGCCGCAATTTCATACGCTCCTCCCGGCGATGGTAATCCAGGTCATACTCTCCCGGCGAAATCTGAAGCATTGTTAATGCCAGTATGCAACTCGCTATGGCAGAATGAATTAAAAATTTAGCGGTTGCGGTCGGGCGCAGGCAGGGCTTACATTTATATCAGCCGAACGGCCTTTTCAGGGGCCGGAAGGAATTGGAGAGCGAACGTGTCTTCTGGAATCGACCATGCAGCCTCATCGGCCGGCCGTAAACCCCGGGGCGGTATTCTCTATTTTTATATTCTATTGCTGGTTATGACAGCCTTATCAGGTTTCGCATCAAGTGCCTCTTCCGCCCTTCAGCCCGGCTGGCAGGCCGAAGTCCGCCTCACGAACGACGCCGCAACGTCGTTCACGGCGCCCAACAATGCCAAATGGCTCGCCGTCGACCTCGACGGAAATCTGCACGTCGTATGGCTCGACGACAGGGACAGGAATTTCGAGATCTATCACAAGATGAGGCTTGGAGGCGTCTGGAACGCCGACGAACGGGTTACGAACGATCCGGCCTATTCGGCGAGACCGAATCTCGCAGTCGACGCATCGGGCTGGCTGCACCTCGCCTGGAACGACGAGCGCGACGGCAACAAGGAGATCTATTACAACATGTGGGCCGGCATGTGGGGCGCCGATCGGCGGGTCACGCAGACTGCGGGAGAATCGTTCGGTTCGGCCCTCGTCGCCGAGGCGGATACGGTTCACATGGTCTACATGGAGGACGTTTCGGGAAATCTCCAGATACTCTACCGCGCATTCAAGGACAACAAATGGACCGCGGCGGTTCCCCTCACGAACGTCGCGACGGGGAACCGCATGGTTCCGACGATCGACATCGGCCCCGACGGATCGCTTCATGTCGCGTGGTGGGACACGCGGCAGGATACGCTGATCGGAAAGATCTACCACCGGAAAAGATCGGGAGGCGTCTGGCTCGACGAGGATCTTCTCACCGATCCGGCGAACAACGCAATGCGGCCGAGCATCGCCGTCGACGACAGCGGATTCGTGCACGTCGCATGGATCGACAAGCGGGGATCGTTCGAGCAGATCTACTACCGCCGGTGCGGCCCGGCCGGCTGGGAGAGCGAGATCGCGCTCACCGGCGACGCGGCGACTCACTACCACCCGAGCATCGACGCCGCGGGAGGGGAAGCCGTTCTCGCCTACTGGCAGAACATCGACGG
>JBAZPL010000246.1:0-3387 GCA_041648155.1 Candidatus Krumholzibacteriia bacterium
CGTCAGGACGTCGCTTGCCGGCGTCATCGGCAAAGACGGATCCGGCGAGGAGCTCAAGAGCCTCTTGAAGAACAAGGGCCTGTCGTCGTCGTCGATTCTCGCGGACCCGAGCCGCCCAACGACCGAGAAGATCCGCATCATCGCGCACAGTCAGCAAGTCGTCCGCGCCGATTTCGAATCGGCCGAGCCGATGCGCGACGCCCTTCTCGGGAGGCTTCTCCTCGCGGTGAAAAAGGCGATAGCAGGAGCGAATGCCGTGATCGTATCCGATTACGGAAAAGGCGTCGTCACGGGGGAGGTCATGGATCTCGTGCGTAAGCTCTGCGGACCCCGCGACGTTCCATTCCTCATCGATCCGAAGGAAGGGCATTTTTCCCTGTACCGCGGGGCCTTCGCGGTGACGCCGAACAAGAAGGAAGCGGGCGGATTCTACAACAGGCGGATCAGGAGCGACGAGGATCTCGATTTTGTCGGAAAGTCGCTGCTCCGCGACCTCGAAGCCGGGGCCGTTCTCATCACCCGGGGAGAAGAGGGGATGACCCTCTTCCGGGAGAGTGCGCGGCCGCGCCATTTCGCCGCGCGGGCGAGCGAGGTGTACGACGTGACGGGAGCGGGGGACACCGTGATCAGCGTGCTGGCGGCGGGAGTCGCCGCCGGAGGGACGATCCACGAGGCGATCGAGCTCGCGAATGCGGCGGCGGGGATCGTCATCAGGGAGCTTGGGACCGCGGCTGTGACGAGCGAGGAGCTCGAGGCGGCGTTCAGGTAGTACCGGTATGGCTGGTTATCGCGACAAGACGCTTTCGAGAAACGCGCTCGCGCGTTTCCGGACACGGAACAGGAAGAAGATCATCGTTTTCACAAACGGATGCTTCGACGTCCTGCATCGGGGGCACGTCGAGCTGCTCCGGGAAGCGAAGGGTTTTGGCGACATTCTCGTCGTTGGCCTGAACAGCGACGCTTCGGTTCGAAGGCTCAAGGGACGCGGGCGGCCTCTCGTCGCGGAGAAGGACCGGGCGTTCGTTCTCGCCGCGCTCGAGGCGGTCGATCGCGTCGTCATCTTCGGCGAGGACACGCCGCTCGAAGCGATTAGCGCGCTCGAGCCGGACGTTCTCGTCAAGGGAGCCGAGTACGGAAGAGAAGAGATCGTGGGCGCGAGCTTCGTCGAGGAGCGCGGCGGTCGAGTCAAGCGGGTGTCGATGCGCAAGGGTTTTTCGACGACTTCGTTGATAAAGAAAGTACGGAGGTGAGCGTTTCCTTTATGAAGCGGAAAAGAATCGTAATCATGGGCGCTGCAGGGAGAGATTTCCACAATTTCAATACGCTCTACCGGGGGAGAAAGGACGTGGAGGTCGTCGCCTTCACGGCCACGCAGATCCCCGACATCGAAGGGAGAAAGTACCCTACCTCCCTCGCGGGAGCGCTGTACCCCAAGGGGATTCCGATCGTCGCCGAGTCGGAGCTCGCCGGGCTCATCGTGAAGAACGGGATCGATGAGGTGATGTTCGCGTACAGCGACGTCTCGAATCAGTACGTCATGGAGAAGGCGGCGCTCGTGAACTCCCTCGGCGCGCATTTCACCCTCGCGGGGGCCGCGCCGACGATGGTCAAGAGCGTGAAGCCCCTCATCTCCATCTGCGCGGTGCGCACGGGGAGCGGCAAGAGCCAGACGACGCGCAGGGTCGCGGACATTCTCATCGAGGCGGGTTACAAGGTCGTCGCGATCCGGCATCCGATGCCGTACGGCAACCTCGCGAAGCAGAAGGTCCAGCGCTTCGCGACGCTCGACGATCTCGTGAAGCACGAGTGCACGATCGAGGAGATCGAGGAGTACGAACCGCATATCGTGAAGGGTGTCATCATATACGCCGGCGTCGATTACGAGGCAATCCTGAGACAGGCGGAGAAGGAAGCGGACGTCGTCCTCTGGGACGGAGGCAACAACGATTTGCCGTTCTACAAGCCGGATCTGAGTATCGTCGTCGCCGATCCGCACCGCCCCGGGCATGAGCTCTCCTATTACCCGGGCCGGACGAACATCCTCATGGCGGATGCGATCGTCATCAACAAGATCGATACGGCGGATCTGTGCCGCGTCGAGGAAGTCAGGGCGAATATCCTGGCGCTCAATCCCCGCGCGATCGTGATCGACGGCGCATCTCCCATTAACGTCGACCACGCCGAACGGATCAAGGGGAAGCGCGTTCTCTGCGTCGAGGACGGTCCGACGCTCACGCACGGTGGCATGAAGTACGGCGCGGCGATCATGGCGGCCAGGAAATTCCATGCGAAGGAGATCGTCGATCCGAGGCCGTACGTTACCGGCACGATCGCGAAGACCTTCGTGAAATATCCGGACATAGGTCCGCTGCTCCCGGCGATGGGGTACGGTCCGGAACAGGTAAAGGATCTCCAGAAGACGATTTCCCGGGTCCCCTGCGACCTCGTCATCATCGGAACGCCGATCGATCTCCAGCGATACGTCAAGATCCCTCAGCCGGCCCTCAGGGTCATGTATGACCTCCAGGAGATCGGGCATCCCGACCTGAAAGACGTGATCGGAAAATATATAAAGATATAAAGCGATGCTTTAGATTATCATTGTAATCGCTTATAATTTAATTAATTAACGGAGGTCTGCCTTGAAGATCCATGAAGCGGATGCCCGCGCGCTGTTCACGAAATTCGGCCTGCCGGTTCCTCCGAGCCGTCTCGTGCTGAACGCCGAGGACGCCCGAAAGGCGGCGGAGGAGATCGGCTGCCCCGTCGTCGTCAAGGCGCAGGTCCTCGTTGGGGGCAGGGGAAAGGCGGGAGGGGTCAAGCTCGCCTCGACTCCCGATGAAGCCGCCGCGAAAGCGAAGGCGATCATCGGCATGGATATCAAGGGAATAAAGGTTGAAAAAGTGCTCATCGCGCGCGCCGTCGACATCGCGAGCGAGCTCTACGTCGGGATGGTGATCGATAGGCGGAACCGTAAACCGCTTATGATGGTGTCGCCGGCCGGCGGCATCGACATCGAAGAGGTCGCGCGGACCGCTCCGGAGAAGATTCTCAAGGTCGTTATAGATCCGGCATGGGGTATCCTGCCGTTCCAGATGCGGCAGATGACTGCCGTGCTGAGCGGCGATAAGGATATCGCGAAGAAGATCGGCCCCATCCTCGCCTCTCTCTACCGGACGTTCATGGCGGTCGACGCCTCCCTCGCCGAGATCAATCCGCTCGTCGTGACTCCCGCCGGGGAGGTCTGGGCGATCGACGCGAAGATCAATATCGACGATAGCGGGCTCTACCGGCAGAAGGAGGTCGCCGCGATGCGGGACGAATCGTCGGAAGATCGCGGCGAAGTCGAGGCTCGCGAGGCGGGACTCTCTTTCGTGAAGCTCGACG
>JBAZPL010000247.1:0-3304 GCA_041648155.1 Candidatus Krumholzibacteriia bacterium
GCGATAAGCGGAAAGAACGGAGCGGCGAGGAGCATAAAGAAAAAGACCAGTCCGTACCGCATCAAGAGTTCGGCCGGATCGACGATCCCCAGGTTGGGGGAAAAAACGAGCATCCCTTGCATATGCGTATGAATCGCGTTGGAAGCGACAAACGCGCCGGGAGCCCGGATCGCGAGCGGAATCGCCATGCCCGCGAGCTGCCACGGGACGCTCCGCCAGAACGCCCCGCGCCAGGCGGCGCCGCTTCGCAGAAGCGTGACGTAGAAGAATACGCCCGCGAGGGAGACGCCGAGCAGCATCGCGAACACAACGTGAAACGCCGTGCCCGCGCACGCGAGGAGCGCGCACGCGAAGAGATATGCCCGCTTTCCCGTGCGGTAGTACACGAAGAGAAAAGCGAGGTCGATCCAGAGAACGATCTGCGCAACGTTCCTGCTGAATCCCACCTTCGTGAGCCAGGTGATTCCTTCCCCCCCGTAGAACAGAAGAAAAAACGCGAAGGAAAGCGCCGCGTATCGCATCGATCCGCAGAACTGAATCGCGAAAAAGAGAAACGAGCAGATGGCAAAGAACGAGAGAAAGGCCGGCGCATCGCGCCAAACACGGTAGGCCGGCGCGTGCGTCTGATACGTCCAGAGAGAGAGCACGGGATGCCAGAGCCCCTTGCGGGGATCGAGCGAGATCCCGTCACCATCCCGGTAGTACGAATCGCCGGGGAAAAGGACGCCGCTCTCGACGCTCCGGCTCACGAAGCTCACGTGATCGAGCGAATCCGTGCTCCAGCCGAGCTCGCCGGTGCCCGAAAAAGCCGTGGCGCATAGAGCGAATAGAATGCCTCCCACGAGCGCGGTATTCCTGCGCGACCGATGGGACGAATTCAAACGCGCGAGAAATGCGAGCGCGATCCCGAGAGCCGACGCAACCAATGAAATCACGCGATAGGAAACGCCCGGCACGAAGCCCGCGCACGCGACGATGGAGGCAAAGATAAGCCCCATCGAGAAGATCCGGCACGCCGCCTCGGGGATCGAAGCTCTCGACCGGAAAACGATCGCGCTCAGCGAATAACCGGGAATGATGAAGAGGGCGCAGAAGGCAAGAGCGATCCGCACGATCACGGGTCCGCCGAGCGCTCCGAATCCCGCGAGGAACGAAAGGATTACGACAATGGCTTCAACAACGAATACGGCGGTTCCCATGCTCCAAACATCGCTCTCTCGTACGACCGGGAGACCTCGCCCCCGCGCGCACGGCCCCCCGCGTTGAATTGCCTCGCTTCAGTACGTCCTGTACACGAGAAAAACACCGAGACATATCACGAGCGTCCCGATGAGCCTGTGAGCCGAAAAGCTCTCGTTGAGAAGAATCGGCGAAAGGAGCACCGTGAGGACATACGAAAGGCTCAGGATCGGAAACGCCCAGCTGAGCTCCGCTTTCGATAGGATGCTGATCCAGATCAGCGCGCTGAGAAAATAGATGACGAAACCGCACAGAACGAGCCACGACGAGAGGGCTTTCACGATCGCGTGAAAATCGTTGAGATTGACCGCGCCGACGCGGTTGACGCCCGTCTTGACCAGAAACTGGCCCGTCGTGTTGATGATGACGGTCGCGACGATGAGAAGCAGGCTCCTGAGCATGACACACTCCTTATTTCACGCACCTGAATTTCAAGAGATACGAGAGATTCCGGAAACCGTCCCGCCATTTGCGGAGCTTCACCTCTCCGATCCTCGGGTGATAGCGGATGTGGTATTCGCCGAATTTCAGACGCCGCCGCACGATCGCGTTGAGCTTGATCTCTTCGCTGAACACCATACCGTCGCTTTTCGGCGCGATCTCCGGATAGAGCGCGCTCCGGAAGATCCACATCCCCGACTGTGAATCCTTCACGTTCTTCATGAAAAGGAGGAGCATCGTGAAGGTGAGAATCGCGTTTCCCATCTTGTTCGAAAACTTCATCGCCGACACATCATCGAGCGGGAACCGGGACGCGCTGACGAAATCGAGCTCGCGGTCGAGAAGATACCCGACGCATTCCTCCACCTGATCGGCCGGATAGGAGCCGTCTCCGTCCATGGTGACCGTGATGTCCCCCGTCACCGCGGCGAGCCCGGCCTTATACGCGGCCCCATACCCTCGCCTCGCTTCGAATACGACACGCGCGCCGAGACTTCGCGCGATCTCGGCAGTACGGTCGGTGCAGTTGTTGTCGACGATGATGATTTCGTCGACCGATTTCGGAAGGGACGGGATTACCCGCGCGATCCCCTTCTCCTCGTTATAACACGGTATCACCACCGAGATCTTTACGGCTCGAAACATGGCACGCTCCGCTAGAATATCGACAACAGCCGTTCCCGGGCCGGAATGGGGAGCCGCCGTATCAAATCCTTTTCCTCGGCTCCGATAATCTTCATGAAGCGGAATCCGGCGATCAGAAGCGCGAATCCGACCGGCGCCATCAACGCCACGGCGACGGGAGAGCTCCAGCGCCACGTGAGAATCGAGAGAAGACATGTTGGAATTGCGGCGAGCGTGCACCGGACGATGAATCCGAACGGCGTACCGATCTCCGGTCGCACCTTCCTCATCACCAGGTGGAAAGAGATCACGGCGAGCACGAGAACGAACGATACCGGCACCAGGGCGCCCCACAGCCCGTAGCGCGGTATCAGCGCGAGATCAAGGCCGATTTCGATAACGGCCAATGAGAGGAATATCAGCATATTTATCCAGCTTTTCCCCATGATATAGAACGCCATGCTCAGCGGAGTATAGAGAAAGGAATAGGAAAAGACAACGAAAAACAACTGCGTAAGTAATGCAGCTGGAAGCATTTTCGCGCCATAAAGGATCGGAACGAGAGGCCGGGCGAAGGCGAATCCCATCGCCGCGACCGGAATGACGAGGAGAAAAATGAGCTTGAAGTAGAGCCGTATCGCCCGAGCGAGACTCTTTTCGTCCTTCGCGTACGCCTCGGACGTCCCGGCCATAATGATCGGCCACAGAGTGAGCGGGATGAATTCGAGCAGCTGCTGCGGCATCCGGTACGCGAGGCTGAAGAATCCGGCCGCCTCGGCTCCTTTGAAATGCCCGAGAAAGAGGACCTCCGACTGCCGCCAGACGATCTGGTTGAGCAGCCCCGTGACGACGAAGGGGAGCGAAAACCGGAGCACCGTTCGGATATCCGGTCCCTCCCCCGTCGAGGGGACGGATCGCAGAAGCGCCCTCGCGCGCGGGACGAGCGCCGCGACCATGAGAACGTTCATCGCCCCGCTCGCGACGAGAATCCCGACGATGA
>JBAZPL010000248.1:0-3286 GCA_041648155.1 Candidatus Krumholzibacteriia bacterium
TGCCTGAGCCGCAATTGGTCTCCAAGCACATTTTTAGGTACATCGTCCGCCACCGAGAGGACGAGGTCGAGTCCCTTGCGCCTCGCCTCGGCGGTGAAGATTTCCACCACACCGGTCACACACTCACGCAGGGAAAACGGTATTTTTTCTATGGGAAGCATTCCTGACTCGATCCTGGTCATTTCGAGAATGTCGTTGAGAATCCGGACGAGGGCGCCGGCCGAATGATGAGCCGTTTGAATGAATTCCCGCCGCTCCCCTTCGAGAGGGCCGCCGAGGGCTATTTCGAGCATGCCGAGAACTCCGGCCATGGGAGCGCGCAGCTCGTGGCTCATGTTGGCGAGGAACTGGCTCTTGACCCGGTTGGCCGCGTCGGCTGCCTCTTTTGCCTGCTGGAGCGATTCCTCCGACTCGATGTGCTGGAGCGCCAACGAGGCAATGATGGCCAGCTGACGCAGTGCCGCCTCATCCTCGGCCGTGAAATCGCTTCCGTCCTCCTTGTCGCTGACCAGAATCATTCCGTTGGGTTGGCCCCGGAAGTCAATCAGCCGGGACCCGAGAAGCCCGCGCATCGGCACATGATCGTCCGGCAGGCCCCACCACATCGGATGGGCGCGCATTTCTGCATCGGTGAGGCAAAGCGATTCGCTCTTCTCGACCAGATCCATGTATACCCCGCCGCGCTCCACGTTGAAGACCTGCCCCGGCGGACAGGGAGTGGCGCCCTCCGAGCGTGACGCGCCTCCCGTAATGAACTTGCCGTTAACATACCCATGACCGGCGGCGCTGTAACGGGCGCCGGCCAGCTCGCGAGCCGTCTCGGCGATGGCTGTGAGCAGATCGTTCAAGTTGGTCTGACTGGTGATCTTGACCGATGCATCGAAAAGGAGTTTCTTACGGTTGAGCAGCCTAGCCAGTTCCGTGTTGCGCTTCTCCAGCGCCTTGTTGAGCTCGACAATCCGCTCGTCTGCCTGCCTGGCTGCCAGAGCATGCCGGATGATCAGCCGATAGAGGAGAAGAGCCGTCAAGACAATGAATGCAATGCCTTTGAACAGGGAAAGCCGGGTCATTGTCGCTGCGTCTCGTACCAACAGCCCCAAAAGGCTGTCCGAAAGATAGATCCAGAGACTGCTGAAAACGGCATAAATGGCCACGATCCGTACGACGCCGGTGCGATCCGATTTGGTCAGTTTGTACGTCATGCAGCTCCCTGGTCACTCTTCCGAGCATTGTTTGAAGATTCGAATCTTCATGATTGCAGCGTGAAGTAGAATGTCGCCCCTTTATCCGGTTCCCCTTCGGCCCATATTCTTCCGCCGTGGCGGCTGATGATCCGTTCCACCGTGGCCAGCCCGATGCCATGTCCCCTGAATTCCTCGGCGCCGGGGAGACGCTGGAAGGGGAGGAATAACTTATCCGCGTCCGCCATGGCGAAGCCGGCGCCGTTATCCCGAACGAACCAGGCAGGCTTCCCATCGACTTCCATTGAACCGAACTCGATGATCCCTTCATTCCGCGAGCCGGTGTATTTCCAGGCGTTACCGAGGAGGTTGTCGAGGACTACCCGCAGGAGGCTCGCATCCCCGTCGGCGTTAACTCCGTCGGCGATCCGGAACTTGACCGGGCGCCCCGGCTCGGCCAGCCTCAACTCCGCTGCCACCAGTTGCGCCATGCGGCTGAGATCCACCTTTTCCCGGCGCAGTTCGGCACGGGCCATGCGGGAGAAGTTGAGCAGTGCGTCGATAAGCCGGTTCATGCTTAACGTGCCGTTGTAAGCCTCCTTGAGATACTCCTTGCAATGCACATCGAGCTGGTTGTCGCATAGCTCCTTGAGCGCCTGGCAGTAGCCGTTGATAACCGTCAACGGCTTGCGCAGGTCGTGGGCGACCGTGTAATTGAAGGCTTCCAGCTCCCGATTGGCGAGCATCAGTTCAGCAGCGCTTGCCGCCAGATTCGTATTGAGTTCTTCAATTTTCTCTTCGGCCTGTTTACGTTCGGTAATGTCGGTCAGTGAACCGACTATGGCCACGGTCCTCCCCCCTTCGACGATCGGAGCCTCGCGCACCTCGGCCCATACCTTTCGCCCCGTGCGGCCTATGCACTCCACCTGATAAGGCGGCTGGCGTTCTCCGGTGTCGATTGCCCGCTGCGTCGCCTCGATGGCGACCCTGTTCACCGGATTGTCGGTAATCAGGTCGGTCCAGCGCCCCATCGCCTCCTCCGGATCGCAATCGAAGAATTGCCTCGATTGCGGGCTCATGTATGTGAAAACGTGATCGGTGCCGTGCATGTAGAAGAGGTTGGTGCTGTTCTCCACGATATTCCGCAGCCTCTGTTCCGTTTCCCGCAACGCTTGCTCCGCCCGCTTGCGTTCGGTGATGTCGTGGGCAATAGAGGACGCCCCGATGATTCTGCCAGTCGAATCCTTGATCGTAGAAATGGTGAGCGAGATCGGGATTGGCCTGCCGTCCTTCGTCACCCGCACGGTTTCGTAATTTTCGACTCTTTCTCCACGTCCGATCTTTTCGATGATCTGCTGCACCTCGTCAACGCGATCTGCAGGGACCATTGCGGATATATGCCGGCCCTTGATTTCGGCGGCGGCATAGCCGAAGAGCTTCTCCGCCCCCTTGTTCCAGCCGACAATGACGCCGTCCAGCGTCTTGGCGATTATGGCGTCATCCGAACTCTCAACGATGGCTGCCAGGCGGCTGCGATCCTCTTCCAGACGCCTGCGCTCGGTGACGTCCATGGCAAAGATGCGCACTGAATTGAACTGAGGCGCTACGTAGATCATTTCATCGAAAACCAGCTCACCCATTTCAACCGTCCGGCGGTACTGACCGGCCTTCTTTTCATGCAAGTCGCGGAGAATATCCGGCAGGTCCCTGGGGATGAGGGGGTTGCTGCTGTCGAGACACGCCGCCTTGCCCAGCATGGTTTCCGCCGCGCTGTTGCAGAAGGTCACCTTGCCGTAGGAGTCCATCTCTATGATCGGGGTCGGGTTGAGGAGCGGGAATGAGGCGAAATGTTCCAGTTCGGCTTCCATCCGCTTCAGGTCGGTGATGTCGAGAGCAACGCCGGCGACGTATCCCGGCTTGCCATCGGGACCGTCGACGGCAAACTTGTTGACGATGGAATGATGGTCGATTCCGTCGGCCTGGCGCAGGACTTCGGTGGTCTGCAGGCGGCCCCGTTCGGTCAATACCCGGCAATCGTTTTCGCCGAACTGACGGGCGGTTTCCGGCGGGAAGAGATCCCTGTCGGTCTTGCCCAGCAGCGCCGC
>JBAZPL010000249.1:0-3227 GCA_041648155.1 Candidatus Krumholzibacteriia bacterium
GATCGTGTCGACGAGGAGCCCTTCGTCCTTGCGGGCGAACGTCCTGAGGCCCTCGACGATTCCCTTGATCCGCTGCGAACCGTGGTCCATGTCGTCGACGAGCATCATGATGTTCTTGCGCCAGAAATCGTAATTGAGCTTCGCGATCTTGAGGTCGCCGTGGGCCGCGAAATATTCGTCGACGATCGGCAGAAGGTCCTCGAGAGATTGTTTGATGATCTTGATGTTGCCGCGGATGAACTGGTTCGGGTTGTTGATCTCGTGCCCTATGCCGCTCACGAGCTGGCCGAGCGAGGCGAGCTTGTCGGCCTGTTGGAGCTGCTGCTCGTACGTCATCTCGAGCGTTACGTCGCGGTAGAACTCCATGATTCCGTCCACCTCGTGCTCCCGGTTGTAGATCGGGAGGGCGTGGACCTGGAGAACCTGGTTATCGCGCCTCAATTGAAGGGTAACGGGTGTTTTCTCGCGGAGGATGCGGGCGAGGCGGCAGTCCTCGCAGGGGCGCTCGCGCCCGAAAACGCTCGTGTAGCAGAACGTGCCGGGGCTCACATTCTCCCGGTTCGACATGATGACCTTGCGGCCTTTGTCGATGAGAACAACCTCGTCGGGAATCGCCTTGAACATCGCTTCAAGCGTCGATTTCGACTCCTCCCAGCCCCCCTTCACCGTATCGAGAGACGAATTGACGACGCGGAGCTTGTTATTCTGCTCCTCGAGCTCGTCGGTGCGTTTCGCGATCTCGCGCTGGAGCTCATCGAGGCGCTTGTTGAAATCGGCCTCCTCGGACTGTTTCTTGATGAGGCGGTCCTTGAGCTCCTTGCGCTCGAGGGCGAGGTTCAGCATCCGCCCGATCTCGTCGAGCATGCGCTGCTCCTCGGGCAGCAGCTGGCGCTTCTCGCTGTAGTAGCCGACGCGGATTTCCCCTTTGTCGTTTTCGCCGACGATGAGGCGAACGGCGATGTAATTGTAGGAGTTCGGCTTCTGTCCGTATTCGATCCCCTGGTATGTGGAATAGACGATCGCCTCTTCGGGGTAAAGCATTCCGGAGGCGAGGTAGCGGGGGAGCTCGGTGAAAAATTTGCTGATCGAGTCCGAATCCTCGATCCACTCGGCGATGTCGTAGAGACAGGAGAGCTCCTTGAATCGCTCATTCTTCTCCCATTCCTGGAGCTTGCGGAGAGCTTCGAGCTTGTTACCGAAGAAAACAAATATCTCGCCGCTGTCGGTCTCGCCGTGCCCGGCCTTGAGCGGGATCGAACGGGAGTTCTCTCCCGCCACCGCGTACACGGCGTTCGCGCGGTTCTTCCCGCGCGCCTGCGCCATTGCGGAGCGGAAGGTGGTGAGGGAGGGAGGAGTGAGAATGTCCTTCAGGTGTTTCCCCTCGGAGGATACGCCCTCGGCGTGGCTGTCGCGCGTAAGCAGACGGCTCATATGGACAATGTTCTCCGCGCCGTCCACGACGAGAAGATAATCGAAGCTGCTTTCCATGAAGGAATAGAGATTCTCGAGCCTGATCATAGCGTGTCCCCTAACGCCTATCGTCTTACGCGGAACCTGCCGGTGCCGACCTCCCTGATCTCGCGTTTGTACTTCTCGCTGTGCGTGAGCGGGGGCTGCATCGAGCCGGTATGGGCGACGGCGCTCGTCGGAACGAGGCGCGCCGAACCGGGAGCGACCCGCTCTTCGCCTGTGTTCCAGTAATAGCGCGTGAGATCTCCCAGCTTTTTCCTGACGATCTTTTCCAGCTCGGCGGTCGTGTTCCCGGGCGTCTCGAGTCCGAACTCGCGAGCCAGCCCGCGGAGCACTTCGGGCCCCGGCACTCCCGCCGGCGGCTCGACGGCGCGTGCGTACTCGACGAGCGCGCCCTCGAAACTGCACCGCGTGCCCTCGGTTTCGAGGTACGTCGAGCCGGGAAGCACGACGTCGGCCGAGCGAGTCGTCTCGGTGCTCGTCCAATCCATCGCCGCCAGAAACTCCACGTTCTGGAACCACGAGCCGGTCTGGCCAAAGGCGAGCGGATCCTCGCCGATGATGAGAGCGCCCTTGAGCTCGCCCGAGGCGAGGAGCGCGCGCAGCTCCTCGCGGCTCCGCGCGCCGGCGGCTCCTTCCGGATTCGGCACCCTGCCGGGGCCGAACGCCGGATCGGCACCCGTGATCTCGATGGCGGCGCTGTTCGCGTTCATGCGGGGGAGGAGCAGGTCCGCCCGCGCCCCCGCCGCGCGCAGAAGCACGACGAGATTGGCGAGCGTTTCCATGTCGCCGGGAGCCTGATCCTGGACACGATCGGGGCTGTGGATGATGACGATTCGACGCGCGTCCTTAACGATCCCGACGGCTTTCAGGATATCCTCGGCGGCGACTCCGGAGAGGGCCGCGACCCCGTCGACCTTGAAGTCCCGGTCTTTCAGGAAATTGGCGCCCCCGGCGATCTTTTTCACGGCGGACGGCTTGAAATATCCGTCGTCGAGGAGCGCCTGAATGACGCCGTTCCAGAGGATTGCGGCGCGTCCGCGCATCGGATCCATGGCGAGTGTGGATAAAATCTGATCGGTCGGGTCGAGCGTCGAATTGCTCACGATGAGCTTCGCGCCGCCGCGCACCGCCTCGATAACCCGTACGGCGAGGATCAGATGATCCGATTCCATCGCAGTGTTGTTGCAGATAATGAGATCGGCGCTATCGATGGAAGTGCGGTCGGCGGTGGAGGCGGTGAAGCCGAGCGATTCGTCGAGCGCTCCCGCCTCGGTGCCCGTTCCGAGAATCGCGAGAGAGGCGACGTTATTCGTTTTCAGGCCCTCGCGGGCGATCCTCGCCGCGAGGTAGAGCTCCTCGCTCGTGAGCTCCGGCGAGACGAAGACGCCGATCTTGCCGGCGCCGTGCCTCTCGACGACTCGCCTGAGCCCGGAGACGACGAGCTTCTGGGCATCGCACAGGTCGCCGGCGAGGATCTCGCTCCCGCGGCGGATTTCGGGCCCCGCGACGCGCTTGCGCTTGATGAAGAGCTCGTGGCCGAAACGGCCGTAACGGCACAGGTAATCCCCCGGGATGCCGGAGGGGCCGATGTAGTAGCGTTTGTCGCCGAATTTCTTGACGGTTATGGCGCAGCCGAGCGAGCAGTACGCGCAGTGCGACGGCTCGTCGTCGGTGTCGACGCACGCCCGGCCGGGGAACGGGTATTTCACCGTGAGCGCGCCCGTCGGACAGGAGTACTCCTGTCCGACGGGCGC
>JBAZPL010000250.1:0-3201 GCA_041648155.1 Candidatus Krumholzibacteriia bacterium
AAGATTTCATTCATAAACGAAAACGCAGGCAGTTCTTCGGCCCTCAAGATGCTCCGGAGCATCTTCATGAAAGGCCTGACGGCGCTCCTCCTCGAGACGCTCACCGCCGGAAGGAAGGCAGGCGTCGACAAGGAGATCATGGATTCCATTTCGGGCACGATCAACTCAAGACCCCTGGCCGACACCGCTACCATGCTCATTACAAGGACGGCCATCGCCGCGGAACGCCGCGTCGCGGAGATGGGGGAAGTCCTGGATACTCTGGCCGAGATGGGATTGGACAGTTCCGCGTCCGCGGCGACAAAGGCGAAACTGCAGGCACTCGCCGATCTCGACTTGCGCGCTGACTTTGGGAATACGCCGCCCGGGACCTATACAACGGTCCTGGACGCTGTTTTGCGAAAATCTGGCCATTGAAAGGCTGGATAGCTTCAAGGAGGCATTGATGAGAAGCAATCGTTTGCAGAAAGTTGCAGCCGTGCTGGTACTGGCCGCTGTGGCGACAATGGGCGCGTTCGCGGCGCCGAAGTATCCGTCGAAGACCGTCACCTTCGTCGCGCCCTCCGGCGCCGGCGGGGCATTCGACATGGCCCTGCGCGCCATCACCAAAGCGCTTGTCGATACGAAACTCGTGGACCAGCAGATGCTCGTCGAAGCGAAGCCGGGCGGCGGCGGCTCTGTATTCCTTGCCGAGTATGTCGTGAAGGACGTGAAGAATGACTACAAACTCTTCCTCACCTCCCCGACGATGCTCATCAACAATCTCAAGAAAGAGGGCAACTCTCCCTTCACCTACAAGAACGTGACTCCCCTCGCCCAATTCTTCGTCGACTACGCCGTCATCGCTGTTCCCGCGAACTCCAAGTACAAGGACATCAAGTCCCTGTTCGCCGACATGAAGAACGATCCTTCCAAGCTGTCCGTCGTCGGCGGCTCGGGCCCCGGCGCCGTGGACCACCTGGCCTTCCTCCTTCCCGCAAGCAAGGCCGGCGTCAACCCCCAGAAAATCAAGTATATTTCCTATGACGGCAAGGCCGAGGCCATGGCCGCGATCCTGGGCGGCAACGGCGATGTGCTCACCAGCGTCACCGCTTCCGTTTCCGAATACCTCGAAGCCGGCAAGATCCGCGTCCTCGCGGTGAACGCCCCCAAGAGACTCGGCGGCGTATTCAAGGACGTGCCCACACTCCGCGAAGCCGGCATTCCTGCGGACTTCGTGATCTGGCGCGGCGTCTTCGGGCCGCCCCAGATGGGCGCCGAGGCAAAGGCTTACTGGATCGATGCATTCACCAAGCTCTCGAAAACGGCTCTTTGGGCCGAGGAACTCGCCAAGCGCGGATGGGACGCCGAATTCCTCGCCGGCGATGATTTCGTGAAAGGTCTTGAACAGCAGAATACCGACCTTGGGGAACTGCTGTCCGCGCTCGGAATGGCGAAATAGTCGTTCGCCGGAAATCTGATCATCAGGGGAAAGGGAGCCGCGATTGCGCAGGCTCTCTTTCCCTGTGATATCCATGCAAACGGGGGAACCGTGATCAACAAACGTTTCGATTTAATGGCAGGCACTGCATTCCTTGCGGTCGGCGCTTTCTTCGTCGCGGCCAGCAGGGGAATCTCCAAAAGCTCCTATGGCAGCAATGTCGGACCCGCGGTATTCCCCACACTGCTCGGCATTATCCTCATGGCGCTCAGCGTCATCGTCATCTACGCCGCGGTCACGGCCAAAGGTACCGGAAAGCCGGCATCGGGACGCAACTACAAACGCCTGGCCGCGTTGATAGGGGCGACCATCGTCTACATCGCGATATTCGAACCGCTTGGGTACGTGATATCCACCTTTCTCTTTCTCACGTTCGTGTTCCAGCTCATGGAACGCAAAAACCTGGTCAAATCGCTGCTCATTTCCGCGATTTTCTCCGTTGTTGTCTACGCGGCATATGTAGTCCTCCTGCAGGGCAACCTGCCGCCTTTCCCCGAATTTCTGACCAATCTTTTCGCGAGAGGCTGAACATGGATACATTCCACTATCTTGCACTTGGTTTCTCGCAGGCGCTGCAGTTCCACAACATCCTGTTTTGCTTCGTCGGCGTATTCGTCGGCACCATCGTCGGAGTCCTTCCGGGAATAGGTCCATCCAGCGGTACGGCGCTGCTCATCCCGATCACCGCCTCGCTGACGAGCCTGCTCAGGCCCGAAGACGCGGCCACGAGCGCGATCATCATGCTTGCGGGCGTATTCTACGGAGCCATGTACGGCGGCTCCACGACGAGCATACTTATCAACACGCCCGGCGAATCCGCCTCCGTGATCACCTGCCTGGACGGCTACCAGATGGCCAGAAAAGGAAGGGCCGGCGCGGCACTCGCAATCGCGGCCATCGGTTCTTTCATCGCAGGGCTTTTTGCCCTGATAATGCTCGCCATCCTTGCCAAGCCGCTCGCGGAAGTGGCGCTTAAATTCGGCCCGACCGAATACTTCTCCCTGGTCGTGCTCGGACTTGCCGCTATAACGGGACTCGCCGGAAAATCGATGCCCAAGGCTCTCATGATGCTCGTCATGGGACTCCTTCTGGCCACGGTCGGCATCGACTCGGTGTCCGGCTCGGAACGATTCGCCTTCGGCATTCCCGTCCTTTACAGCGGATTCGATTTCATCACCATCGCCGTAGGCATGTTCGCGCTCGGCGAAGTCTTCAAGTCGATACTGGACGCCGATGGAAGCCCTCAGGATTTCCCGAAGATCGGAAGAGTGCTCCCGACCCGCGACGATATGAAAAGAAGCTGGAAACCCATAGCCCGCGGATCCGTGCTCGGATTCTTCGTGGGGATACTTCCCGGAGCAGGGGCGACGCTCTCGTCATTCCTTTCCTATACGCTGGAAAAGCGTCTGTCCAAGCATCCGGAGGAGTTCGGGAAAGGCGCCATCGAAGGCGTGGCCGGTCCCGAATCCGCCAACAACGCCGCGGCCGGCGGCGCGCTCATACCCTTGCTCGCCCTCGGCATCCCCAGTTCGGCGACCACCTCTGTCCTCATGGGCGCCTTCATGATGTACAACGTCGCGCCCGGCCCCCTGCTTTTCGACAAGCACCCCGCCGTCGCATGGGGCGTCATCGCGTCCATGTTCCTGGGCAACCTGATGTTGCTGATCCTCAACATGCCTCTGGTGAAGCTGTTCGCCAAGCTCGTGGAAGTGCCTTCGAAA
>JBAZPL010000251.1:0-3173 GCA_041648155.1 Candidatus Krumholzibacteriia bacterium
GCGACGCGTAGACGCGGGCATGCTCGCGGCCGAGGCGGCCCGTTCCGATTACTCCTGCTCTGATCCTGCGGCGTTTTGTTTCCACGGGACCTCCCGGTTGCGGATCGAAATGGCTCTATTACTTGATGATTCCCCGTTTGGAGTTTCGAATGAAATCGACGAACATCGCGATCTCGTCCGTCCGGGGAAGATCGGCGCAGATCCGCTCGAGAGCCTGGGTGACGTTGAGTCCGCTCCGATACAGGATCACGTATGCCTTCTTGAGAACCCCTCGCTGCTCGACGGTGTAACCGCGTCTCGCGAGACCGACCGTGTTCAGACCCCACACGCGCGTCGGATTCCCCGCGACCTTGAGAAACGGCGGCACGTCCTGCGGGATTCTGCTTCCGCCGCCGATGAAGGCGTGTCGTCCGATCTCGACGAACTGGTGGACCGGCGTGAGTCCGCCGATCGCGGCGAAATCGTGCACGCGCACGTGCCCGGCGAGATTCACCGCGTTCGCGAGAACGACGTTGTCGCCGATGACGCAATTATGGGCGAGATGGACGTACGCCATGATAAGCGTACTGCTGCCGACCACCGTGCTCTCCCCCTCGCCCGTCGCGCTGTTCATCGTAACGAACTCGCGGATCGTATTGCCGTCGCCGATCCGCACAAAGGTCCGCTCGCCGCGGTACTTGAGATCCTGGCACACGTTGCCGATGGCGGCTCCGTGAAAAATCCGGTTGTTCTTCCCGAGCGTCGTCTCTCCGTCGATGAGAACGGAGCTTCCAATCCGGCAGCCTTCCCCGATCGTCACCTTTTCGCCGATGATCGTATAGGGACCCACGGCCACGTCCTGAGCGAGCTCCGCCTTCGGATGGATGATTGCAGTCGGATGGATATCTCGCGGCATAGCTGCTCCGTCACCGGTCGACGATTGAGGAAAGAAGCTCCGCTTCCGCGACAACCTGGCCGTCCACGTACGCGACCCCCCTCATCTTGCAGAATCGCTTGCGGAGCGAAATCATCTCGAGCTCGAAACGGATCTGGTCG
Source organism: Candidatus Krumholzibacteriia bacterium (assembly GCA_041648155.1). Classification (GTDB taxonomy): domain Bacteria; phylum Krumholzibacteriota; class Krumholzibacteriia; order Krumholzibacteriales; family Krumholzibacteriaceae; genus SSS58A. The sequence continues at coordinate 1,036 of JBAZPL010000251.1, forward strand.
CCGGGAACGACGGGCCTGCGGAATTTCGCTTTGTCGATCCCGATGAAATAGACAAGGTACTTCTCGGGTGTATCGACGCTCGAGAGGAGCAGAATTCCGCCGACCTGCGCCATCGCCTCGATGATGAGAACGGCGGGCATGATCGGATGACCGGGGAAATGCCCGACGAAAAACGGCTCGTTGATCGTGACGTTCTTGATTCCGACGACGCGCTTCTTATCCTCGAGCTTCAGGATCCGGTCGACGAGGAGAAACGGATATCGGTGCGGCATGATCTTCTGGATGACGTTGATATCCCAGAATTCCTGCTCCCCCATGACGGCGTTCTTCTGCTGGTTCCTGAGCTCCTGCGCGAGAAGCTTCGCGAAACCGAGATTGTGCTTATGCCCGGAACGGATAGCTATGATATGACCCTCGATCGGGGCGCCGACGAGGGTGAGATCTCCTATGAGATCGAGTATCTTGTGGCGGACGAATTCGTTCGAGAACCGGAGCGGAACCTTGTTGACGATCCCCTCGGAGTCGACCGCAATCGCGTTGTCGAGGCTCCCCCCCTTGATAAGACCCTGCGATTTGAGAATCTCGACGTCGGACCAGAGAACAAAAGTGCGGGCGGGAGCGATGTCCCGCACGAAGAGCTCCGGAGACACATCGAAGGACGCGTACTGGATTCCGATGTGCGGATTCCGGTAATCGATCGTGAAACTCACCTTGAAACCGTCGTAGGGAAGAGCGTAGAGTTCGATCCCCTCCCCCCCCGAGAATGCCACCGGTGTCTTGATCTTGAGGAACCGGCCCGGGATCCCCTGGTTCTCGATACCGACCTTCTGCAGCGCGTCGACGAAGGGCGCGCAACTTCCGTCGCGCGGCTCGGGCGGCTCGTCGGAGTCGATATCGACGATCATATTATCGATCTGCAGACCGGAAGCGGCCGCGAGGATGTGTTCGACCGTGTGAATGAGAACGCCATCGTTCGCGAGCGTTGTGTTGCGGCGAATCTCCCCCTCGCTGATGAAATCAACGTTCGCGGGTATCTCGACCGCCGGCGAGAGGTCAACTCGCCGGAAACGGATTCCGGCGAAGGGAGGAGCCGGATGAAATACCGTCCGCACCGGCTTTCCCGTATGGAGCCCCGTCCCTTCGTACGTGAACGAGCCCTTAATCGTCCTTTGCTGCCGGACCACTTTTCGTGCCTTTCTCGAGCCCTTCGACCCTCTTGGCGAGCTGCCTGAGATCCCTGAAAAGCTCGGGAAGCCGCGCGATGAGCGCATATATCTTGCGGGCCGAACCGTGCTCGCGAGCCGGATAGCCGGATACCCTCGTATTGGCCGGGATCGACTTCGTAACTCCTCCCTGGGCCCCGACCATCGCGTTATCGCCGATATGTATGTGCCCGACGAGCCCCGCTTGCCCCGCGAGGACCACGTTTCGGCCGAGCTGCGTGCTGCCCGAGACGCCGACCTGCGCGGCGAGGATCGAATCCTCTCCGACAACGACGTTGTGCGCGATCTGAACGAGGTTGTCGATCTTGGCGCCGCGCTTGATGAGGGTGACGTCCGTCGTTGCCCGGTCGATAGCCGCGTTCGCCCCGATCTCGACGTCGTCCTCGATCTGAACGATCCCGATCTGCGGGATCTTGCGATTCACGTCTCCGTCCTTCGCATAGCCGAATCCGTCGCTCCCGATAACGGCGCCCGAATGCAGAATGACGCGGTTCCCGATCAGACAATGCTCGCGCACGGTGACATGCGGGTAGATGAGACAGTCTTCGCCGACCTTCACGCCGTTGAGAATGCATACGAGGGGGAGAATCGTCGTCCGGGCGCCGAGCACCGCGTCCTCCCCCACGAGACAGTACGCGCCGATGGAAACGTCCGAGGCGATCTTTGCGCTCTTCGCGACGATCGCGGTCGGATGGATACCCTTCTGGAGCCTCTCGGGATGGCCCTCGGAAAAGAGCGACATAATTTTCAGGAAAGCGAGGTACGGATTGGATACCTTGACGATGGGCTTCGGAGAGCCATCCTCGCGATCGGCGATGACCGCAGAGGCGCGCGTCGTCGCGAGGTACGCCTCGTACTTCGAATTCGCGAGAAAGGTAATTTCTCCCTCGCACGCTTCCTTGATCCCGGCGACGC
>JBAZPL010000252.1:0-3132 GCA_041648155.1 Candidatus Krumholzibacteriia bacterium
TGCGAAGCCGCCGGGCGCGAGGCGCTCGACATTCTCGAGAAATCCGGGGAGGCCGGGATCATTCTCGTCGGGCGTCCTTACAACGTCATCGACAAGGAAGCGAACCTCGACGTGCCGGGGAAGCTTCGCGACTATTACGGCATGAACGTCATTCCGATCTTCTTCCTCCCGCTCGACGGGATCGGTATACGCGACATCAACGACAACATGTTCTGGAACTTCGGGCGAAAGATCCTCCAGACGGCGCGGCTCGCCGCCCAGAAGGAGAACCTGCACCTCATCTATATAACGAATTTCAAATGCGGGCCCGACTCCTACGTGAAGCACTACGCCTCGGGCGCCGCCGTCCGCCCGTATCTCACGCTGCAGTTCGATGGGCATTCGAACGACGCCGGCGTCATGACCCGCTGTGAAGCGTATCTCGACAGCAAAGGAGTTCTCAGATGGTGGAAGAAAAGCGAGGGCTCAAAGGCCGCACGGTCTACATCCCCCGCATGTCGGACGAAGGAGCAAGGGCCTTCGCCGCAGCCTTCAGATATCTTGGAGTAGACGCGCGCCCGTCCCCCGATGGGGACGAACGGACATACGAAATCGCAGGGCGCTACACGTCGGGGGACGAGTGCCTCCCCGAGCGCGTGACGATCGGCGACTTTCTCAAGGTGGCCGAGCAGCCCGGCTTCGATCCGGCGAAGACCGCCTTCTTCATGCCGACGGCGAGCGGGCCGTGCCGCTTCGGACAGTATTCGCCGTTCCTGAAACAGGTGCTCCACGAGCTTGGCTACGACGACGTTCTCATCGTCTCTCCGTCGAGCGCGGACGGCTATTCGAGCCTCGGCGAGTACGCGGGCCCGATGATGCGGCTCGGCTGGTGGGGGCTCGTCGGGAGCGATGCCATCAGAAAGATGCTCCACATATACCGTCCGCACGAAACGGAGCGGGGCGCGGCGGACAAGGCCGCCTCTCGCGCGCTCGAGATTTTCTGCGACGCGCTCGCGGACTCCTCGGTGCCGATCGGCCCGAAGAAGCTCGATCAGCTCGCCGGAGCCCTCGCGAACGGGCGGGACCTCTTCCGCGCGATCCCGGTCGATTTCGATCGCGACACGAAACTCATCGGCGTCGTCGGCGAGATCTTCTGCCGCCTGAGCACCTTCAGCAACGAGGATCTCATCAGGCGCCTCGAGGTCTTCGGCGCGCAGGCGTGGCTCTCGGACATAGGCGAATGGGTGTGGTACACTAACTTCGAGCAGAAGAAAAATCTGAAAATGTACGGCCAGGGGTTTTCTCTCGAGATGCTCAAGGTGAGAATCAAGGAGCATGTCCAGCACGGGCACGAGGCGAAGCTCCTCGCCCCGTTCAGGGAGGAGTTCGCCGGGCTCGAGGAGCCGCACGACGTCCTCGAGGTGCTCGAGCACAGCGCGCCGTACCTGCCGTATCACGGCGCTCTCGGCGAGATGGTGCTGAGCGTCGGCAAGGGAATTTACATGTACGAAAAGGGGGTCGACGGCATCATCGACATCAGCCCGTTCACCTGCATGAACGGCATCATCTGCGAATCGGTCTATCCGAAGGTGAGCCGCGACTGCGACGGTATCCCCATCAGGACATTCTACTTCGACGGCAGCCAGACCGATCTCGAGAACGATCTCGGTATTTTCATGGAACTTGTTTCAAACTACAGCCGTAGAAAGATGAAGAAGCGTTCCCGGCGGAAGGCCGCGTGACTTCTTCCATGAAGCGGTCCGCTCGGCAGGCTGCGTGACTTTTTCCATGGGGCGGTTCCCTCGGCGAGCCGCGCGATTTTTTTCTCCAAAGGAGGTTCGAGGATGCATTTTCTCAAATCCCGCGCGACGCGAAGCGTCGTTGCGCTCGCGCTCTTCGTGCTCGTATCGGTTCCTCTCGCGCTCGCGGGCGCGCCGAGTGCCGCCGGGACGAAGACCGCTCCAACGAAACTCGACGCGACCGTCGAGACTCTGAAGAACGGCCTCAAGGTCATCCTCATGGAGGATCATTCCGTGCCGGTCATCAGCCGGTGGACATTCTACCGCGTCGGGGGGCAGAACGAGCGCCCCGGCATCACGGGCATCTCCCATTTCATCGAGCACATGATGTTCAACGGCGCCGCCAAGTACGGCCCCAAGGAATTCGACCGCATCCTCGAATCGAACGGCGGTTACTCGAACGCATTCACGAGCGAGGACATGACGGGTTACTACGAGGATTTCGCGAGCAACGTCCTCGAGCTCTGCATCGATCTCGACTCCGACCGCATGAAGTCGCTCACCCTCGATCCGAAGTTCGTCGTCTCGGAGATGGGCGTCATCAAGGAGGAGCGCCGTTTGAGCGTCGACAACTCGGTTGAAGGCGCGATGTACGAGGAGCTCGGCTCGCTCGCGTACAAGGCGCATCCGTACGGCTGGCCCGTTATCGGCTGGATGAGCGACCTCGAGAAGATCAACCGCGACGACGCGGTGAACTATTTCAAGACCTACTATGCGCCGAACAACGCGATTCTCGTGATCGTCGGCGACTTCGATACGAAGAAGGCGCTCGAGCTCGTGCACAAGTATTACGATCCCGTCCCGGCGCAGAAGGCCCCCGAGCCGGTCCGAACCGTCGAGCCCGAGCAGCTCGGCGAGCGCCGCGCCGAGGTTCGGAAAGTCGCCGAGATGCCTGCGGTCCTCATCGGATACCACATCCCCGACGTGAAATCGAACGACATCTACGCGCTCGACGTGCTCCAGTACGTCCTGTCCGAGGGGGAGAGCTCCCGCCTGTACAAGAAGCTCGTTCGCGACCTCGGGATCGCGGTCTACGCGGGCGCGAACGCCTCATGGAATATCGCCCCGGCCCTCTTCGCGATCGACGTCAAGGTGAGGCCCGACAAGACGGCCTCGGAGTGCGAAGCGGCCGTGTACGCGATCATCGACGACATCGCGAAGAACGGCATCTCTCCCGCCGAGATCGCGAAGGCGAAGAACCAGGTCGATGCGAACTTCTATCGCAGCATGCAGACGGTGAACGGCAAGGCGCGCAAGATCGGCACGTACGAGATCTACTTCGGCGATTTCAACGAGATTCTCAAGGTCCAGGAACGCTACCGCGCGGTCACGGCTGATGACGTGAAGCGGGCTG
>JBAZPL010000253.1:0-3128 GCA_041648155.1 Candidatus Krumholzibacteriia bacterium
TTCGAGGCGCACCTCGCGACGGTGGAGGCCCAAAACGCGTTGCTCAAGCTTCTCGAGGAGCCTCCCGCCTCCGCCGTGATCGTTCTCGTGACGGAGTATCCCGACAGGCTTCTTCCGACGATCCGCTCCCGCTGCCGTGAGGTCCGCTTCGATCCGCTCGCGGCCGGGGCGATCATCGGCTTTCTCGAGGAGTTTTACTCGGTCGAGAAAGGGGAGGCGAAGCGGCTCGCGGCGCTCGCCCAAGGGAACCTTCGCCGCGGCATCAACCTCCTCGAGGAGCGTTTCCTCGGGCTTTGGAAGGACGCCGCGGCGGTCGTCGGGCTCGTCATCGACGGGAAGAGGAAGGAGCTGATCGCGGAGGCGGAAGAGCTCGCGGGCTACAGCGAAACCAGGAGACGGAACAGGGGCTATTCGCGCGAGGATATCGCGGAGCTTCTCGAGGAGATGATCATCCTGTTCGGTCTCTTTGTCAGGAATCGCGACGGGCGCGTCGAAGAGTCCGAGAAGGGCGTTCTCGAGGAATCGATCGGAGCCGAACGGCTCGCGGCGGCGGCCTCGCGGGATCTCCCCGGCGACATCGGGAAGATATCCTCCGCGATCGAGAGCCTCCGCCGGAACGCGGATATGGAACTGACGCTCTCTCATCTGTTTCTTGATTTGACGAACGCATGGTATTAGATTGAGGGCTATGGAAATCATTGAAGTGCAATTCAAGGCGCAGCGGAAGGAGTTCTACCGGAACGCGAAGGCCCTGTACCTTCGGACCGGCAATTATTGCGTCGTCCAGGCGGACCGGGGCGAGGACATGGGGCAGATCATATCGCTCACGCGCGCGGAGGCGAACGAGATCGAAGCCGACAAGAAGGAGGTTCTCCGCCACGCAACCGACAAGGACGTCGAGCACCTGAACGAGATCAGGACGAAGGAATCCGAAGCGCTCAAGATCTGCCAGCAAAAGGTCGCCGAGCACAAGCTGCCGATGAAGCTCGTCGACGTCGAGTACCAGTTCGACGGAAACAAGATCACCTTCTATTTCACCTCCGAGGGCAGGATCGATTTCCGCGAGCTCGTGAAGGACCTGGCCGGCGTGTTCCGCACGCGCATCGATCTCAGGCAGATCGGCGTGCGCGACGAGGCCCGCCGGTTCGACGGGATGGGAATGTGCGGGCGGCGCCTCTGCTGCGCGACGTTCCTCAAGGACTTCGAGCCGGTGACCCTCAAGATGGCGAAGGACCAGAATCTTCCGCTGACGCCGTCCAAGATATCCGGGGCGTGCGGTCGCCTCATGTGCTGTCTCGACTACGAGCTCGAGTATTACAAGGATCTCACGAAGGACATCCCGAAGAGAGGAAGCAAGATACGAGTCTTCGGCGGCGAGCATCGCATCGAAAAGGTCGATATATTCAACCGGACCGTTATCCTGAGCGATGCGGAAAAGAACCAGGTCGAGGTCAAGCTCGAGGTTCTGCAGGAAGAGCTGCGCAAGGAGCCGGCCCCCGCGAAGAACGACAAGGATGCCGCGACCGAGAAGAGCGACAAGCACGACAAGAACGGGAAGGAACGCCCGGCGGGCAGATAAATGGAAACGAAACGGTTCTACATAACGACGGCGATCGATTACGTGAACCAGAAGCCGCACCTCGGCACCGCCTACGAGAAGGTCGGCGCCGATTGCATGGCGCGTTACAAGCGCCTCTCGGGTTTCGACGTCCATTTTCTCATGGGGAACGACGAGCACAGCACGAACGTCGAGCGCGAGGCGCGCAGCCGCGGGCTCGACCCCTTCGAATATTGCCGCACGATGTCGGGCGAGTTTCAGGGCGCCTGGAAGGCGCTCGATATTTCCTACGACGACTTCATCCACACGACGGAAGAGCGACACATTCTCGCCGTGCGCGCGCTCTTCGAGAAAATTCACGAGAACGGCTATATATATAAAGGAAAGTACGAAGGGCTCTATTGCGAGTCGTGCGAGGAGTTCATCGTCGAGAAGGATCTCGCGGACGGTCTCTGCCCGAAGCACAAGCAGCCGCCCAAACACATCAGCGAGGAGAACTATTTCTTCGCCCTCTCGCGGTTTCAGCAGCCGCTCCTCGCGTTCTTCGAAAAGAATCCCGAATTCGTGCGGCCGCAGATTCGTTTCAACGAGGTCATCAACGTCATCAAGGGCGGGCTCGATGACGTCTCGATCTCGCGCTTCGGCAAGGCGTGGGGGATACCGCTTCCGATCGACGAGGCGCACGTGATCTACGTCTGGTTCGACGCGCTCACGAACTACATCTCGGCACTCGGCTTCGGCGGGGTCGATACGAAGCCGTTCGATCGTTACTGGCCCGCCGACGTGCACGTGATCGGCAAGGACATCACGCGTTTTCACTGCATCATTTGGCCGGCGATGCTCATGGCGGGAGGCGTGGCGCCCCCGCGCTCGGTCTTTGCGCACGGGTTCATCTCGCTCGCCGGCGAGAAGATGAGCAAGACGCGCGGAAACATCATCGATCCGCTGCGGATGGTCGACGCCTTCGGGTCCGACGCGCTTCGGTACCTTCTGCTCCGCGAGGTTCCCTTCGACCGCGACGGCGACGTCACGGCCGAGGTCTTTCTCAATCGCTACAACGCGGATCTCGCGAACGACATCGGCAACCTCTTCAGCCGCACCGTGACGATGATCTCGAAGTATCTCGGCGGCGCGGTCGAGACGAAGCCGCTCGGGGCGGGGCACGAGCTCTACGCCGAGCTCGTACGGTCGCTCGAAGCGTATCGCGGCCACATGGACCGCATGGAGTTCTCGCGGGCGCTCGGCGCCTACTGGTCGGTTATCCAGCGCGCGAACCGTTTCATCGAGGAGAAGCGCCCGTGGGACCTGGCCAAGGATCCCGCGAAGCGCGGCGAGCTCGAGGATATGTTCCGCGAGCTCCTCGCCGTGCTCAGGGCCTCGGGGGTCGTGCTCTCTCCCTTCATGCCCCGCAAGATGGCGGAGATGCTCGCCCCGCTCGGCGGCGAAAAGCTCACGATGAACGATCTTCCGGAGAAGGCGGCGGGCGCGAGCGCCCTCGCGCAGCCCGTACCGCTCTTCCCGCGCATCAAGGTGGACAGCGCCGATCTCCTGAAGGGTTGAATCGCGCATG
>JBAZPL010000254.1:0-3114 GCA_041648155.1 Candidatus Krumholzibacteriia bacterium
GCTTCAACAACGTTGATAGCTGTGAGCGGATCATCTATGCCGTAATCGTCTATCAAAACGCCCATTGGGAGGGAAAACCCTTAGCCCATTTTGCACACAATAGTTGACACTACCTTCGGAAACCTCAATGAAATATCGCCGGTTAGGCCATTTGACGAAGATTTTCCGGTCTGGGTGGATTCACATATTCAGACATAGGAAAAATATCGAGATTAATCGTCGTCGGCGCCCGCATCTTTCCGGAATTCCATGCCGAATTTTTCGAGCTTCTTGTACAGGTTGCTCCGCTGCATGTCGAGCTGCCGTGCCGTCCTCGAAACGTTCCCTCCGTTCTCCTTCAGTTTTTTCACGAGGTATTCCTTCTCCGTGAAGTCCTTGAATTCCTGGTATGTTTTGAGACCGAACGGATCCTTGCGAGCGTCCTCCGCACGAACAAGAGCGAGCGCAGGAAGATCGTCCCGGCCGATCACATCGGACAACGTGAGGATACAGAGACGCTCTATGAGATTTCTGAGCTCGCGCACGTTTCCAGGCCATGAATACTCCATAAGCACGTCGAGTGCGCCGGCCGAAAGCTTCTTGGGGGCGCGCCCGAGCTCGCCGGCAACCTCGCCCAAAAAGTATTCCGCGAGAATCTTGATGTCCGATTTCCGCTCGCGCAGCGAGGGAATACGGATCGGAACGACGTTCAGGCGGTAGTACAGATCCTCCCGGAATTTCATCCTGGCCGCTTCCTCGAGAAGCGCCTTGTTCGTCGCGGCGAGAACCCGCACGTCGACGTGCTTCGTTTCCGTGCCGCCGACGCGTTCGAACGCCGATTCCTGCAGAACGCGGAGCACCTTCGCTTGCGCAGAGAGACTCATATCGCCTACCTCGTCGAGAAACAGCGTGCCCCCGTCGGCGAGCTCGAACTTGCCGATGCGCTGCGATATCGCGCCGGTGAACGAACCCTTCTCGTGCCCGAACAGCTCGCTTTCGATGAGATCCTCAGGTATAGCGGCGCAGTTGACCTCGATGAAGGGCTCGTCGGCGCGATTCGAAAGCTCGTGGAGCTTTCGGGCGACGAGCTCCTTTCCCGTGCCGTTCTCTCCCATGATGAGTACCCGCGCGTTGGTCGGAGCGACGCGCTTTATCGTTTCCATGATGGCGAGCATCTCGGGGTGGGCGCCGATGATATTCGTCTTGATGCCGATCTTCCTCTGCAGCTGGACGTTCTGGCGCGCCAGCTCGGCCTGATTGACGCCGTTGCGGATCGTCAGCAGAAGCCGATCCATGTCGATCGGCTTCTCCAGAAAATCGAACGCCCCGAGCTTCGTCGCATCGACCGCGGTGGAGATCGTTCCATGCCCCGATATGATGATGACGGGAAGACCGGGATGAAGCTCCTTGAGCTTTCCGAGAACCTCGAGACCATCCATGCCCGGCATCTTGATGTCGAGCAGCACGACGTCGATGCGCTCGCTCGCGGCGAGATCGAGGGCGGCTGCGCCGTCCGCCGCGGCGAAAGTCTTGTACTTCTCGTACGAGAGCAGCCTCTCGAGCGAGCTCCTGATACTCTCTTCGTCGTCGACGATCAGAACCCGTTTGCTCATTTCGATGCTCCCCCCATGAGCACGCTGCCCCAGCGTAAATCCCGCGCGGTGACCATGAACGCCTCGATCCCGAAGCTCCGGATGAGGGCGTCGATCAGGACGAGCCCCGCCGGAAAAAGCCCGACCCGCTCCGGATCGAACGGGAGGCTGCGCTGCCTCCCCGCCCGGCAAAGCCCCGCGAGGCGTCTCGCCATGAACGCGAGCTCCTCGCGCGCGATCGGGCGCATTTCCTCAAAGCCGCTCGCCGACTCGCGCATGCGCCGGTGGAGCATGGCGAGGCTCACGGCGGTACCGCCGGTCATAAGCATTGTAGAGTTTCGCGGGAAACCGGGCAAGGGATAAACTCCACCCTCCCGCGCGCGCCCGTTCGCGACGGAGTTTTCTATACTCCCGTCGAGGAGCGCCGAAACGCCCCGCGTGCGCGATCCGCGATCGAGGAGCCGACGTACGCGATGGGTGCCGAGGGGGAGACACGCGTACCCGTCCATCGAGGTCCCCGTTCCCCAGGAGATTTCCGTGCTCGTACCTCCCGCGTCGATGAGAAACACCGACTCGTCCCTCGGGCGAAAGAACGATGCGCCGATGTACCCGAGCTCCGCCTCCTCGCGCTGCGACAGCACCCTGATGGATGCGCCGAGCGTAGCCTCTAGGCAGCTTCTGAGCGCCCGCGCGTTGATCGATTCGCGAAGCGTGTTCGTCGCGACGAGAGACGGCCGCGGGCACCCCCATCCTTCCGCCGCGGCGATGAGATCCCGGATTGCACGCCCGGCCAGATCCGCCTTTTCCGAAGAGACGATCCCCGCTCCCGCCAGATCGTCTCCCCATCCCACGTACCGCTTCGTTTCCCTGACCGAGCGGATCTCCAAGACGTGCGCCTCTTCGCCCACCGAATCGGGAAATATCCCCTCGAGAACGAGGAGACGAAAATTGCTGCTCCCAAGATCCACGCATCCCCGGATCTCGTTTTTTCTATAGGATCGCCGTTCCCTATCTCGTATCATCGTCTCATTGTCCTACTGCGGCATCGCCGCGCAAAGGCGGAAATCGGCCATGGAAAAGCTGAACATCAAGAATCTCTCCCCACGCGAAATCTCCGCTATCGTCGAAGAGCTCGGCGAAAAACGCCACCGCACGGCGCAAATACTCAAATGGTTATACCAGAAAGGCTGCTATGGCTTTTCCGAGATGACCAATCTTCCGTCGAGCCTCAGGCTCGCTCTCGACGACCGGTTCGCGATCGGATCGCTCCGGCTCGCGGACAGTGTACGCTCGCGCGACGACGCGAGCCAGAAATTTCTGCTCGAATCGGACGACGGCGTCCTCTTCGAAGCGGTGCTCATGGAAGCGCGCGGGCGCCGGACGATCTGCATCTCGAGCCAGGCCGGGTGCGCGCTCGGCTGCACGCTCTGCAGAACGGGAGAGGGAGGATTCGAGCGGGATCTGCGGAGCGACGAGATTCTCAACCAGATCCTCTTCTTCAAAAGGGTTTACCTGCCGCCTCGGGAGCGTTTCAACGTCGTCT
>JBAZPL010000255.1:0-3101 GCA_041648155.1 Candidatus Krumholzibacteriia bacterium
GGCCGAGCAGGGAAGGGACGCCATCGTCGTCGGATTCAACCGGGAAGAGGCCGCTGCCTTTCCCGATAACAGCGCGGATTACGTCGATCGGGTCAATCGCGCGCTCGAGCTCTCGCTCGGCCGGGGTGTACGCGTCATCGCGCCGACGCTCGGCATGTCGAAGCGGGAGATTGTGGAGCGCGCGCTCGCACTCGGCATCCCGTGGGAGCTCCTCTGGAGCTGCTACCGCGGCGGGAATCTTCCCTGCGGTTCGTGCGAGTCGTGCCTGCGGCTCAAACGAGCCGTCGGGGGGACGGGTGCGGAGGGCCGTGTGAGGTTCGAAAAGGAGGACGCATGAAGGAAAAAAAGTACGCGCCGCTCGAAACGGCGTTTCTCGCCGAGAAGATCGATTACACCGGCGCGGAGCTTCGGAGCCATTTCGTGCGGGAAAAATCGGGGATCGTATGGGACGGTGTGATCGCCTTCATCGGAGCGTGCGGCGTCTCGGGGAGCCGCCTCGTCGATCTCGAGGACGCGGAGGAGCAGCACGAAATCGTTTCAAAGCGAATGCTCCATTTTCTTGCCGAGCACTTTCAGCAGCCCCTTCGCGAGGGGAACGTGCGCCTCAGACTTTTCGCCGCGATCGTGAAGGAGACGCTTGAGGAGATGTCTCCCGGGATCGCGGTAAAGCGGGACGGCGACGATCTCTACGTCAACGGGCGCAAGCTCACCGTCGCCATATGCACCGCTTCGACCCTCTCGACCCTCTTTCACTACGGAATCAATATCGATCCGGCGGGCGCGCCCGTCGCCGCGGTCGGGCTCAAGAAATTCGATATCGATCCGAAGCAGTTCGGCGGCGCCGTTCTTGACCGGTACGAGCGCGAGTGCGAATCGCTCGAGCGCGCGATCAGGAAGGTGCGGGGGGTCTCATAGGCGTGGCCGCGCACGGCTACATCGCGGAGGTATTCCGCTCGATCCAGGGGGAGGGGCCGCACGTCGGTTCTCTCCAGATCTTTGTCCGGTTCTCCGGTTGTTCGCTTCGCTGCGTTTACTGCGATACGATCCATGCGCGGGAGCGTGCCCCGCATTGCGCGCTCAAGGGCGTGGCGCCGGCGCGGACCATCCCCAATCCGGTCGATGCGCGCGAGCTCGCTTCGTATATCCGAAGCCTCGCCGAGGTCACTCCGGGGATTCATTCGCTGAGCGTGACGGGAGGAGAGCCCCTCGAACAGGGGGATTTTCTCAAGGCCTTTTGCGCGGAGATCCGGGAATGCGGCCTGCCCGTGTATCTCGAGACGAACGGTCTGTTCGAGGACGCCGCGCGATCGGTGTCGCCCCTCGTCGATATCGTTTCGTTGGACGTGAAGCTTCCCTCGCTCTGCGGGGGAGGGGATCTTTTTGCGGTTTATCGCCGGATTCTTCCGGTCTTCCGGGAACGGGAGATCTTCTGCAAGGTGGTCATTGCCGAGGGCTACGATCCCGCCGAATTCGATGAAGCGGTCAGTCTCGTCGCGGCGTTCGATAAGCGGACTCCTTTCATCGTACAGCCCGCGACTCCAACCGCGTCGCGCGGAGGAGTGCGGGGAGAGAATCTTCTCGCCTGCTACTTTAAGGCAGCCGCGTATCTCGATGATGTGAGGGTGATTCCCCAGTGCCATAGGCTGCTGGGGCTTCCGTAGAAATAAAAAAATGCTGCGAGATAGTACGATGCAGGGTCGGGTTCGTGAAGGCGGCGACCATCTCGCAGCGTTCGGGAACTACAGCAAGGGCCATACCAGTTTTCTCCGTTTGAAAGTCCCGTTTCGGCGCAATCGGTTGCAGGGAGTCGTGTTGCGCAGGAGGGGTTTTTTCGGCGCTGTTGAAGATTGCTCCCGGTTATTTCCCATCCTTACCGCCGCGAAGTACTGGAGCCATCAAGCCGTTTTGCGCTTTTGCATGCGCGTGCGTGCGTATCCGCAACTTCGGCCGCCTGAATCGAGGCGATCCGGCCCTCGACGGGCATCGAGAATTATCTTGACAACATGTAAGTCGCGCATTAAAAACAATATATACTCGCAGCACAGCGATTCCGGCCGGGAGGGGACTCACAACCCTGATTTTATCCAAGGAGGATGTCCGATGACGAAAGCCGAGATTGTGGAGAACATCTCCAGCAGAACAGGGTTGACGAAGAAAGAAGTTGCAGAAGCAGTCGATAATTTCCTCAATTGCATCGCCAAGGGTCTTGCCGGGGGGAAACATTACGAGATCCGCGGCTTCGGAACGTTCAAGGTGAAGGATCGCAAGTCCAGGATGGCCAGGAATCCGAGGACGGGCGAGGCCGTTCCCGTTCCCGACCGCAAGGTTCCCGTGTTCAAGGTATCACGGGAGCTGAAGGAGCTCGTGGCACAGTCCTGACGTCCGGCACGCAATCTTCCTTTATTTCTCGATGCGCCGGGTTCCGCGCGATACTGGATGCGGGCGGGACTTTCCGCGCGGCGTTTTCGGAGGTTCGACGCACCATGGCGGAGAGCATCATCGATCTGAGAAGCGATACGGTCACGAGGCCTTCGCCCGGGATGCGCGAAGCGATCGCGAACGCGGAGGTGGGGGACGACGTTTTCGGCGACGATCCGACGGTGAAACGTCTCGAGGAACGGATGGCATCGCTCCTCGGCAAGGAGGCCGCCGTCTACGTCCCGAGCGGCTCCATGTCGAACACGCTCGCGCTCCTCTCGCAGACGAATCCCGGGGACGAGGTTATCCTCGACAGGAGATGTCACATATTCAATTACGAAGTGGGAGCGGCGTCCGTTCTCGGCGGGCTTCAGCTCTTCCCGATGGACGGGCCCGCGGGGCTCCTCCCGCTGGAGGCCCTTCCCGAGGCGGTGCGCCCGGCGAACATCCATCACCCCCGCACCGCGCTCGTCTCGATCGAGAATACGCATAACCGCGCAGGGGGAAGGGTATATCCGTACGACCAGATAGAGGCGGTGTCCCGATTCGCCCGCGAAAGGGGCCTGCGTTTCCATATGGACGGCGCCCGTCTCGCGAACGCTTCGGTGAGAACGGGGATACCCTTCGAGCGGTACGGGGCGCCGGCCGATTCGATCACCTTCTGCTTTTCAAAGGGGCTCGGC
>JBAZPL010000256.1:0-3080 GCA_041648155.1 Candidatus Krumholzibacteriia bacterium
CACCCCTCCCTGGACGCACTGTCTCGGGCTCCACAAGGTGACTCAGTTCCATCTCGACGTCTACTCGGGGTATCGCGAAAAGTTCGTCGATCCCGAGGGTCTTTTCTGCATCAAGCTCGCGAGCAAGGACAAACCGGACACGCGCCGCGACGACGATGAGCTCACCGTATACGGCGCGAACAGCGGCAACGGCGACATCATCTACAACAAGAGCATCGCGTCGATCGGCATAGCCGGCATGCCGGGCGGCGGTACGATGGAATTCAGAAATCCGCTGGCCTTGACGGGAGACAAGGAAGGGAATCTTTACGTCGCCGACACGGGCAACGACCGCATCGCCCATCTTCGATACGCGAACGACGAGCTGGTCTGGGTCAAGGAGATCCGGGACCGCGCCCCGCGGGGTCTCCGGAGCCCCTCGGGAGTATGTTTGAGCGGAGGGAGGCTCTACGTCGCCGACACGGAGAATGATCGCGTCGTCGTGTTCGGTCCCGACGGATCTTTTGTGGAATCGTTCGGCGCGGACTTGCAGGGCGCTTCCCTGTTCCGGCCGTACGCGATAGCGGCGGTCACGGAGGGTGACGAATTTCTCTATTACGGCGATCATTTCATCATACTCACCGATAGCCTCGGGGCGAGACTCTGGAAGCTGTCGCCCGAAGGAAAAGCGCTCGGCGTGGTACGTCGCAGCGCGATCGGGGGAAAAGGATCTTTCAATCACGTTGCCATCGATTATTACGGCAACGTGTACGTCACGGACCGCGAGGCGGGTCTGATCCACAAGTTCGACCGGCATCTCTCGTATATCGTCGCGATAGGCGACCCGGGATCGAACAGGGGGCCGCATTTCGACGAACCGCGCGGAATATCGATATACCGCCGTTTCGGACAAATGTTCGTTTCCGAACGTTCGGGCGCCCAGTATTTCTGGATCGGCACTGATGTTCTCCGCTACTCCGCCGAGAACCTTGTTTTCGATCCCGTTCGACGGAGATGCAGCGTCGACGTCTCGTTCCTGCTCACCGAGTGCTCGGCGATATCCCTGACACTGAAGGACGATCAGGGGAAAAACCGCTTTACGATCATCCCGATCTACATGCTTCCGCCGGGCAGATTTTCGAAACGGATCGAAGTCGATTGTCCCGTCGCCGCGGACCTTGCAAAATGCAAATTGAAACTCGTCCTCGTCGCCGCGCCGACGTACTCGTCCCGTGATTATCTCAGCGTCGAAAGGGACAGCCGCATACTCGTTTCACGCGTTTCCGATCTGCCCCCGAAGGGTTCCCCATGAACGGGCCCGTTGGCTCGCTTATTGCTCATTGAATCCTACGGATATTCCAGAAGCAGCATACATGTGCATTGTGCAAGGCAGGTCAACAGCGATGTTTTCCGAACGTTTCTTCCGATTCGTGCCGCGAAGCGCCTTGAAAAAGGCGCTGGCCCATTTGAACAACGGCGACTACAAGAAGGCGTGCAGGGAATTCGAGTCCTATCTGTCGCGGATCGCGATCGAGGGGAAGAGCCAGGATCAGGAAATGATTCGCATGTACATGGTCGAATCGTACGTCGAGTACGCGAAGGTCGCATGCCGGGAAGGTAACCTTGCGGAGGGGGCGACGATCCTGGAAAAAGCGGTCGATCTTCAACCGCGATACGCCGACGTGCATCTGAGCCTCGGTAGGGTGTATGCGGATCTCGGGCGCGTCGGCGAGTCCCGCGATTGCTTCAACCGGGCGCTCGTTATCAATCCGGCATACCTAAGAGCCCGCGTCATGCTTGCAAAGAGCCACAGCGACGCCGGCGAAAACGAGCGCGCGGCCGAAGAGCTCGAAAAGAGCCTCTCGACCGCTCCGTCATTCTTCGCCGATCAGGTGAATGAACTCGGGCGTCTTATCCGGAACGACGCCGCGGCCGAGGAGCGGGAGCCGATGTTCCGGAAGCTGCTCGAAGAGAAGCCCACATCCGCGCAGGTAAGCAAGCAAATCGCTCTCGAATCGATCCAGAACGGCGAGTACGACTCCGCCATCGCGGAGCTCAAGAGAACGCTTTCCATGACTCCGCATTATCCCGATATTCACAACCTTCTCGGTATCGCATATGCGAATCGGGGCATGACGGACGACGCGATCATGGAATTCGAAACAGCGCTGAAGATAAATCCCGACTACCTGAAGGCGCGGCTCAACCTTGCGCTCGCGTTGTACGAGAAGGGCGCGAGGGATGAATCGATGCGGAACCTCGAGCTGGTGCTCGAGCTCGATCCGGAGAACGAGCTCGCCGTGAATCTCCTCCGTGAGCTTCAGCCCATTGTTGGATAGAGGTGGAATGCCGTGAGCGTTGATTTTTATTCTATCCTTGAAGTGTGGCCGACCGCTTCGGTTGAAGAGATAAAGAAAAACTACTTCCGCCTCGCGAAGCTCTACCACCCGGACGCCGCGGGGGACACTCCCGAGAACCGCGAGCGATTCAAGGTGATCAACGAGGCATACGGAGTCATGAGCGATTCCGGAAAACGCGCGACGTATGATGAATCGCTGCGCCAAAGCAAAGGGGGCGCGAAGGACGCGGTCGCCATCCAGGGAAAAGACCGCCGTTCGGCCATGCTCTCCTTCACGCAGGCGAAAGAAGCGATGCGCAGCGGACGTTTCGACAAGGCTGCTCTGCTTTTCAAGGCGGCCATAAAGTATGATCCGATGAATCCGGCCTATCATAGCTGGTACGGATTCTGTCTCGGGATGCTCAATACGCGCCTGCACGAGGCCCGCGACGCCTGTCTCAAGGCGATCGAGATGGAATTCTACAATGCGGATTATCACGCGAACCTCGGCTTCGTGTATTTCAAGGCGGGACTCAAGAAGGTCGCGATGAAGCATTTCAAGGAAGCTCTCAACTGGGATCCCGAAAACCCGATCGCCAAGAAATATCTTTCGATCGGCGGCGGATCCGATGAAGATAGGAAAGAGACCGGTCCCATCGACAAGATGCTGGCGAGCTTCAAGGGAATCGTATCGCGCATTTCCTGAGCATCGCGCCTCGTCCCATTCGCTTCGATATCTATTGCAATTTTCCCAAGGCCAATC
>JBAZPL010000257.1:0-3056 GCA_041648155.1 Candidatus Krumholzibacteriia bacterium
GAGGTTGACGGGCGGGGCCGCTGCGCTCATGGCCGCGCAGAGAAAGATGATCGCCGTGACCTTCTGCTTCGGTATCCCCATTTCGGAAAGAACCTTGGACACGAGGGCGCCGACCACGAGTACGGTCACACTGCCCGATCCGGTCAGTGCACCGGGGATGAGGAGGATCAGGGTGAGGAAGAGGAGGCAGAGAAAGCGGTTCCCGTGGAAGCGCTTCACTATGCCGCCCACGATGAAATCGACTCCCCCCGATTCCTTGACGATGTTCATGAAGAGCGTGGCGCTCAGAAAGATCAGCGTCACGTCGAAGTAGGTGAAGGAACCGTCGACGACCTGGCGGGAGGAGAAGCCCACCCCGTGGGCCAGGCCGCCCGCGACCGCCGCCAGCAGCATCGAGAGCTCGACGGTGACCTTCAGGAGGGTAGCCGCGATGAACACGGCCACCATGACCCCGAGGACGATCAGCGCATGGCTAAGCACAGGAGCCTCCTTTCGCGCGACTCGCGCAGTCCTTTCCCCTCTGCTTCATATCCTATTTCGAAAAGATCGCGGGGAAGATCTTGAGAAGGTCCAGCTGCTGGTCGATGAATATCTGGGGAATCTTCTTTTCGGTCGCCGTCTTCGTGAAATAGCCGTCCTTGTTGGCCTGGTTGTGCGTAATGAGGAGATCGGCCAGGGGGGTCATCGAGCGTATCGATTGCTCGTCGGATTCGTCGACGCGCCGGGAGGCGCCTTCCACCTGGGCCACGATGATCTTCATGCCCGCCGCTCTGGCTTTCTTCACGAGTTCGGTGCAGCGCTTGATCTCGTCATCGAGTTCCACGCCCGCCGATCCCATGCCCTTGAGGCTTGTCCCGGTGATCACGACGAGGGTCTTGTAGGGTTTCTGCGCAAGGGTGGCCGGCGTGGCCATGTCCTCGAGATCGGCATCCATCTTGAGCTGGCGGAAGACAACCTTGACATAGACACCGCCGGGACTCTGGCCGCAGGCGGTGATGAGGACCGGTCCCTTGAGTTCGGGCAGGTTTTTCGGTAGTGCCGCAGTCTGGGCCTGCAGGCCTGACGCCGCGACAAAACCGAATATGACGATGACGGCCGCGAGGACCGCGAAGCGGGCTATGCGCATAGGATGGATGACCTCCTGTCAATGCACGCCGATCCCGGAACCCGGGAATCGGAATCTGCTAGTGTCCGGAAACCAGCCCGGCCCCTTGCGGAGCTTGGTCCCTTCAGGGGCCGGGCTATTTTGCTGCTATTTCTCGTCGGGGTAGATAAAGTTTTTGTACTTGTCGAATTTTGCAGAGTCGCCGTACTTGACCGCTACAAGCCACTCGTCGGGATATCCCTTGGTCTTGTACCAGAGATAGCCGTCGTTGTACTTGGCCACGAGTTCGTCGGCGAAGGTCCACCACTCGCTCACCACGCGGTTGATGGAATCGTTCGTGTAGCGCGTGAGGTAGGCTTTCGCGAGCGCAGGATTGGTGGCGTACATGGCGGCGGCCGCGGCTTCGACTGGCCCCTGCATCGCGAGGAATTCGCCTTCATACAGTGCTTGTTTGGCCTGGATGTCCTTGATGATGTAGGAATAGGAAAGGTTTGCCCAGTTTTCCACGAAGTCGAAAGCCCACCAGGCAGAATCGCGGCTGAACTGGTATCGGTTCTGGACGGCCACGGACTTGGGCAGCGATGTCACGCCGGCATAGATCGGCATGAACACTGTCGCGTGGGGAGCATCCTCACCGAACCATAACACGCCACCGACCGCATCGGGCAGCCAGGAGCGCGCCTGCGATACGAACACATAAGAGCAGCGGAACATGGAGATTGCTCTTTCCCAGCCGCCTGAATTCGGCGCGGCCTTGGTCGCCCAGCGGTTGGGATTCCCGAAGGGGCCGGCCTCGACGCCCTTGGTGAGGTCGAACTGTGTGCCTTCGTAGTGGTCTCGGTAGAGGGCAAAGGCATCCTTGACGCTTACTTTCTTGTCAGGCGTCACGGCGAAGGGGAATCTGTTGGCGTAGGGATCGAAGTTTTTCGAAGGAGCGACGGTGGAATACACGCGCCACTCGCGCCTTGAGTTGTAGGGATTGTCCTTGGGCGAATATGCTTCCCAGAACCGGAAAACGGATTTGCCGTCCCAGAAGCCCATGTCCTGTGCAAGGCTGTAGACGTTCGGGGAAGCCATGTACCAGTCGGGTTTGGAAAGGTCGAGTTCGCCGATGCGGGAGCGGTTGGCGGACACGAACACCTTGTCGTCCGGGACGCGCTGGGCTGCCCATACGGCTCCCGGCTTCCCGGAATCCTTCGTCCACAGCGGCCCGCCGCCGATGCATTCGAAGACCCAGCCTTCATTCTCGTCGGTGACGGTCAGGCATTCCCCGCCGTCCGCATAGCCGTATTTCTCGGCGAGGGCGCCCATGATCTGAACGACTTCGCGCGCCGTCTTGCCGCGCTGAAGGGCTATCGCCTCGAGCTGTTCGATATAGAACATCCCGTTGGGATTCGAGAATTCCCTGCGGTTGCCGATGGTGGTTTCGCCGATCATTACCTGGAATTCGTTCATGAAGGGATAGGCGATCTGGAAATACGTATAGGTTGACTCGACCTGCGGTATTTCGCCCATCACCGTCACCTTGACGCTCGGGTTGTCCGAATGCAGCAAATCCTTTACGATCTTCACCGTTTCACCGGGCTTGAATTTGGCGCCGGGTACGACCGTCAGCCGCGAGTCATAGTTGCCGTCGCAGGTATGGGACGTCATCACCGAGCCGTCCGCGGAGGCGAGCTTGCCGATGATGAGGGCTGTGCACTCACCGGGCTCCAGATCCGGAGACGCGAACTGGGAAAAATCCTGTGCGCCGGCCGCCAGGGCCGCGAGCGCAAGGATCGCCGCAAAAACCGCAGTTTTCCTTTGCATAGCCATCCTCCCCTGAAATGATTAGAAAGCAAGTACTGTATTGAGTATGGGTAGGTATGGCGATGCTGTCAACAAAATTTATCGAATTCAGGGAAAGTGCGCGAGCCGCTGCGCCGAGTGCGTTGGGCGAACTCGTTCTTCG
>JBAZPL010000258.1:0-3050 GCA_041648155.1 Candidatus Krumholzibacteriia bacterium
TGCTCTAGCTCCGCGATGAACATCGTCGGCACGCCGTGGAGCGCCGTACAACGCTCCTTCTCGACCGCCTCGAGCACGAGAAGCGCGTCGTAATACTCCGAGGGGAACACCATCGTCGCTCCGTGCGTCACCGAGAGGAGGCTCGAAAGCACCATGCCGAAACAATGATAGAGAGGCACCGGGATGCAGAGCCGGTCCTTGTCGGTGAAGTGCATCCCTTCGGCGACGAAGTGCGCGTTGTTGAGAATGTTGTGATGCGTGAGGCTCGCGCCCTTCGGGAGGCCGGTCGTTCCCGAGGTGTACTGTACGTTGATGACATCGTCGAAGTCGCAATCGCCCGCGCGCTCGGCGAGCTCGCCGTCGGAGACGCTCTCCCCTTTTCTCATGAACTCCGCCCACGGAAGCGTGCCGGCGTGGCGCTCCTCGCCGAGCATGATCACCGTTTTGAGGTTCGGGAACGCGCGCGACTCCAGCTCGCCGGGCTTCGAATCCTTGAGCTCCGGGACGAGCTGGTTGATCATCTGCGCGTACTCCGAGCTCTTGAACCGCGGGATGAGGATCAGCGTCTGCACCTCGGCGTTCTTGAGCCCGTACTCAAGCTCGTGCGTCTTGTACGCGGGGTTCACCGTGACGAGGATCGCCCCGACGAGCGCCGTCGAGAACTGCGCGATCGCCCATTCGGGATGGTTCGTCGCCCACACGGCGACGCGATCCCCCTTGCGCACGCCGAGCGCGATGAAGCTCTTCGCAGCCGCGCGGCATATTTCATGGAACTCGCGGTACGTGTACCGCACACCCGTGGGAAGATAGACGAGCGCCTCGTTATCGGGGTGCTTTTTCGCGATGCGCTCGAACATATGTCCGATCGTCTCGCCGATAAGCGGCTGTTCGGAGCCCGTGTAGGCGTAGCTCAGGCCGCGCTCCACACCGGCTCCCTGAACCGGCGCCTTTCCGCCCGTTCTGATCTGCTTACCCGGCATAACCAATCTCACCTTTCTTAAAATACGTAGCGGATTCCCAATCCGCCGTTCATGCTCCCCTCGGTCGCGGGAGCGACGTCGACGATCGGGGCGATTTCGAAGAAGATGCTCATCGGATACGCCGCGACGAGATACTCGAGACCGAGCACGAGCCTGAGGCCGACGCGGGTGCCGTGATGCTCGTTTATGGAGTGATCGTCTTCGAAGCGAACGCGGCCGCCGATGCCGAAATAGAGCGGAAGGCTTCCCTCATCCACTTTGAATATATTGTAGTTATGATACAGGTAATCGCAGTGGAGATGAAAGTTGCCATCTTTTCCGAACGACCACGCGGCGCCGAAATCGAGCGCCGTGTTCGTCGTCGTCCAATACTTGGCGCTGAGTCCCGTCGGTTCGCCGAGGATAACGCCGAGCTCCCACGTGCCGTTGTCCACGCCGCCGGCCGCCGCCACGGGAACCGCCCACGATCCGAACGAAACGACGAGAAGAATGAGACCAAGAATGAATGCGTTCTTTCTCACAACGACCTCCTTTTGATCGACACCACGAACCGATGACGAGGCGCGGCGAGGAGCGCCAGCGACATGAGCAGATAGGCCGCGTCCTCGAGGAGCTTCTTCCACGCGTAGGTCGCGCCGAATCCGCACCCGCAGTCGAAAAATATCTGCGTGAAGGGCGTCCCGTCGCTCAGGTAGCCGGCCGTCTTTTTCGCGATGACGGCGAGGAACATGGCGTTGAGCCCGATGAGGATAAGCGCCGCCCCTCGCACCACCACGCCGGTCACGAGAGCAAATCCGCAGAGCAGCTCGATCCACGGGAGCACGACCGCCATGACGTAGAGCGGCGGCCCGTAGTCGACGACGCCGTAGTTGTGTATCTCGTCCGCGAAGGCGAGCGGCTTTCCGATCTTCTGAGCCGCGGCATAGATGAAGACCGCGGCGAGCAGGAGACGAAAGGCGAGGAGGAGGTACGGGTTGAAGATCCAGTGAATCCCGTTCCGGTTTCCCTCCGGTTGGCGCGGGCTTTGCGACCATGTCATTTTCATAGATCGCCTTTTTCGACGGGGAGCCCCGCGTCGGACCATTCGGCGAAGCCGCCCTTGAATACGAGCAGCTTGGTGAATCCGAGCAGATAAAGCTCCTTTGCGAGAAGCTCGGAATCCTCGCAGGTTGCCTCCGAGCAATACACCATAATCTCCCCCTCGTTCGAGAGAAGCGGGAGAACCCGGTCCCGATACGTTCCCATATCGTAATAGTCGAACAGCATCGCGCCCGGAATATGGCCCTCGTCGAACTCATCTTTTCTGCGAGCGTCGATGACGCTCAGGCCGCTTTCAACTACACGCCGCGCCTCTTCCAGATCGATGATCCGTATCCCTTCGGCCCCGGCCCGGGTGCTGTCGGCCAAGACCGGCACCTTCGCGGGCGCCCTGAAGGGATTTATCCCGTTACGGGAAAACGAGTTAAAGGCGAATCCGACGGCCACGGACACCGCCACGATCGCCACCGCTTGAAGAATCGCGTTTCTCAATATTTTCATAGTGCTCAATATAAGGTCGGCACGCTGAAATTGCAACCCTGTTGACTGGGCGCTTATTACTGTATACGCTTTTCCCCTGCAATGGATGCCGGAAAAATCGATACGAAGAAAACCCGCGCCGGCGCCGAAAGAGCCGATGCGAAAAAGGCCCTCGCGGTTCTGGCCGCATTCAAGCGGCTCTACCCCGATCCGCGGCATTACCTGAAATTCGAAAATCCGTTCCAGCTCCTCGTGGCCACCATCCTCTCGGCGCAGTGCACCGACGAGAAGGTGAACGAGGTAACGGCCGGGCTATTCAGGAACTACCGCGGCCCCGACGATTTCGCGGACGAACCGGTCGAAGCGATCGAACGGGCCGTGCGCCCGACCGGCTTTTACCGGAACAAGGCGAAGGCCATCAAGGGCGCGTCCGTTGCGATCGTCGAGCGGTACGGGGGCTCGGTGCCCGACACGATGGACGAGCTCCTCACGCTTCCCGGCATCGCCCGCAAATCCGCGAACGCGATTCTCCAGCACGGATTCGGCAAGGTC
>JBAZPL010000259.1:0-3047 GCA_041648155.1 Candidatus Krumholzibacteriia bacterium
CAGATCTATACGAAACTCGATATGGACTATCTCCTCGAGGTGCATCGTACCTTCCATCCGCGCGGTTGAAGGAAACGATTGACAGCACGCCTTGATTCCCCTAGCATGCAGCGCTTGGGATAACTCATTCAGGCGGCTTTCGTTTCGGCAATTGCATCGCGCGGCAGGGGAGGCTCTTCGATGACATACCAGGTCCGCCTCGTGCAGTTCGAGGGCCCGCTCGATCTCCTCCTGCATCTCATCCGCCGCGACAAGATCAATATCTACGACATACCGATCTCGCACATCACGCGTGAGTACCTTGGGTACATCGAGATAATGCAGGAGCTCGAACTTGAGGTCGCCGGCGAATTCTTCGTCATGGCGGCGACCCTCATGCGGATCAAGTCGCAGATGCTTCTGCCGCGGCACGAGGGGTTCGAGGAGGAGGAGGCCGATCCGCGCGAAGAGCTCGTCAGGAATCTCCTCGAATACCGGAAATTCAAGGAAGCGGCGCACCATCTCGCCTCGAAGGAGGAGGATCGCAGAAAGGTATTCCCGAGAACGGCCGCCACACCTCCCGCCGAGGAGCCGGCGGATGAGGGCTTCGAGGTCAGCCTGTACGATTTGCTCGAAGCGCTCCAGAGTGTTTTCAAAAACATCAATCAGCAAGCCGTCTATCACGTCGTGCCCGATTCCGTCACCGTCGAACAGAAGATCGAGGCGATTCGCGCGACCCTCGCCCGCCGTTCCGAGGTTCTTTTTACGGAGCTCTTCATCGGCGAGTTTGCGAAGATAGAGATCATCGTGACGTTTCTCGCCATTCTCGAGATGATAAAGCTCGGAGAGCTCGTTGCGCGACAGATGTCGCATGCCGCGGACATCTGGCTTTACAAGCCCGGCGTCGACTCATATATTGACGCGAATGGAAGCCCGAATGGATGAAAATACCGATACCGGGATCGACGATCGCTCGATCGAGCGGGAGGTTGAAGCGCTCCTGTTCGCGTCCGACATCCCGCTCGCGGCCGCGAAGCTCGCGGCGCTGACCGGTGCGCCCTCGTCGCGGCGCGTCCTCGAGGCGATCGGCGCCCTTTCGAGATTCTACGGGGAGTCGGGGCGAGGATTCACGATCGTCGAGGTCGCGGGAGGTTACCAGCTCACGACGCTCCCCGAATTCTCCGGCGTCGTGTCCCGGCTCTTCAAGGGCAGGAAAAAGGCGAAGCTCACCCTTCCCGCGCTCGAAACGCTCGCGATCGTCGCCTATAAGCAACCGATCAGCCGCATGCAGATCGAGGCCATTCGAGGGGTCAACTGCGACGGAGTGCTCGCGACGCTCATCGAGCGCGAGGTCATATCGATCAGCGGCAGGGGAGAGGGTATCGGAAAGCCGTATCTCTATTCGACGACGAAGAAATTTCTCGAATATATGGGTCTCAAGGATTTCGGGGATCTGCCGAGCCTCGACGAGCTCGAACGCAGGTTCGCATTCGACGCGGAACCATCGAAGCCGCTCGTTCCGCCGCCCGGGAATCAATCCGATGACGGCGGCGCGCCGGATGCCGACGGGCAATGAGCGTCAAGGTCAGGATCAACCGATGGCTGGCGTCCGCCGGCATCGGTTCCCGGCGGAAATGCGATGAGCTGATACGCGCGGGACTTGTTTCGATCAACGGAGAGACACTGACGCGCCTCGGGGCGCTCGTCGATCCGGATATCGATTCGATAGCAGTCGAAGGGCGTGTTATCGCTCGCGCGGACGCGCCTGTGGTGCTGGTGCTCAACAAACCGGCGGGGGTATTGAGCACGGCGGCCGATTCCTTCAACCGGAGGACGGTCATCGATCTCGCCCGGGAGAATGGGTTCATTGAGCGCCTGTATCCGGTGGGGAGACTTGATCTCGATACGTCAGGCATCCTGCTCCTCACGAACGACGGCGATCTCGCGTATCGGCTTACGCACCCGCGCTTCAAGATCGAGAAGACGTATCGCCTGACCGTCGATGGAACGGTAGACGACGATACGATCGCCGGGATCGAGTCGGGAGTGGAGCTCGACGGGTACCGTACAAAGCCGTGCAAAGTGGCGATCGTCGGGGGCGACCGTGGGGCGACGACGCTCGAGGTGCGGCTCACGGAAGGACGGAAACGGCAGATCAGGCGAATGTTCGCGCTCTTCGGTCATCGAACAATCGAGCTCTCGAGAACGGCGCTCGGCGACCTCTGCTTCGAGGATCTTGTTCCGGGCGCGATGCGGTTCCTATCGGAACGCGAGGAACGACGACTGCGGGAGCTTGCCGGGTTGACACGAGAAGGGGAGGAATAATTGTCATGTCGATCATGGATCTCATGAGACCGCATTTGAAGAACGTCAAGCCGTACGTGCCGGGAAAACCGATCGAAGAGCTGCGCAGGGAGCGAAACTTCGACGGCGAGATCATCAAGCTCGCTTCGAACGAGAATCCGTACGAGCCGATCGAAGAGGTCAGGCAGGCGATAATCGAAGAGCTCTCCCAGGTCAACCGCTATCCCAATTCGGGCTGCTTCTATCTCTGCGTCGAGCTTGGAAAATACCACGCGCTTCACGCGAACCGGATCTTCGTCGGAAACGGATCGAACGAGATCATCGATCTCATTGTGCGAGCGTTCGTCAACCCGGATGAGGAGATCGTCTACCCGTGGCCGAGCTTCATCGTATATCCGATCGTGAGCCAGCTCGCCGGCGTCAAAGCGGTCGAGGTGCCGCTCAAGGATTATCGTCTCGATCTCGCGGCGATGCGCAAGGCGGTGACGTCCAAGACCAAAATCGTCTTTATCTGCAATCCGAACAACCCGACGGCGACCTACGTTTCGAAAACCGAAGTGGAGCGGTTCCTCGACGGTCTCTCCGAATCCGTTCTTGTCGTGTTCGACGAGGCGTATTATGAATATGTCGCGGCGAGCGATTTTCCCGATACGATCGCTCTCATCAAGGACCGGCCCAACGTCATCGTGCTGCGCACGTTTTCCAAGATCCATTCGCTTTCGGCGGTGCGAATCGGTTACTCGCTGTCGCACGAAGATGTCGTC
>JBAZPL010000260.1:0-2969 GCA_041648155.1 Candidatus Krumholzibacteriia bacterium
TAAACGCGGCGGGTTGCGCGACAACCATGTTGACCCTATGGGTGAGGCGGACACCTCACCGTGCTTTTTATCAAGGCGTTCTTCTCGGCAGCCTCGCGAGCTTCCCTTTCACCTTTAGTTCCAGCTTGTTCACCTTCTGTTTCTGACCCTTGTTCTTGTCCTTCTTGCCCTTGTCTCCCATTGTGCACCTCCTTTTCCTAGGTTCGGCTTCACTATTCCTGCGGCCTGATGATCACCTTGATCGATTTCTTACCGTCGGCGACGAGGTGAAAGCCGCGGGCCGTCTCCTCGAGGGGCAGGCGGTGGGTGATCATATCGTTCACCTCGATCCGGTGCGCGCGAAGGATCTCGATCGCCTGAGCGGTGTCGACGGGAGGGGCGGCATAGGTCGCGACGACCGCGATCTGGTCGCGCCAGATTTCCGATAGGGGTAGCGGCACGGTCGTTCCCGGTTCGTGCGGCGCGAAGAGGAGCACCGTTCCGCCGCGGTCGACCGAGCGGAACGCCTGCTCGACGACGCTCGCGGCGCCCGCGCTCGTGATGACGAGGTCGAAGAGCCGGGTGTCATTCAGAGCGGCGAGCTTCTGCGGAGTCGCGTCCTTCGCCGGGAGCGTGGCGTCGGCGCCGAAGCGCTTCGCCGCGGCGAGCCGCGAGTTATCGATGTCGGTAGAGACGATCACGCCCGCTCCGAGCGCGCCGAGCGCTTTCACAAAGAGAAGACCCGATATTCCGCTCCCGAGAACGAGGACGCTCGCGCCCGGCCTGAATCGCGCGACGCGGAGGCCGCGCAAGACGCACGCGAGTGGTTCGATGAACGTCCCCTCGTCGAACGAGATCTCGTCGGGGATCAGGAAGGTGCCGCGGTCGACGTTGATCGCCGGCACTCGCACGTATTCGCAGAAGCCGCCCGGATCGAAGTTCGTCGTGCGGAGCGTGTCGCAGAGGGAGTACTGCCCGGCGAGGCAGTAGCGGCATGCGTTGCACGGAACGTGGTGCGCGACAGTGACGCGGTCGCCTTCCGCAAACCGGCGTACCTTCTTTCCCGCCTTTACGACGGTGCCCGCGATCTCATGCCCGAGCACGAGCGGCGCCTTCGCGAGGCGGTACCACTCCATCACGTCGCTGCCGCAGATACCGCTCGATTCGATGCGGACGAGGAGCTCGTCGTCCCCGGTCTTCGGAACCGGTCTCTCCTCGATGCGGATGTCCTGATTGTTGTAATAGACCGCCGCGCGCATCGTTTCCTGTTTCGGTTTCTTCGTCATGCGATGGCGCCTCCCGCGCGGGCGCAAACGCTAATTTCTCGTGGCCTTCAGATTGTCGAAGAGCTCGAGCGCTTCCTTGACCGTGGCCTTCTCATGCACGATGGCGCGCACGGCCCGGATCGCCGCGACGGGATACTCCGACTGCCATATGTTGCGTCCCATGTCGACGCCGACGGCGCCGCGGTTGATCGCGTCGTAGGTGAGCTGAAATACGGCATTCATCGTGTCGAGCTTGGGGCCGCCCGCGATGACGACGGGCACCGGACACCCCTGGACCACCTTCTCGAATTCCTCGCAGTAGTACGTCTTCACTAAGTGCGCGCCGAGCTCGGCGGCGACGCGGCAGCTCAGGGAAAGAAATCGCGCGTCGCGTTTGCCGAGCTCCTTGCCGACCGCCGTCACGGCGAGCACCGGAATGCCGTACGTCTCGCCCTCGTTCACGAGGTCGGCGAGGTTGAGAAGGGTCTGGCGCTCGTAGTCGGTTCCGACGAAGATCGAGAGCGCGACCGCCGCGACATTCAGGCGGATCGCTTCCTCGAAGGTCGTCGTGATCGCCTCGTCGGCGAGCGACGGTCCGATGATGCTCGTTCCCCCCGAGACCCTCAGCACGATCGGCGTCTGTGTTTTCGGGTCGACCGAGGTTCTCAAGACCCCGCGCGTCGGCATGAGGGCGTCCGCGTATTCGATTATCGGCGCGATCGTCGCGCGGGGATTCTCGAGCTTCGACGTGGGGCCGAGAAAATAGCCGTGATCGACGGCGAGCATGACCGTGCGCCCCGTTTCGGGCTTGATGATTCGCGCGAGTCTGTTCTGAAGTCCCCAGTCCATGGAATAACCCCCTACGGTGACCGGTAAAATGATGTGCTGCAAAACGCGAGTATAGGAGCGCCCGGAGCGCTCCGTCAAGGTCGAATTCCCCTGGGCTCCCTCACGATACGATCTCGCTCGGACTCGCAGGAGCCGGTTCGGCGCCGCGCTTCGAGAAGCGTTTGTTCAGGGCGATGACGTAGATCGCGACGATGAGCGCGACGGATCCGAGCAGGAAGAACGGCGTGTGAATTCCCCATGCGTCCGACATGAATCCCGCGGCGAAGGTGAAGCCGGCGTTCCCGATGATCTGGACGTTCGCGTTCAGGCTGAACGCCGCGGTCCGGTTCTTCGTTTTCGCGACGCTGCCGACGAGCGTGAGAAGCGCGGGGAAGGTGAGAAAGAGCGACCAGCCGAACGCCGCCATGAGAAGGGCGGTGAGGAGCAGGCTCGTGCTGAAGCCGATGATGCATGTCGTGACGGCCGTCATCGCGCAGCCGACGATGATCACGCCGTAGCGCCCGATCCGCGCGGCGATCCTTCCGTACATCAGAGAGGCGATCGTGCCCGCCGCGATCCAGCATCCGAGAACGATCCCCGTGAGCGACATCGACGCGCCGAGCTTGTGGTTGAGAAGGCTCGGCCCGTAGGCGAGCGTGACGCCCCATGAGATGCCGCTGAGGAGCGCGGGGAGAATCAGGTACCGCTGATCGCGGAACGTCTCACGCCATGAGACCGGTTCTTCGTCCGCTTTGGTGTTTCCCTCGGCGCCGTCCGTTCCGCGCGATATGACGAGACCCGCGAACGCGGCGGCGATGCAGAGAAGCCCCCAGAGGTAAAGCGGATTCGTCCAGCCGTAACGCTGCGCCAGGTATCCGGTTCCGAGGAACGCCGCGA
>JBAZPL010000261.1:0-2909 GCA_041648155.1 Candidatus Krumholzibacteriia bacterium
TCGACCGTCGCGCCCTTCCGCAAGGATGTCACGGCCAAGTGCTACGGCGGCGACATCACCCGGAAACGCAAGCTCCTCGAGAAGCAGGCGAAGGGGAAAAAGAAGATGCGTTCCGTGGGTCAGGTGATGATCCCGCAGAGCGCCTTCGTGGCGGTTCTCAAGACCGATGATGAATGATCGGGAGATCGCAGGCCTGCGGGGCGGCTCCGCGCCCGGGACCTCGCGCGATCCGGGCGGCCCCCTGCCCGGGCTCTACATCCACGTTCCCTTCTGCAAAACGAAATGCCCGTACTGCGATTTCTACTCGATCACCTCGGGAACGCCCGTCGAGCGCTGGCTCGAGGCCCTCGCGAGCGAGGCGACGCGGTACCGCGGCGTCTTCGGAACGTTCGACACGCTCTACATCGGGGGCGGCACACCGTCCCTCCTGCGCGAGGCGGAAACTGCGCGCCTCTTCGAGATCCTCACGGACGTCTTCGATCTCGCGGCCGGCTCCGAAACGACGATCGAGGCGAATCCCGACGACGTGACGCCGCGCGCGATCGCGGACTGGCGCGGGCTCGGCATCAATCGCGTGAGCCTCGGCGTGCAATCGTTCGACGACGGCGCGCTCCGCTTCCTGCGGCGACGGCACGACGCCTCTCGCGCGCGCGAGGCGCTCGCGCTGTTCCGGGAAACGGGCTTTTCGAATATCGGCATCGATCTCATCTACGGATTCGAGGGCCAGAGCATCGATCTGTGGCGGCGGACGCTCGAGTACGCTCTCGAGTACCGGCCGGAGCACCTCTCCTGCTATCAGATGATGATCGAGCGCTCGACCGAATTCGGCGCGATGATCGAGGCGGGGTCGCTCGCCGCGATCGACGAGGAAACCCAGAGGGCGTTTTTCATGGAAACGTCCGCGATTCTGACGGCGCGCGGCTACGTTCACTACGAGATTTCGAACTTCGCGCGGGGAGAAGAGCTTCTATCCCGGCACAATCGAAAATACTGGAACCGCCTACCGTATCTCGGCCTCGGGCCCTCCGCCCATTCTTTCCGCGACGGGAAAAGGTGGTGGAACGCGCGCTCCGTGGAATCGTACTGCCGGCTGCTCGAGCGTGGAGAAAGTGCCGTTGAGGATTCGGAAACGCTGGGGGACGATGAGATCGCGCTCGAGACGCTCTTTCTCGGATTCAGGACCCGCGACGGCGTGCCCCTCGAGGCGCTGCGGCGCTACCCGGGCTGGGAGCGCACGCTGGAGCCGCTCGTCGACGCAGGACTGGTCACGATCGCGGACGGCCGCGCCGCGCCCACGGTGAGCGGATTCTGCGTTGCCGACAGGCTCGCCGCCGCCTTCGTCGGATGACCGGCGCTGCCGGCTACTTCGGAGACGCTCCCTCTCTCGACTCCTTCACATGCTCCCGGTAGGAATACACGGTCGCGATGAGCGCGGCGAGCAGCACCGGCGCGAGAACGAAATAGATCGCATACGAAGGGAACGCGATCCCGCCCAGGGACAGCACGCCGGCGATCTTGAACAGTGTCCCGCCCAGCCGGTGCGTCCTGTCCCACACGCGGTCGCTCGTCAGCGTCCATGGCGTCCTGATGCCGATGAACATGTTCCGCTTCGTGCGTTCCAGAAAAACGCCGCAGAAAAAGAAAAGAATCGCGAATCCGGGCGCGAGGAATCTGATCATGACGAACCGGCGGCCGAGATTCCACGCGATCGTCAGGAGGTACAGGTAAATCAGAAAAAGGAATAGGAGTATCATGAATCGCCCGAAGTGAATCCTGAACGTCTCTATGTTGTGCTTGAGCGGATCGGTGCGCGGAATCGCGAGAAAGAGCAGAAATAGACCGGCGAGGATTATCGGCGCCAGGAAGAGTCCCCAGAAGCGCGACATGAATCCGTCGACCTCGCCCCTGACGTTCCAGTGCGAAGCCATCTGCGCGGGCATCCTATCGTAGAGCATGAACCCGAGAATGAATGAAATGATCACGATTGCGAGCACGACCCATTCGGCGGTTCGCATTTTCATCGCATGTCCTCCTTCAGATCCTGAACGCTCCCGTATCGATCCACTCGCTCTTGAGAAGCGACCACCAGTCGTCGGCGAGACCTTCGAGCACGTACTCGTACGGAAGCCATCCGTATCCCTTTTCCCCCCACTCCGCGCCCCATGAGTTCCTGACGAGAAGCGCCCCGACGGTTTCCTTCCCCCGCGGTGACGCGTTACGTATTTTCATCCGATCGTCGTAGCCGACGGCCGCGACCGCGTGCCCGCCGAAGATCCGTTCGCCGGTGACGGGAAACGGCACCCGGCCCGTCGATCCGGCTTGCTCGATCGAGCTGTACACGGTGAATCCGAACATCGAAGGAAGGGCCGCGGCGAGATTCGTCTTTATCCGGGCGAGGAGATCCGCCGCCGCCGTCCCCGGCGGATCGAGACGATAGTAGCTGATCGCATGATAATTCTGGGCGAATGCGTAACAGAAAGCGGTCGGCTCGACGTCGAAATCGGCCTCGCGGTAGGGCCAATGCTCCTCGGGAGGCGCGCCGAAGAGGACGAGCGCGCCCATCGTCGTCCTGAGAAAGGCACCCGTGTCCCCTTTCGATCTCATGAGATTCCGGGTTACCTTGTAGAGAAAGAGGCGGGAGGCGTCGATGTGCTTCCCGAACGCCTTCCGCTCGAAGTATTCGACGAGCGCCGCGGCCGCGTTCGCCGTGCATGAACCGAGCGAGCCCTGATCCTCGACGGGAGAGCACCAGCCCCTGAGATCGACGGAAAGAGGAAGCCGCCTCCTCCGGGATCCCCCGACGCCCGCCTTGACGAGCATGCCCCTCACGGAATCCCTGCTCCCCGCCGCCGCGAGCCGCGGGCTCGTCTCGTCATGCTCGACGGAGTAATCCCGAAAATCCGGATAAT
>JBAZPL010000262.1:0-2893 GCA_041648155.1 Candidatus Krumholzibacteriia bacterium
CGGTCAGGGGAAACTGCACCCTCGGCGAGATCTCGGGCTCGCTCGAGAAGGTCTTCGGACATTATAACCCCGCGCTCGGCACCTGACGCGCGGGCGGGAAGCTTTGTTTACCCTCGATACCGGGGAGGTCGTCATGCACCACCGGCTCGGCGCCGTCAATCATATCGGAATCGCGGTCAAGAACCTCGAAGAGGCGAAGAAGGTTTTCTCCGACGCCCTCGGGCTTTCCTGCATCGACGAGAAGGCCCTTCCCGAACGGGGCGTCAAGGTCGCCTTCCTCTCGACGGGAAACACGACAATCGAACTCCTCGAAGGCATCGGCCCGGAGAGCACCGTCTCGAAGTTCGTTGAGCAGAGGGGCCCCGGCATTCACCATCTGTGCTTTGAAGTCGAGGGTATCGAGCGCGTGATGAAGGAACTCGCGGAGAGCGGTGTGCGCCTCATCGACGAAACACCGAGACCCGGCGCGGAGGGCAAGCTCGTCGCGTTCGTGCATCCCAAGTCGACGCTCGGGGTTCTCGTCGAGCTCATCGAGAAATAGGGCGGCAGGACCCGCGCGGGGGAGCCGCTCACAGCCATTTCTTCCTGCGGAAATACACGAGCATCGAAACGCCGATCGTGAGGACGATCAGCATAACCATCGGATACCCGAACCGCCACCCGAGTTCCGGCATGTACCGGAAGTTCATCCCGTAGATGCCGACGACGAAGGTGAGCGGGATGAAGATCGTCGCGATGATCGTCAGCACCTTCATGACCTCGTTCAGCTTCATGCTCAAGCTCGAGAGATAGATGTCGATCATGCCGGCCATGAGGTCGCGGAACGATTCGATCGTCTCGATGATCTCGATCGTGTGCCCGTAGACGTTCCGGAGGAAAATGAGCGTGTCCTTGCGCACGAGCGGCGATTCGACGCGTTCGAGGTTCGCGATCACCTCGCGGAGCGGCCAGACCGCCTTGCGGAGCTCGATCATCTCGCTCTTGAGATGATGGATCGTCTTCAGGTTTTCCCCGGTCGGATCGACGACGAGCCGTTCCTGAATCTCCTCGATCCGCTCGCCGAGCCATTCGAAAACCACGAAGTAGCCGTCGACGATCGAATCGATGAGCGAATAGGCGAGATAATCAGCCCCCGTCCGCCGTATTTTCCCGGTTCCCTTGCGGATCCGGTCCCGCACGGGATCGAACACGTCCCCGATGTCCTCCTGGAACGAGATGACGAAGTTCAGGCCGAGAATGAAGCTCACCTGCTCGACCTTCACCCGCTCGCGGGACCCTTCGAAATAGAGCATCTTGAGCGAGATGAACAGGTAATCGCCGAAATCGAGCATCTTCGGCCGCTGCACGGTATTGACAATGTCCTCAAGAACAATCGGATGAATGCCGAAGCAGGCGCCGATCTTCTCGATAATTCCGACGTCGTGGACGCCATCCACGTTGATCCACGTGGTCGTCGGCTTGTCCCGGTACGCGAAGCACTCATCGACGCTCTCGATGACCTTCTCCCGGAAACCCTCGCCGTCGAAATCCATGACGGTGATCCGGACATTCTCGACTTTCTTCTCGCCGATGTGAACGAGGGTGCCGGGGGCCAGCCCCGGCTGTCTGTGCATCCTCTTCGTGAATCCGAGCACTCAGATCCCTCATCCCTTCTCGTACGTGTAGAATCCGCGGCCCGTTTTCCGCCCGAGGTATCCGGCGTCCACCATCTTCTTGAGGAGGGGGCACGCGCGGTACTTCGGATCCCCGAGCCCGCAATAGAGAACGTTGAGAATATTGAGACAGATATCGAGGCCGATAAGATCCGCGAGCGCGAGCGGGCCGAGCGGATGGTTCATCCCGAGCTTCATCACGTCGTCGATCGCCTCGGCCGTCGCCACTCCCTCCATCAGGCAGTAGACCGCCTCGTTGATCATCGGAAGAAGAACGCGGTTCGAGACGAACCCGGGGTAGTCGTTGACCTCGACCGGGACCTTGTCGAGTTTCTTGCTCAGATCGACGATCGCGGCGGTCGTCTCGTCGCTCGTCGCGAGCCCTCTGATGATCTCGACGAGCTTCATGACCGGCACCGGATTCATGAAATGCATCCCGATGAACCGGTCTGGGCGCGACGTCTGGGCCGCGAGCGCCGTGATCGAGATCGAGGATGTGTTCGTCGAAAGGATCGCGTCCTTTCCGAGGAGCCCGTCGAGCTCCTTGAACACCTTCGTCTTCATCGCAAAATCCTCGAGAACCGCCTCGATGGCGAGGTCGGCGGAGGAGGCGTCCTTGAGGCTCGTCGAGCCCTTGATGCGTCCGAGCGCCTCGGCTTTCGCGGCTTCGCTGATCGCCTCTTTCTTGACGAGCCGCGAGAGGCTTTTCTCGATGGCGGCGATTCCCCGCTCCACGAACGAGTCTTTTATATCGATCATGACGACGGGGTACCCGCGCTGCGCGAATACCTGCGCGATGCCGTTTCCCATCGTACCCGCGCCGATGACCGCAATTTTCTTCACATCCATGTTCCGTCCTCCCTTACAGCATCTCGACCGAGAGTGCGACCGCGTTTCCGCCACCGAGGCAGAGCGAAGCGAGGCCCCGCTTCCCTCCCGTCTGCTTCAGGACGTGGAGCAGCGTCACGAGGACGCGCGCGCCCGAACAGCCGATCGGGTGGCCGAGCGCAACCGCGCCGCCGTTTATATTGACCTTCGCAGGATTCATCTTGAGCTCTTTCATGACGGCGCACGGTTGCACCGCGAATGCCTCGTTGAGCTCGATCGCGTCGAAATCGTCGATCGTAAGGCCCACCTTCTTGAGGAGCTTCGGGATGGCCACGGTCGGCGCCATCATGACCCACTCGGGCTTCATGCCGCCCGTCGCGTAACCGGTCACGCGAGCGACCGGCTGCACCTTG
>JBAZPL010000263.1:0-2893 GCA_041648155.1 Candidatus Krumholzibacteriia bacterium
GGCCCGGTCCGTATCTCGAATGCCGCCGGTGCATCGGAGCTCCCCTGCCTTCTCGCCGGACCGAATCGGAACCTCCATCTCGCCTGGGTCGATTCGCGCGACGGGAACCAGGAGATCTACTATCGCGAATACATCGATCCCGCGAACGGAACGGGCGGAGAGGACACCGATCCGCTCCTCCCGCCGAACATCGGTCCCGTCATCACATCGAGCCCCAATCCGTTCAGCGCCTCGACGAACGTCGAGCTCTCCGTGCCGGATGCGTGCACGGCGAGCATCAGGATCTACGACGTGACCGGGCGCTGCGTGAGGAACCTGCTCTCGGGATCCGTCTCGAGCGGAACCCACGCGGTCGCGTGGGACGGGACGGACGGCGCCGGACGGGCGCTCGCGCCGGGCGTTTACTTCGCCCTCGGCAGGGCGGGCAAGATGCGCATCGAGCGAAAAATCCTCCTCATCAGGTAATCTTGCGCGGGTGACGCTGGTGGGGCCCCCGCATCCCGACTAGCGGGTGGCGCCCATGGGGTCCCCGCACGCAGCGCAGCGAGCTTTGCGAGCGAGCACGTGCGGGGTGCAATGGGCGACAGGACCCGCGGGGGGGCCGACAGGACCCGCGTGCGGCGCTATACGTACGCGTGCAATCCGCCGAAGAAGAGATTCCCGAGGAACGAGACGATGGCGATCGCGAGTCCCACGATCGACAGGACGGCGAGCGTTTTTCCGCGCCAGGCGCCGCGCACGTTCTGGTGGAGCAGCAGGGTGTAATAGAGCCAGAGGACGAGCGAACCCGTCTCCTTGGGATCCCAGCTCCAGAACCTTCCCCACGCGTACTGCGCCCATATGGCCCCGGCGAAAAGCGCGCCGATCGTGAAGAGCGGGTAGCCGATGCGGAGCGAGCGCGAGATGATCTCCTCGAGCAGGTCGCGCGAGGGGAGGAAATCCTTTTCCCCCGCTCCGGCCCTCCGGCGGATCAGGTATATGATTCCCGCTCCCGCCGCCACGATGAACGCGCCCTCCGCGCACGCGGCGAGCGTCACGTGAATGTAGAACCAGTAGCTCTGCAGCGCAGGCATCAGCTGTTTCGACGCTTCTTTCGGAAGGAGCGAGGCGATGACGAGGACGATGAGGAGAACGGGTGACACGACGATTCCGAGCACCATGCGCCGGAAACGCGCCATGACGACGATAAAGGACAGCGCGACCGCCCACGACATCGTCACGGCGTATTCATACATGGTCGAGAGGGGCGGATGCGTCGTGATGATCCACCGCGCGGCGAGGCCCGCTGTGTGCAGCGCGAACGCCGCGATAAAGGCGGCCGTCGCCGTGACGCCGACTCCGCGCTTGCGGACCGCCGCGTACACGGAGAAGATGAGAAAAGCGGCGAGATACGTCCAGAACGACAGCCAGAAAAACTTCATATCGAGCGCGGATGTCATGATTGTTCCCCCCCTTTACCGATTTCCTCCCGAATCGCCTCGCGCAGATCGGCGAATTCCCGCTCAAAGCTCGCCTTCCAGCGGTGCTCTCCGGCCGCGACGACGATTGCGTCGGGGCGGGCGAACCCCTTCACGATCCGCGGATTGCACGCGTACATAAGGAGAAGCCCGAGCGAGGCGGCGGCGAAGCCGGCGAGGAGGACCCCCGCCCCGGGATTGGCGCTCACCTCGAGCCCCGTGTAGTATACGGGTTCGCATCGCGTAAGGACGAGATCGACGGGCGCGTTGAATCGCTTGCTGAAATCCCCGTGGTAGAAAAAGAGCCAGCCGCGCTCCGACTCTCCCCCGCTTGCGACCTCGATCTCGAGGGCCGGGTTCGCGGGAAACGAGCTCGCCGAGAACGCTCCCTCGTGGCTCATCCGGAAATCGGGAAGGTAGCGAAGTGCCCTTACCGTGATCGTGCTATCGCCGATCGCGACGGGCTCGCCGGGAGGGAGATCGAGCGAGCCGCGCGCGTCCCTCTCCCGCAGCGAATAATCGACGCGCGCCCGTGCGAACTCGTTTTCGTCGATGGTGAACTCGCTTTGGTAGATGCGGCTCCCGCCGACCTTCATCGGATGGTTTACCTCGACGTTGCCGAACGCGATTGCATTCCCCCGCGCGTCGACGA
This sequence comes from Candidatus Krumholzibacteriia bacterium, assembly GCA_041648155.1. Lineage (GTDB taxonomy): Bacteria > Krumholzibacteriota > Krumholzibacteriia > Krumholzibacteriales > Krumholzibacteriaceae > SSS58A. The sequence continues at coordinate 2,110 of JBAZPL010000263.1, forward strand.
TCGACACGGTCGATACGAAGCTCCGTATCTCCCGGCGCTCCGTCGTCACGATGGCGAAATCGTCGACGCGGAGCGTGAGCGAGCTGTCCCGCGGAAACGGAACGGCCGAGCCCTCTTTCACGAACACCGTCTCGCGCCGGCCGGCGTAACTTCCGATGCCCCCGCCGATCGTTATTACCAACAAGCCCACATGGAAAAGCATGGTTCCCGGCGAACGCAATCTTCCCGAGGAGGCGGCAAACGCGATACCCTCCGCGCTCTCGCGGGAGGTTATGCGGTATCCCCTCTTCCTGAACAGCGCGGCGATGCGCGAAAAATGACCGCGGAGCGCATCCGCGCCGATCGATTCGGCACGCCCGTACCGCTCCGCAAAATGCACGACGGGATCCCGGAGCCCCCGGTCGCCGCTCTCGAGGAGCCGCCAGGACAATTCGAACGAGAGCCGTTTTGCGCCGAGATCGCCGGAGGAGGCGGGGAGCGAGGCGCGCCACGATTTCAGCGAAAGCTGCCTCCATCGCGACGCTATGCAGAGGAGCAGAACCGCGAAAAACAACGCGAGCGCGAAACGATACCAGAAAGAGTGAAAAGGATCGTGGAGATGCAGCACCGTGACGAGCTTCACGGCGGCGCCCCCCCATGCTTCGCGGAAGAAATCCATTCTATCGGGAAGATCGGAAGGAACAATCTCGGTCGCAATCCAGCCGGCCAGGCTCGCACCGAAAAGAATCGCGATCACGATCACCGCAAGACGATTCGATATGAAGCTTCCCCCCGCGGCCCTTCG
>JBAZPL010000264.1:0-2866 GCA_041648155.1 Candidatus Krumholzibacteriia bacterium
CACGCGAATTTCATCGTCAACGCGGGCTCCGCGACGGCATCCGACATCATGGAGCTCATTGCGCGCGTCCGCAAAGCGGTCTACGACAAAACGGGAACGTACCTCGAGCTCGAACAAATCCCGCTCGGTTGAAAGGCATTCAGGAGGTAACGGCAGCATGAGGAGTGTGATCGATTCCTACCCGCTGTCCCCGCTGCAGGAAGGAATGCTCTTCAACGCCCTCTTCGCGCCCCACTCGGGCGTCGACATTTCCCAGATTATCTGCCGCATGCACCATTCGCTCGACGCGCCGGCGTTTGAACGTGCATGGAGCGCGGTCGTCGTGCGGCACGCGATCTTGAGAACCGCTATCCGCTGGGAAGGACTCGAGGTGCCGCTCCAGGATGTATACGACGAGGTGGATCTCGAGTTCGTCGTGCATAACCTGACGGGGCTCCCTCCCACCGAACAGAGCGCCCGGTTCGAGGCGTATCTCGATGCCGACCGGCACCGGGGATTCGATATCTCCAAGGCTCCGTTGATCCGGATCGCCGTCTTCCTCCTCTCCGAGGCAGAGAACATCTTCGTATGGCCCCTCCATCATATGATCCTCGACGGGGTTTCCGTCGCCGCAATCCTGAAAGAGGTCTTTGCGATATATGAAGCATCGCTCGAGGGAAGGAGCGTGGAGTTCGAGACGCCGCCCCCCTACCGGACGTACATAGACTGGTTGCAGAAACAGGACGCCGGGGCAGCCGAGAAATTCTGGCGGGAGCTCCTCAAAGGTTTCGCGACTCCCGTTTCCCTATCGATAGCGCACGATCCGCAGAAGCTCTCGAAGGCCAAGCAGAGCTACGGCAAGAAGGAAATCATCCTCGCTCCCGCGGTCAAGGCAGTGCTCAAGCCGTTCGCGAAGGAGAACGGCTGCACGCTCTATACGTGTTTTCAAGCGGCGTGGTCCATTATCCTCGGCAGGTATACCGGCGCGAAGGACGTCGTTTTCGCGTCGGTCAGGGGATGTCGCGGCGTGCCGATCCCGGGCGCCGATTCGATCATAGGCATGTTCATCAACACCCTTCCGGTCCGCGCGCGGATCGACGAGGGGATGCCGTTGATCGCCTTTCTGAGAGAGCTGAGAGCCCAGCACGTCGCCACCCGCGCCTACGAGCACAGTTCTCTCGCCAACATCCAGAGATGGAGTGAAGTTCCTCCCGGAATGCCTATCTTTGAGAGCCTTTTGAATTCCCAGCGGCGTCCGTGGGAAGCGGTCCTCACTGCGCTCGGCGGGAATTTTCTCAAGCGCCAGTGGGACGTCTTGCAGCAGACAAACATACCCGTATCTCTCGATATCTACGAGGAACCGGAGACCCGCATCGTCGCCGATTACAATCGCAGCCTCTTTGACGACGGGGCGATGGAAGCGATGCTCGGCCATTACCGAACGCTCCTCGAGGGAATGGCCTCCAATCCCCGCAGCACGGTCGGCGAGCTACCGATGCTCACCGGGAAGGAACGGCACACGATCCTCGTCGAATGGAATGAAACAACGGCTGATTATCCACGCGACGCAACAATTCCCGGCCTTTTCGAGACGCAAGCGGAACAGACACCCGATGCAGCCGCCGTCGTGTTCGAGAACACAACGCTCACCTACCGCGAACTCAACGAGCGTGCGAACAAGCTCGCTCACCGATTGAAAAGACTCGGAATCGGTGCCAACACGCTTACCGCCATTTGCATGGATCGCAATACGAATATAGTCGTGGCGATCATGGGGACGCTCAAGGCTGGAGGCGCATATGTACCCCTGGATCCCACATATCCGCAGGAACGTTTGGCATTCATGCTCCAGGATACGAACGCGCCGGTGCTCCTCACAGAGGAGAAGGTTCTCAGAATCCTTCCACCTCATGGAGCGCACACGATTCGCATGGACACAGACTGGGATGAGATCGCCAGCGAATCCGCCGACAACCCATCGAGGGGTATCGGACCCAAAAACCTCGCATATGTTATCTACACATCGGGTTCAACGGGCCAACCGAAAGGGGTATGTTGCCGACACGCGGGAATCCCCAACCTCTTCACCGATTTCAATAAGCGCAAGCCGATTCTTCCTGGGTACCGGTGCAGCCTTTGGGCAAGCATAAGCTTTGATGCCTCCGTCTACGAACTATTCTCATCTCTGCTCGCCGGGGGCACCCTGCACCTCGTTCCTGATGTCGTTCGCTACGACAGCAATGCATTCATCGAATGGCTGAGCGAGAACGGCATCTCGAGCAGCTACATACCGCCCATTATGCTCAACGATCTCCTCTCATGGATCCAGAACAACCCCGGCCGGCTCTCCCTGCAAAGGCTCATGGTCGGTGTAGAACCAATCAATGAGAGACTCCTTGCTTCGATCATGGAACGGGTACCCGGGCTCACAATCGTGAACGCTTATGGACCAACCGAGGCGACAATCATTTCGACCCTCTATAACATTGACCCGCGGACCGCCCGCGACCGGAATACGCCGATCGGCAAGCCGATTCAGAACTCGAAGATCTACTTGCTCGACTCGCTCGTGCGCCCGGTTCCTGTCGGTATCGCGGGCGAAATCCATATCGGCGGGGTAGGGCTAGCAGACGGATACCTCAATCGTCCCGAACTCACTGCCGCGAGGTTCATACGCAACCCATTCATCGGCGGCCCGGATTCACGCCTCTACAAAACGGGAGACATAGCGCGTTTCCTGTCCGACGGGAATATCGAGTTCGTTGGGCGCGTCGACCACCAGGTCAAGGTCCGGGGATTCCGTGTCGAGCCGGGAGAGATCGAATTCGCCCTCCGGGAGCATCCTTCGGTGAAAGACGCGGTCGTTCTCGCGAAGGGAGATCGGACG
>JBAZPL010000265.1:0-2856 GCA_041648155.1 Candidatus Krumholzibacteriia bacterium
CCTGGCTCGGGTCGGCCATCCACGATTCTTTCCCGTATTCGGTGCCCATACCGCCCTGGCTGAACACGGCGAGCCCGAAGGCGAATGCGTTCTTCTTCACCACGAAGCCGAGGGCCGGCATGTAGAACGCGGTGCTCGAGGAGATGGCTCCCATCGCGCCGCCCGGCGTCGTGGCGATCGCATTGACATCGGGGCCGAGGTTCCCGAGGGCGAGATCAAGGTGCATCCCGTTCGTCAGGAGGCCGAGGGTGGCCGGGTTGTTCATGACGGCGGCGGTGCCGTTCCAGAAGGCGAACGACGTTCCGCCCATGCCGACCGACATCGGCCCGTAGCCTTCGAGGTTCATACCGTTCGTGGCGTATGCCCCGGCGGCGAGGAGGGCGACGGCGAGAAGCGCCGCGGCGGCGCGGGTCGTGATGGCTCTGAAAGACATGGAATCTCCTTTCGGAATATGGTTCACCATGAGCCATACACCCAAGTGGCGATCTTATTTAGAATAATTATGGGGCGGGCGGGCCGGCGTCACGCTTTGGGCGAGCTCAGCAGGGCGGCGACCTCCAAGAAGCTCATCACCTTCGCGTACGTGCCGTCGAGCGCGGCGAGAAACGCCGCGTGGACGTCTTGCGCTGCGACGGTGCGGCCCTCGTGGGCGAGCGCCTTCGCCGCGCAGGCGTCCCCCGCGAGGATGCATTCGAATTTGAGATCGCACGCCGCCCTCACCGTCGCGTCCACGCACATGTGCGTCATCATTCCGCAGATGACGAGGCGCGCGACGTGCTTGAGGCCGAGCTGGACGAGGAGCTGCTTGTCGCGGAAGGCGTTGGGATAATGCTTCTGAAGGACGAGCTCGCCTGCGATCGGCGCCACGCTCTCGTGGATCCGCACGCCGGCCGTGTCGGGAAGAAAGTATGTCGCGCCGGGCCGCGTCGAGACGTGCTGAACGTGAATGATCGGAAGCTCCAATCGCCGGCACAGGGCCAGAAGCTCTCCCGCGCGCCGGCTTGCCGCGACGCTTCCCTCGAGCTCGTTCTTTCCGCCGGGGAAGTAGTCGTTCTGGATATCGACGAGAAGGAGCGCGGTCTCATGCGGTGCGGGCTTGTCTCCGGGGCCGATGTAATCGTTCGCGTCCACGTGCGATCACGAATCCTTTCCATCGCGGCGCCGCGTGCGTCACCGCTGCATCCTGCGCCTCTCCAGAATCATGTTTATTGAGCTCGCGTCGAACTTGTCCGGATCGTAGCTGCCCCCGCACCAGACGAGATACTCGTCATGCTCGGGATCGCCCGGATCGGCGATTGCCCGCAAGAAATTTCGATATCCTTCGGTGCCGCCCACGTCCTCAGGAGGACAGGCTCGTTCTCCCGCGACGACAACGGGATACATTGCATCGGGATCGAGCTCGGTTATCTCCTCCAGGAGGATCTCATGCTCCCAGCTATCGCCGAAATCGTATTCATATTCGAGACGATCGTCGACCTTACGGAGCACATCCGCCAGAAACGTAGCCTTCTCGCTGATGCGTCTGACCCCGTAATCCGGATCGGATTCGCCGAACAGGACGGCGCCGGCTCGAAACTCATGCAGGTGATAGTCCTTCCACCCCATCGCGACCTGAAGAATCCGATGCATCTGCAGAAGCGTCGTGTCGCTCCTCACGAGCAGCCGCCGCCACACGGGAGGATCCGTTTCCTGCAAGGTGACCTTAACCTGATAAAGAAGCTGCGGGGGATCAATCTTCATCGCTGCCTTTCGCCGAATTCCCTATGCCGCTCGTAATCGGAGCCGGATCATAGCTGGACTCAGGTTAGCGCACCTGGAGCAGAAGTTTCAACTACCACTCTTCCCTGCCTCTCGGTTTCCCCCAGTCGATCTCCCTCGGCTTGTGGTTCCCGGGAATCCGCTACACCAGATCCTTCAGACTCCGTCTGCCTCGCTTTTTCTTTGACGGAGCGATAATGCCAGACGGTGTCTGGCAATTCAGAAATAGCGCCTTGTCTGCCAGTGCGTATGCTCTCAGTCGACGATGAAGAGCTTCGCGCCGACCGAGGTGTACGAGCGATGCGGTTCCGCGCCGTCGGCGACCTGATAGCTCATACCCGGTTTGAGGACGAACGTTCGACCGTCCTTGAGCTCGGTGTGCAGCTCCCCCTCGAGGCAGAGGAGAATGTGTCCCTTCTCGCACCAGTGATCGGCCTTGTAGCCCGGCGAGTACTCGACCATGCGGACGCGGATGCCGCCGAACTGGCGCGTGCGCCAGTACGCGACGCCCGTTTCCCCCTTGTGCTCGGTTCGCTCGACCGACGACCAGTCGGTGGTGCCGAAAGGAATGTCCGATATCTTCATTTCGCGTCGTTGGCCATCTGGATGACCTTCTCCTGAACCTCTTTGGCTACTTGAATCAACGCCGCCTCCTGAGATAGCGCGGCGAGCATTTGCACCGGCCTAATGAGGCCGATTTTCGTTACGCCCTTCTCCGTGAACACCGAGATGCGACACGGCAGCGCCATGTTGAGCCGCATATCGGTTGCCAGGACCTTTGCGGCCTGCACCGGATTGCAGACCTCGAAAATCTTGCACTCCTCATCGAATGCAATGCCCTTGCCGCGGAGCGTGGCCCCCAGGTCGTGGACATGCAGCACCCCGAAGCCATGAATCACGATCGCCGATTCGAGGTCCTTCGACGCCTTGGCGAACGATTTGTCGCTCTCGACTATGTAGTACATGGAATCACCTCGCTATCATAACACGAACGGGACGAGCGCCTTTGTGGAACGCGCGTATTGAACATAGCCGGGGAGCGTGGCCCGCAGCAGCCTTTCTTCCCGAACGATCTTCCCGATTGTCAGAAGCGTCGGA
>JBAZPL010000266.1:0-2832 GCA_041648155.1 Candidatus Krumholzibacteriia bacterium
CGCGTCCGGCGCCGCAGTGCGGACAGCTCTTGTCCTTGTTCGACACGAGCTTCCCGCACGCGGAGCAGGTCTCGAACGAGACGCCGCAGCTCCGGCACATGGGGGATTCTTCCTCGGCGAGCTCCGTGTCGCAGAACGGGCACGTGCATTCGCCGCCGTGGTCGTGCGCCGCGCCGGTCTTCGCAGGGACTCCGGCCTTTTTCGCGCGATAGTTCTCGATCGCGGCGTGGAGCGCGTCGGCGCCGAGGTTCGAGCAGTGCATCTTGTTCTTCGGGAGCCCACCGAGCTCCTCGGCGACGGACTCGTTCGTGATCTTCATCGCCTCGTCGAGCGTTTTCCCCTTCGCCATCTCGCTCACCATGCTCGAAACGGCGATCGCGGCGCCGCACCCGAAGGTCTTGAATTTCACGTCCACGAGGCGGTCGTTCCTGACCTTGATATAGAAGGTCATCATGTCCCCGCAGACAGGGTTTCCGATCTCGCCGGCGCCGTCGGCGTCCGGTATCTCCCCGACGTTCCGGGGATTCATGAAATGATCCATCACCTTGTCGCTGTAGAGCGCCATAGCCTACTTCCTTTTGTAAATCGGTGACATCTCTCGAAGCCTCGCGACGACGGGCTTCATCACGGAAAGTATCGTATCGATGTCCTCGGGACGGTTCCTCGGCCCCATCGTGAAGACTATCGAGCCCTGGGCGAGCGCCGTTTCGACGCCGATCGCCTGAAGCACGGAGCTTCCCTTGAGCGACTTGGACGTGCACGCCGAACCGCTCGCCGCCCGGATGCCCTTCTGGTCGAGGAAAAGGAGCATGCCTTCCCCCTCGATGTACTCGACGCAGAAGCTCGCGTGGTTGGGGAGCCGCTGCTCCGGGTGCCCCGTCACGATCACGTGGTCGATCTCCGCCGGGAGCCGCCGGAGGAGCGCGTCGCGGATCGGCCGCATGCGCGCGGCGACGGTCTCGAGCTCGCTCTCGGCCAGCTCGGCCGCGACGCCCATGCCGGCGATCGCGGGGATATTCTCCTGGCCGGCGCGCAGGCCGCGCTCCTGCACTCCTCCCTCGATCATCCCCCGCGCGGGAGTCCCTTTCGGGAGAATGAGGGCCGCCGCCCCGGGGGGGCCGCCGAAGTTCTGGGCGGCGATGGAGAGGGCGCTCACGCCCAGCTTCGCCATATCGACGGGAACGATCCCCGCGGTGCCCCAGGCGTCAGAATGCATCGGAACGTCCGCTTTTCTGCAGAGCGCGGCAAGTTCCTCGATCGGCTCGATCGTTCCTATCTCCGTGTTGGCGTGCATGATAGATACGAGCGCCGCGCCTTTTGCGAGCTCCGCCTCGAGGCTTTCGGGCGACACGAGACCGTATTGGTCGACCGGAAGGATCACGAGCTCGTATCCTTCCTTCGCGAGCGTCCTCGCCGGATTCATTATGGAATGATGCTCGATGGCCGAGACGATTATCCGGTTCGATTTCTTCTTCCGGGCGGGGGCGATGCCCTTGAGGGCCAGGTTGTTCGCCTCGGAGCCGGTCGCCGTGAAGATCACGTCCCACGGATCGGTGCCGACGAGAGAGGCGACCTGCTCGCACGCCCGGCTTAGGACTTCCGCCGCGGCCTGGCCGCGCCCATGGACGCTCTGGGGATTTCCGAAACCGTCCCTGAGCAGCGTTACCATGGTATCCGCGGCCTCCCGCCTCACCGGCGCCGCCGCGATGTGGTCCATGTATATCTCGTTGCCGTTGTTTCTGTTTTCAGTCATGACGTGTTCCCGGGAGGTTCGTTTCCGCCCCCCCTCGCAAGAGCATAATCCAAAGAAATCGCGCGCGCAAGCCGCCAATGATTTTAATATGGAACAAAGGCCCCCATTTGGTTTATAATTAGTAGCTTGTTTGTCGCCCCTTCGAAACGTAGCATGGGCTGGAGGGCAGCGCATGAAGATTCAGAGGATGATTATCGCGGCGGGGCTCGTGCTCCTTGTCTCGGCGGGCCGGTACGGTATTGCGGCGGCCCAGGACAAGCCTGCCGGAAAATCCCCCAAGGTTCTTGCCGAGAACAGGACTGTTCAGGTCGGCGAAATTCTCGAGATGCAGAACGTCGAGCATACCTTCATGATCAAGAACATCGGCAGCGCCGAGCTCCAGATTCTCGGCGTAAAGCCGAGCTGCGGGTGCTCGGTCGCCGACTTCGACAAAGTCATCGCGCCCGGGCAGGAGGGCAAGGTCTACATCAAGATCGACGGGAAAAAGATCGGCGCCGGTCCGTTCGACAAGACCTTCGCCGTCAAGACGAACGATCCCGAGAACGAGCAGTTCAATCTCAACGTTCAGGGAACCGTGACGAAGGCGCTGGAGTTCTCGCGGGAGATGCGCTGGGCCGGCTTCGTCGACGAGGCGCTCAAGATCGAGAGCTATATCACGGTGCTGCCCGCGGCCCCGATGAATATCACGAACGCCGGCTGGGACGACGACGGCAAGGCGAAAGGGCTCGACGAGAAGATCGGCGTCAAACTGGACACGATCGAACGGGGTAAGAAATACCGTCTCACGGCATGGAAAAAGGCCGACCTCGCGCCCGAGAGCGTCGTGTCGAACATCGTTCTCTCGACCGACAACCCGAAGCTCAAGGAGAAAATCGTTCCGGTGGCGATCACGATCATGAATGACGTCGAGCTTCATCCGCAGAGGCTCTATTACGGCGAAATGCTCATACCGCCCGGCGCGACGAAAGGGTTCGAGCGAACCTTTAACATCGTCGCGGCGCGCGGCGATTCGCTCAAGGTTCTCAAGGCCGTGTCGAGCAGGGAAGACATGACGGTGAAGATCCAGGAGCTCATACCGG
>JBAZPL010000267.1:0-2814 GCA_041648155.1 Candidatus Krumholzibacteriia bacterium
TTCTCGAGGAAGAGCGCGACGAGAAGAAGAAGAAGCTGCTTGCCGAGATCGCCGTCGGACAGGAGCGCGAGGGAATCGTCAAAAACATCACCGATTTCGGAGCGTTCGTCGACCTCGGCGGCATCGACGGGCTCCTGCACCTCACGGACCTCACGTGGGGCAGGGTGAGCCATCCTTCAGAAGTCGTCGCGATCAGCGACAAGCTCAAGGTGAAGATCCTCGATTTCGATCGGGAACGGGAGCGCATCTCGCTCGGGTTGAAGCAGCTCACCCCGTATCCGTGGGAGGGCGTCGATCTGCGCTACCCCGTCGGAACGAAGATGCGCGGCAAGGTCGTATCGATCACCGATTACGGCGCATTCGTCGAACTCGAAAAAGGGATCGAAGGGCTCATTCACATCTCCGAGATGTCGTGGACCCGCCACGTGAAGCATCCGTCGAAGGTCGTCGCGATCGGCGATACCGTCGAAGCGATTATCCTCAACGTCGACAAGGAACACGAGAAGATCTCGCTCGGACTCAAGCAGCTCGAGCCCGATCCGTGGAAGGCCCTCGAAGGCAAATACCCTCCGGGAACCCGTCTCAAGGGGAAGGTCAGAAACCTGACAAACTTCGGAGCCTTCGTCGAGATCGAGGACGGGATCGACGGTCTCGTCCATATTTCGGACATGTCATGGGCGAAGCGCGTGCGTCATCCGTCCGAAGCGGTCCGCAAGGGGGACGAGCTCGAGGTGGTCGTTCTCGAGATCGACAGCTCCAAGCGTCGTATCAGTCTCGGAATGAAGCAGACGAGGGAAAACCCGTGGAACGAGCTTGCGAAGGAGTTCAACATCGGAATCGAACTTCGAGGCAGGATCACGAGGCTTCTCGATCGCGGGGCCGTCGTCGAGCTCAAGGAAGACGTCGAAGGGTTCGTTCCGCTATCGCATCTTGGAATCGACAACCTTCGCAAGCCTTCCGATCATTTCGACGTCGGCATGGATATTCCGCTCAAGGTAATCAAGATCGACCCTCAGAACAAGCGCATCGTTCTGAGCGTGAGCGCGTATCTCGAGAACCGGTCGCCGGATGAGATCGACGCCTTCAGGAAGAAATTTCCGAAGCGCGAAACGGCCGATCAGGACCGGGCCGCCGCAACGAATACGAAAGATGATCAGGCGGGAGAGCCGGCCGATTACGACATCGACGAGGCGTACGATGACGATATCGAGCCCTCCGATGGTAACCCCGCCGCCGGCCCCGCGCCGGAAGGGACCGGTCCAACGGCCGGTTGACCGTGTGAAGACGATACTGCAGACAAGCCGGAGAGGGTGGGATTCCACCCTCTCGGCGTTTCCGGCCCGATCTGCGGATTCCGCCGGGAATCGAACCGGAGCACAATGGAAAAGACGTTCTCGACCATCACGATAGGCTGCAAGCTCAATCAATTCGAAACGGAATGGATTCGCGAAGCCCTCATCCGGAGAAATTGGAGATTTCGCCGATTCGAGGACGGAGCGGCTATCTGCATCATCAATTCCTGCACGGTGACGGCGAGGAGCGACGCTCGGTGCCGCAAGGCCGCGCGGCGGGCCAAGAGGACGAATCCCTGTTCCTTCGTCGTCGTTACCGGATGCTACGCCGAGACGCAGCGCGAGAGCCTCGAGGGAATGAGGGAGGTGGATCTCGTTCTCGGGAACGGGGAGAAGAGCTCCATACCGGCGATCATCGACGCGATTGCCGAGAGAGAACGGGGAGACCTCCCGGCGGATCGGCAAGCGACCTCCCGGAGCGAGACGCCCGAACAGAGCGAAATCGACCGATTTCTCGATCGCTCGCGCGCCTTCGTGAAGGTCCAGGAGGGCTGCAACGCATTCTGCAGCTACTGCATCGTCCCCCGCGCCAGAGGCCCGAGCCGCAGCGTTCCTGTCGCCGCGATCCTCGATCAGGTAGCGATCCTTCAGGAGAACGGCTACCACGAGGTCGTGCTCAGCGGTGTGCACATCGGCCGTTACGGAGCGGATCTCGATCCGCCCGGCACTCTCGCCGAACTCATCGAGGCAATTCTCGAGCGCGCGAGCGCGGTACGGGTTCGCCTGAGCAGCATCGAAATGAACGAGGTGACGCCGAGACTCCTCGATCTCGTGCAAGCGACGGATCGCCTTGCTCCTCATTTGCACATTCCGCTTCAAAGCGGGGACGATCGTATCCTCGAGGCGATGAACCGTTCCTACCGCGCATCCGGGTTCCGAAGCAAAATCGAAGAAATCGCACGCGTACGGGATCGTATCGCGATCGGCACCGATATCATTGTCGGTTTTCCCGGAGAAACCGAGGCCTGCTTCGAGAATACATTCGAACTCGTCCGCGAACTGCCGATAAGCTATTTCCATGTATTCGGCTTTTCTCCGCGTCCGCAGACGCCCGCAGCCGCCATGGGCGGGACGGTGGACCCCGATAGAAGGCGGGAGCGAAGCGGACGCCTCATTGAGCTCGGCAAGGCGAAAAAGCGCGCTTTCCTCGAATCGCACGTCGGCTCGACGCAACTCGCTCTCGTGCAGGGGCCCGTGCATCAGCGGGTATCCCTCGTCCACTCGCTCACAGGCACCTATTGCGAGGTTCTTCTTCCGAAAGAGATCGGCGTGCGGGGCTTTCTCGTTCCCGTTCGAGTGAGCCGTTTCTCCCGCGGAACTCTTTTCGGAACGCCGCTTGAAGGCAATGCCGCCCCGAAACCGGTCATCGGAGCGTGCGCGTTTTGAAGCGATTGAATGTATACTGCGAAAGCTACGGCTGTCAGATGAACGTGTACGATACCGACGTTATCGTATCTCTTCT
>JBAZPL010000268.1:0-2808 GCA_041648155.1 Candidatus Krumholzibacteriia bacterium
CGAGAGAAGATTCCATGCGACGTTCGCGGCGCCGCCGGGTCGGAGTGTCGTGTCCCTAACGGCGACGACGGGCACGGGCGCCTCGGGGCTGATGCGGTCGACCGCCCCCCAGATGTAGCGGTCCAGCATGATATCGCCGACGACGGCGACCCGTGAGCGGCGCATTGCGCGGCACATCTCTCTCACCCTGCTTTTTCGCATAAAAAAACGCTCTGTTCTCCGTCAGATTCCCGGATAGAGGGGCGAACTTCCTCTTTCACTATAGTTTATACTTTCGGGAATATACCGCAGAATGCGCACCCATATCAAGGACATTTGTCTCGGCGCGGAGGCCCCGCTCGCCTTGTCCGCTTCTCACGCCCCGCGCTTGCCCCACCCGAAAAGAGGCCCCTCCCCTTTTCTGTGCTCTTCCCAGAGACGCCTGAACCGATTGATATATATAGCCTTGAAGAGCTCTTCCTTTTCGGGAAAATGCTCCAGCACATACTCGCGGAAATTCCGCACCTCTATCTCGATATCGACCCGCGGCAGATCGCTCTGCTTGATGAGCGCGGAAATCCGATCGGCCATCCCCCGGATCTCTTCCACCCTCGCCACATCGATACGCCGCGGATGCGCATTCACGGCGTCGAATATCTCCTTTTCAAAAGACTCCCAGTTGATATCCCGGATCGGCGCGCGGTCGGCCCCACGTCCCTCCCCCTTCTCCTCATGACCGTTTTTCAGCGTAAGCCGTTTGCCGCAGGCGCATACGACTTCACGGTCGAATTCGAAGAGAGTGACATCATGCTCACGCCCGCATTTCGGACATCTGAGAGACATCGAAGGCCTTCCTTATTGACTCGCTCCGCCAAAGCTGGTACATCATACCAGAAAGACGCCTGCAAGAAAAGGAGCGCTCATGGAAAAGAACCAGCCACAACAACAGCAACAGCAGATCCCGATCGAGCTCGACGAGAAGGCGGCTGAAGGCATCTATTCGAATTTCGTCCTCACCGCGCATACTGGGAGCGAATTTATTCTTGATTTCGCGCGCTTGGTACCCGGAATCAACAAGGCCAAGGTGTTCGCCCGGATCATCATGACACCGCAGTCCGCAAAATCGCTCAACATAGTCCTCGCCGGCGCGATCAAGCAGTTCGAGGAATCGTTCGGCGCGATCCAGATCGCGCAGCAGAAGGGAACCCGGCCCGACGGATCGCCCATCGGATTCCAGAGCCTTCCCGGCCAGGGTCCGGAGAAGAAATCCTCTAGGGGTTGATGGGCGGCTTCGTCTTCCAGCGCCGGTGCGCCCAGAAGTATTGCTCGGGATAGCGGCGCACGCAATCCTCAAGAATCTTCGTATGCTCCCGCGTGAGGCGAAGGACTTCCGCTTCGCGGTCGGCGCCCGCCTCCGGGTAGATCGGCGGGAACACGATCGCGTCGTGCGTCTCGTCCGCGCGGCGAACGATGGAGCAGCAGACCAGCGGCGAGCCCGTGCGGCACGCAAACTGCGCCGGCCCCTGGAACGTCGACGCGGGCGTTCCGAAGAAATCGACGAACACCCCCGCTTTGCGCGCGTCCTGGTCCGCGAGGAGCGCCACGATCCGCCCCTTTTTGAGAGCGTCGAATACTCCGCGCGCCGCGACTCCGCGCTCTATGATGCCGATGCCCGCCGAACGCCTGAGATCGTTCATGAGGTCGTTCACGAGACTGTTCGCCTGTTCGCCGACGAGAAAATCGACGGGAAGCCCGCGTGAGGCGACGCCGGCGCCGAGAAGCTCCCAGCTGCCGAAATGCCCGGTCACGGCGAGGACCCCGTGCCCAGCCGCGATCGGACTCTGCAGATTCTCGAGCCCCTCGAACCGGACGATCCCCGGATAATCATCCTTCTTGAGACGCCCGAGCGAAGCGAACTCGATGATCGATTTGGCGAAGTTCACGTACGAGGCGCGCCCGATCCGGACCTTCTCCCCCGCGCCGAAGCTGTCTCCGAACGCCCGGTCCAGGTTCTCGATGGTGACGCGGCGTCTGATCCGAACGACGTCGAACGCCACGAGCCCGAGCACGCCCCCGAACTTGACCGACACCTTCAGAGGAAAGATGCGCGGCAGTGCCACGAGAAGGCGCACCCCCACGAGCTCGATTCGATGCCGGATCCTTCTCACCATGCGGGGCACGAGTCCAGCCTTTCCACGTCCTACCTGAATAAGCGGGCAAGGAAGCTCAGTTTTATCTCGATGCTCGACTCGGGACAGAGCTCGTGGCAGCACATGCACTTGATACAGCGCTTGTCCTCGATCCGGAAGACCGCGCCTTCCTTCCGGATCGTCTGCACGGGGCAGCTTTCGGCGCAGAAGCCGCACCCGGTGCACGTCGAGGGCACGATCACCGGCTTCACCCATACGAACGGAGCGACGAGCTTCACGAGCGGCCGCGGCACGAGCTTGATCGCCCTGTTCGGGGGAAGCGCGAATCCTTCGACCCGCTCCTCCGCCGCGTCGCCGCGAAGCGTGATCTCCCTTATGTTCCCCTCGCCGAGCCCCATCTCCGCCGCGATGCGCGTCGTATCGACGAAGCCCTCGGGAATACCTATAATCCTCGCTGCTACGGTGTCGATCGCGACCCCGTCCTCTCCGGCCATGAGCATCTCGAGCATGCGGGGCGTCCCCGAGCTCGGCCCGTTCCCTTCCATCGCGAGGACGGCGTCAACGATGTTCAGGGACGGCGTGACGAGCTTGTAGAGATGGACGAGCATCTCGGCAAACTCGCGGGGCTTCGGGTACCGTTTGTGCTGCTCCCCTTTCCGGAAACCCGGCATGACGCCGA
>JBAZPL010000269.1:0-2788 GCA_041648155.1 Candidatus Krumholzibacteriia bacterium
CTTATTGACATCTGCATAAGTAATGCAATATACTGGGGCATCCTGGAAGGAGGATGCCCTTATGAGACCATGCGGATCTCCTCGGACATTGGAACGGCGGCGGCATAAGGCGGCAGCGTTGCTGCGCCGGAAGCTCTCGCTCCACGAAGTGGCCCGCCGCATTGGCTGTCACCCGAGCAGCGTGATGCGCTGGCGCAACGCCCTGGCTGAAGGCGGCACCGAGGCGCTGCAGCCCAAGCCCGCGTCGGGCCGTCCGTGCCGCCTGAGCGAGAGCCAGAGACATCGCCTGGTGCGGGAGCTTCTGAAGGGCGCTCCGGCGCACGGATATCATACCGACCTGTGGACCACCCGCCGGATTGCCGAGGTGATCAAGCGGCTCTTCGGCGTTCGGTATCACCGCGATCACGTGGGACGTCTCCTCCACCAAATGGGCTGGAGCCACCAGAAGCCCGAACGCCGGGCCGTCGAGCGCGACGAACGGCACATCGAGGAGTGGAAACGGACAACTTGGCCCCGGGTAAAAAAAACGCCTCGCGGCTGGCGGCCCACATCGTCTTCATCGACGAGTCGGGGTTCATGCTGATCCCGCTCGTCCGCAAAACCTGGAGCCCCCGGGGACAAACCCCCGTTCTTCGCCACCGGTACCGCCACGATCGCATCTCCGCCATTTCCGGCATCTCGGTCAGCCCCCGCCGGCGCCGCCTCGGGCTCTATTGCCACCTCTACGAGTCGAACATCAGCGGCGACGAAGTGTGCACCTTTATCCGCCACCTGCTGCGCCATCTCCGCGGTCATGTCTTCGCCCTGCTCGACAACGCGCAGATCCACAAGGGCGCTTCCCTGCGGCGCCTGTGCTCCCGCTTCCCCCGCTTGCACCTGGAACCGTTCCCTTCGTACGCACCTGAGCTCAATCCCGACGAGGGTGTCTGGACATCCCTGAAGCGTTCCCTGGCCAACTCGAGGCCCGATACCCAAGCAGACCTCATGTCCCGCCTGAGCCGCGAAGTACGCCGCCTCGCCGTTTCGCCACGTCTCTTGCGGGCGTGCATCAAGCACTCCGAGCTGCCCCCCTTTTTGCCCTGATTGTTGCATTAGTTATGCAGAGGTCAATAATATACGCTTTCACGGTCGCCGTTGTGATCTGCGAGGCGCGCATGCCGCGGAAGAAGGGTTCCAAGTGAAGCCGCACCCGCTGCGCCGTCTTTGCCGCGCTGCGCTTGGCATTCACCGCGTAATCGTTCAGAAGATCCGCGATAAGTTCCTCGAATCGCACCCGGTCAAAATAGACGCCCGGCACCTTGCCCTCGGCGATGCTTCCCTCCCGCTGTTTCAGTAAACGCTCCGCGACGGTCTTCTTGTCCGTCTTGGAACTCTCCAGAAACTGGCGCCCATTCCTGTAGTACGAGATCCACCACACTCGGCCCCGTTTGTAAATCGATCCCATAATTTCCACTCCTATCCGAAGAGAATCTTATCGGCTTTGATATGAAATCTATCGCACAGATTTATCAGCCCGGAAACGGTCAATTGCCGCTTCCCGTTTTCGATGAGAGAGACTTGTGACGAGCTCAGCTCAACTATCTTTGCAAATTCCTTGATCGTGAGGCCGTGCGCCTTCCGGAGCTTTTTCACGTTCGCGCCAATTCTCTGCTCTCTCATAGAACCGATCCCTCTTCTGATGCCATGTGAGATTATAGCATCTGCCACTATTGTGTCAATATCATGTTTACTATTTGTAACGTGAGCCGGGAGAGGATCCGCACCTATGAAGAAGTCTTCACGCTCTATCGATCGGTCTACTTACGTGCTTCGCTCCACCCCCTGGGAGTTCAAATTGGGGCTACCCGGGGCTCAGTAGGTTACACCCTACCCGGAACCATACTCCCCACTCCAAAGAGCACATAGAAGAACCCGGCCGCTAGGTCGTTTCCGAACTCAACAGCCGGGTTTCCAAGATAAAAGAGCCGTGGACTACCTTAAGAGGACCATCTTCTTCGAGATCGTCTGGTTGCCCGCTGTGAGCCGGTAGAGATAAATACCCGAGGTCACTGGGTTCCCTTTCTCGTCTTTACCCACCCACTGCACCGCATAGGAGCCCTTCTCCTGCTGCCCATCAACAAGACATGCGATGCATGCTCCTGAAACATCATAAATCTTGAGAGTAACGTTGCTTCTCTCTGAAATAGAGTAGGTCATCGTTGTTGCGGGGTTGAATGGGTTCGGGTAGTTCTGGTGCAATTCAACGGGAACGGCCGGTGCGTCAGCATTCGTTATCGCCCAACCATTGGCATCAACTCTCTGGGCATAGATGTCATTGTTCCCGCTGCGGTAGTCCCACCACGTGACAATGGCCCCTCCCGCTCCATCGGAGACGATCGTGGGACTATACTGATACCCCGTCGCCGTGCAGAGAGCCACCCCATTCGCCGTCCACTGCACCACACCCGAGGCATTCACCCGCTGGGCATAGATGTCATAGCCGCCCCCGCTGCGGGAGTCGTCCCACGTCACAATGGCGCCTCCCGCTCCATCGGAGACGATCGTGGGATTACACTGATCCCACCCCACCGCGCAGAGGGCCACCCCATCCGCCGTCCACTGCACCACACCCGAGGCATTCACCCGCTGGGCATAGATGTCATAGCCGTTGCGGTAGTCCCACCACGTGACAATGGCCCCTCCCGCCCCATCGGAGACGATCGTGGGACTATACTGACTCATCATCGGCGTGCAGAGGGCCACCCCATCCGCCGTCCACTGCACCACACCCGAGGCATTCACCCGCTGG
>JBAZPL010000270.1:0-2770 GCA_041648155.1 Candidatus Krumholzibacteriia bacterium
CTCCGAGGGATAGCCGACGAACCGCTCGATGCCCTGGCTTATCCATGTTGCATCTTCCTCCGCGGGGACAAGTGCCGTATAAACTGCAACGGGAAGCGAGCGCAGGATCGTGCTCATCCGCATCTCGCTCTCACGGAGCTCCGTTTCGATGCGCGTGCGCTCGGCGATCTCCTGGTGCGCCTTCTCGTACAGGCGGGCGTTATTGATGGCCGCGGCGAGCTGATCGCAAAGCGTCTCGAGCGTATTGATCTCGATTTCGTCGAAGACACGCTTCTCGATCTCTTGAATGTCGAGGACGGCGATCACCTCGCCGGCAAGCCTTATCGGTACGCAGAGTTCGGAACGCGTCGGCACCACAGGAGGAAACCCCCTGATGTAGCGCCGATCGCTCTCGACGTCGTTGCTGACGATCACTGTGCCCGTCTCGGCCGCTATGCCGATGAGGCCGACGCCAACGGGTTGGCGGTAATCGTGTCGCGAAATATCTTTGAATCCTCCCGCCATCGCCTGGCGTCCGAGCTCCTTTCGTACAGGGTCCAGAAGGAGAATCGTGACGTTGTGGTATCCGAGACTCTCTCTGATGTCGTTGACCGATGCTTGCAAGAGATCGTCGAGGACGAGAATGGAAACGGCGCGGCGCGCGACGCGATTGACGATCGCGAGGAGCCTCGAATGCTTCTGCCCGGAATCGCCGACATGCCGGGATCTTGCGATAAGAAACTCCCCTACAAAGACGATAATAATTCTTATTGATAAGCGAGAAGTGTAAACGATTTTTTACCTTCTGTCAATAAATTAAACATGTGGGTTGTGTAACTTGGAGGATGGGGCATTTCGTCTC
This sequence comes from Candidatus Krumholzibacteriia bacterium, assembly GCA_041648155.1. Lineage (GTDB taxonomy): Bacteria > Krumholzibacteriota > Krumholzibacteriia > Krumholzibacteriales > Krumholzibacteriaceae > SSS58A. The sequence goes on from JBAZPL010000270.1 coordinate 842, forward strand.
GCAGATCCCGCCACCCGAAATGGACGATGCGCGGAGAGAGCACAAATCGTTTGCCCTGTCGGCATCTCAGTACATGTATTTCTCCATGAGCTGATCCTTTGTAAAGCCCGATTTGTTCACTCTCAACAGGACCTCGACAAAAAGGGCGGGAGATATCCATGCCATGTATTTCTCCCAACGCCTCGGAAAAGCGTTTGCAAGGAGTGAAACGCCCGTCACGCGGTAGAAATCGGTGAAATGGAGCTTGTGTCTTTCTATCGTGAATAGCCCGGTATTCTGGAGACAGCGGAAGGTGATGTAACCGAAGTGATAACGGTGTTCGAGATCGCCGTATGATAGTTGCGAGCTGTAATGAGGGGTGATTATCCGGATAATGGAGCCTTCCGTGCCTATTCGATGAAGCTCGTTCATGAAATGCAAAGGGCTCTCCACATGCTCGATGATGTGCGAAGCTTCTATCCGGTCAAAGGCGTTGTCCGGAAACGGGTACGGATACGTATTGAGGTTGTGGACCACATCGACATGCGGGGCGGGTCTTATGTCGAGCCCTACGGATCCTTCCATCTTTGAGCGGGGGCCGCACCCAACGTCGAGAATCCTCATTCCGTTCTCCTGTTCAGGAATAATCTGTTTTCCTCCGACCGGCTCTCGTTGGCCGCGGTCACCCGGATCGCGGGAAGATCGAGGACGGGGCACTTCGTTTCGCAGATCCCGCAGCCGATGCAGAGATCGGGATTCACGACCGGTTTCTTGAGAATGACGGCCGCGCCCCTCTCGTCGAGCGCGGGTTCCTCGATGAACGTGATCGCCTTTTCCGGTGTCGGGCAGTGCTCCTCGCACACGATGCACTGGCGTCCGAAGGCGTAGGGGAGGCAGCGGTTCTTGTCGACGAACGCGAGCCCGATGTGGATCTTCTGTTTCTCCTCGACGGTCACGGGCCGGATGGCGCCCGTCGGGCAGACCTGCGAGCAGAGGTTGCAGTTGTACTCGCAGTAACCGAGCCGCGGGACGAGGATCGGCGTCCAGAGTCCTTCGAGACCCGCCTCGGCGAACGTCGGATGGAGACCGTTCGTGAGGCACACCTTCATGCATTCGCCGCACTTCACGCAGCGGCGGACGAACTCCTGCTCGGGGAGCGCGCCGGGAGGTCGGATGAGCGAGGGATCGGTGCGCTTGCGCTGGATGCCGGTCGCTATCGCCGGGACGGCGAGAAGCGCGCCGACGCCGCTCGCGAGGAGCCACCGGCGCTCGAGGTTGACGTTGCCGTCGCCGGTGTTCCGCGCGCCGGCGGGAATCGAGATCGCGCTCGCAGGGCAGACCTCGCGGCAGTTGTAGCAGACGAGACACTCCCTGCTCGCCCATTCCCCAGCCGGGAACGGTGTCGCGTCCCCCTGGCACGCGACGACGCACTTCCGGCACGAGATGCATTTATCCTTGTCGTTCGAGACGCGCGCGGCGAGCTGCTTCCAGCCGATGAGGCCGAGGAGCGCCCCGAGCGGGCAGAGATAGCGGCACCAGAATCTCGGCGCGAGGAAATTCAGCCCGAGAATCGCCGTGAAGATGAGCCCGATGAAGAGCGACTGTCGGAACATCGGCTGATTGAACGAGAGCACGGTCCCCGTCATTTTCGTGTAGAGCGCATCCAGGCCCGGGCTCACGAGGGGGATATTGAGCCCGACTCCCGCCTCCAGCGCTGAGCGCGCGATCTTGTTGATCGCGGGGTTGTAGCCGATCGCAAGCGAACGGATCGTGAGCGAGATCGGATCGAGGAACCCCGCGGCGTTCCATCCGAAGATCGCCGCGACGAGCACGAACACGAGGAGGTAGTACTTCACCGGCCGGAGGTTCGGGTAGCGGCCTTCCGAGCGGTTCGGCTTGAGGCTCCGCATGCGGAGGGCGCCGATCGCCGTATTGATCGCCCCGAGCGGG
>JBAZPL010000271.1:0-2765 GCA_041648155.1 Candidatus Krumholzibacteriia bacterium
AGATAGCCGGCGGGCTTGTTCCAGAAAGGCACCTGGCAGTGAGGGCACCGGAAGTTGCAGGTGTTGTTCGGCTCGATATCGAGCGTGACGGGAAGAAAGGGCACCCGGATCCATCCGAGACGATAGGCGAGCTTGATGGCCAGATAATTGAGTAACCTCGCGGGGTATTTCGGCTTCGCGCCGAGAGCGCCGATTCTTCCTCGCGCAAAACGTGCCATCGTGCCTCCCGCGGATCAGCGCTTCCCGACAGCGCCCGCTTCATGGCCGTGCTCGAAGATCTTCTCGAAGAGCGCATCGAGGCGCGCGGGGTAGCTCTCCATCGAGATATTCTCCTCCGCCCATCGGCGCGCGCCTGCCCCGATGCGACGCGCCTCGTCGCCGTCCCGGAGCAGATGGAGAACGGCGAGCGCGATCTCGGCCCCCGTCTGCGCCTCGAGATAATCGTTCCCCGCCTTGAGCCCCATGCCGGCGACGCCGACGGGCGTGCTCACGACGGGCGTCCCCATCGCGGCGGCCTCCATCATGCGAATGCGCACGCCCCCGCAGAACCTGAGCGGGAGAACCATTACCGAGCATGCGCCGAGGTACGGCCTGATGTCCTCGACGCCGCCGGCGAACGAGACGTCCGGTCCGGCCGCGGCGCGCAGGCTCTCGTCCACGCCGTGCCCGACGACCTCGAGGCGCGCTTTCGGATTCCTCGACCGCACGACGGGAAGAACCTCGCTCGAGAAGAATCGAAGGGCGTCTCGGTTAAAATCAGAATGGAACGTGCCCATGAAAAGAATCCTGTTTTGCCCGCGTTCGAAAGCCGCGGGGTTGAACGCGCCGAGATCGAGCGCAAGGGGCAGGGCGAATACCGCTTTTCCGGCGGCTGCCGGGTGCCGCGCGAGCGCCTCCGCGTCGGAGGGGGTGACGGTGAGGATCGTCTCGTAGCGTTCATACGCTTTTCGCTCGATCCGCTCGAGCGCCCTCAGACCTCTCGCGGCGAAAAAACGCGAGGCGCCGCTTATCGTATCCAGCCTCGCCGGATTCACGAGAAAATCGAGGTCGTGCGTGACGAGCGCGAGCTTTGAATCCTTCACGAGCTCGGGCAGCCGGTACAGGTGCCAGTACGACGCGAGAACGAGATCGGCTTTCCGTTCCTTCGCCGTATCGGCGATGAAACGCACAAACGCCTGGGGAGCGGCGTAGCTGACCTGCGCGGGAACACCGGCGAAAACGGCCTTCATGAGGTTCAATTTCTTGTGGTAGACACGGTGAAACATGCTTCGCTTATTGGGGGCGAGGATCGCGCGCACCGCGACGCGCGGCTTCTCGATCTCGCGCAGGCGTTCGAGTTCCCCTCTGCTCAGCGCCATCGCGACGAGAGTCACCTCGTGGTTCACGGCGAGCCCGTCGAGCAGGTTCAGGATGAGCCGGTGCGTGCCCTTCGAAACCGGCCAGGGGGCGTACGGAAGCGCGACGATGATTCTCATCTACTTGTCCTGGCTCTTCGAGAAATGTCGATAGAGGAGATACGTGATCACGTATGAGAAAACGAAAACCGCCGCCGGGAAGATTATGCCGAGCGCTTTTCCACCCATGTCACTTCCCCGCTTCCTTGTTCCGGTGATGCTTCCGGTACGAATAGTACGCGAGCAAGAGCCCCGCGAAGGACGTCACGTACGCGAGCGACATCCCGATCACCATCTTGAGTTCGTTCCCCACGCTATTCCTCCCACTTGATTGTGCGCTCGAGCTCCTCGATATATCCCTTTTGCTTCTTTTCGTACCCCTCGGAGACCGAGGTGAGCTTCGGATTGATGATCCAGATCATGACCAGCATAAGGATGATCCCCGCCCCGAGAATCACAAAACCGGCCGGGATGAGAAACATGCTCAGCGCGGTTCCGATCATCAGGAGAACGTACACAAGCGGCGAGATGATGACGGTGATCGTGTCCTCCCGCGTCCACTCGTCCGCTTCCTTGGAAGTCCATTGTCTTCGTATGAAGGGCATATCTTCCTTTCGCACGGCGCGCCGGGACGGCCGACGCTCCTAGAGCAGCCCGCGCCGCGCCGCTTCCTTGCGCACCGGCCCCCACCATCCGACCGGCCGCGACATGACGTAGAACTTCACGAGCTTGTCCATGCTCTCGGCCTTCGTGAGCAGCGTCACCGGGATGAAAACGATCGCGCCGAGGAACATGAGCAGCCAGAACTGCTGGTAGTCCCTGAGGTGCGGGATCACGCCGAAGGCGGGGAGCACCCACACGACGAGCCATGAGAAAACGAGGTTGAAGATCCACGCGGTGAGATATCCCCAGCCGTTGAAACGCCACCATATCACCTGGAGAATGCCGGGCAGCCACACGCCCGCCGCCATGATCCAGAGGGCGAAGATGAGCCACTCGGTGATGTTCTCCATGATCGAGCCGAATATGAACGAGCCGACGAGCAGGATGACCGTGCCGACCCTGCCGACCCACACGAGCTTCCGCTCGTCGGCCTTCGGATTTATGTAATGGTGGTAGAGATCGCGCGTAATGTAAACGGCGCCGAGGTTCAGGTGCGTCGATATCGTCGAAAGGTGGATGGCGACGATCGCCGCGAAGAAAAATCCGATCATTCCGACGGGGAGCGTCTCGAAGCCGAGCCTGAACCACGCCATCTCGTAATCCTTGACCTGCGTGAGATCGGGGTAGAGCACGAAGAATCCGAGAATGGCCGCCCCCCAGAGCGCGTTTCTCGTGACGACGAGCGCCTGCCCCGCCCAGATGCACCAC
>JBAZPL010000272.1:0-2756 GCA_041648155.1 Candidatus Krumholzibacteriia bacterium
CTCACCCAGGAATCCTCGATCGAGGTGAGCGGCATCGTCCGCGAGGACAAGCGCGCGCCCGGCGGCTACGAGATGAGCGCGACGGAGCTCTCCGTGATCCAGCTCGCCGAACCGTATCCGATCACGCCGAAGGAGCACGGGACCGATTTTCTCATGGACAATCGCCACCTATGGCTGAGGAGCCAGCGGCAGCACGCGATCATGACGATCAGGGCGGGTCTCGTCCGGTTCATCCGCGATTTTTTCGACAACCGCGGCTTCATCAATATGGATACGCCCGTGTTCACTCCGAACGCGTGCGAGGGAACGACGACGCTCTTCGAGACCGAATACTTCGGCGACAAGGCCTACCTCACGCAGAGCGGACAGCTGTACAACGAGGCGACGGCCGCCGCCTTCCGCAAGGTGTATTGCTTCGGTCCGACCTTCCGCGCCGAGAAGTCGAAGACGCGCCGGCATCTCATCGAATTCTGGATGGTGGAGCCGGAGGTCGCCTTCGCCGGGCTCGACGACATCATCCGGCTCGCCGAGGATTTTCTGGTCGAGATCGTCGGCCGCTCGATCGAGAGCTATCGGCCGCTCCTCAGCGGCGTCCTCGAACGCGACGTGACGAAGCTCGAGAATGTGCAGCCCCCCTTCCCGCGGCTGTCGTACGACGACGCGGCCGCGCTGCTCAAGAAGAAAGGGGCCGCGTTCGAATGGGGGAGCGACTTCGGCGGCACGGATGAGACGCTGATCTCGGAGGAGTACGATCGCCCCGTCTTTGTGCACCGCTTTCCCGCGGCGATCAAGGCGTTCTACATGCAGCCCGATCCGGCGGATCCCCGGCTGAGCCTCTCCGTCGATCTCCTCGCCTCCGAGGGGTACGGGGAGATCATCGGCGGCGGAGAGCGGATTCACGAGCTCGCGCTTCTCGAAAAGAGAATCGAGGAGCACGGCCTCCCGAAAAAGGCCTTCGAATGGTATCTCGACCTGCGCCGGTACGGAACGTTTCAGCACGCGGGCTTCGGTCTCGGTGTCGAGCGCACCCTGTCTTATATCTGCGGCCTCCAGCACGTGCGGGAAACGATACCCTTCCCGCGGCTCATCAACAGGCTCACGCCGTGACGGACGCAGGCCCCGCGCGGGCGGCCCGCGGCCGGTTTCATGGGGGCGCAAGATCTGACTATACAGGAACGATTGCCTGTACTATGTTGGTTTCGAGAACAGGAATCGCGGAACGACGCGTTTCCGCGCACGCTCGATGAGGGGTAAAACGGCTTTGCGAGCAAGGAGGTACGAAGAATGAAGAGAATGGTATTGATCGCGATGGGGCTGCTGCTCCTCGCGGGTTCCGGCTTCGCGCGGCCGTATGGCGGGCTTGGGGATTCGACTTACGCGGGGCTTCCCGACACGGCGTACGTGGGGCTCTTTGCGGATGTAGGCCATACGGTCCGCTCGGTCACCTACGGCGGCACCGGGTTTACGCCCTTCACGATGTACATATTCTTGCTGCCGAGCAAGATGGGTTTGCAGGGCGCCGAGTTCAAGGTATCGTATCCTTCGAACGTCATGGGGACAACCGTGACGCAGAATCCTCTTATCGTCATCGCTCTGGGTACGCTCGCGGCAGGCATCAGCTTTACTTTCGCTGAAGAAGGCGGTTGCCGATCTGATTGGGTTGAGGCGTATCATCAGGCTTGTTATCTGACGAGCGCAGCGCAAAGCCAGATCATGGTGATCGAGCACCCCGATATTCTCCCATTCCCCGCGTATGAGGTCATAACCTGCGAGCTCGGTTATCCGATCGCGCCGCTGAAGCGCTTCACGCACCTTTCCATGAACTATGACGGGGGCACGGCCGTGGAGAGCAAGAGCTGGGGTTCCATAAAGAGCCTCTTCAAGTAGAAGGGCGAGCTCTCGGACAAGAGCCTACGACAGGGGCCGGCTCGGCGAGCCGGCCCTTTTCATTTTCCCTTCTGCATCCCGGCGCGCCCCCGCTCGCTACGCGGGTCCTGCCGCTGATTGCACCCCGCCCGTGCTCGCGAGCAAGGCTCGCTACGCAGCGGGCGGGGGCCCCATCAGCGTCACCCGCTACATGTGCTCGTGCGGGGGCCCCATCGCCGACACCCGCGCGGCACGCCGCCACAACGTGGTTGATTTCAAGCGGCCCGTTTGCTAACTTGAAATGTCTTTCCCGATGCCCTTTCTCCTCTCTTTTTCAAGGAGGATTCCAGTAACCATGTGCACGAAGCGCCTGTATCGGATATCGGCCGCAGCGGCGTTCTCCGCCGTCATTCTCATCGCCGCCGCTTCCGCGTTCGCCGGCGAGAACGAGGATCTCAACTTCGCGAAGAAGCTGAGGCGCGACGGGATGCACGTCGCGGCCGCCGAGGAGTTCCTGCGTTTCACGGAGAAGTACCCGCAGAGCGTGTTCCGTCCCGAGGCGCTCTTCAGCGCGGCGGAATCGTACCTCCAGGCGGTCAAGGCGAACGACGCCCTCACTACGTACGAAAAATTCATCGACACGTACCCGAAGGACGAGCGCGCGTGCCTCGCGCGGCTTCAGCGCGGCAAGATATTCAAGGCGCTCAAGAGATACAAGGAAGGGGCGGACGAGCTTCTTCTCATCCCGGACGAGAATCCCGGCTGCCCGGTCGTCGATCAAGCGCTTCTCGACGCGGCGGATTGCCTCATGTCGATGGGGGATTCGGAGGGCGCGTCCAAGGTTCTGCGGCGGCTCATCAACGAACGCAAGGATTCGCAGCTCGCCCCCC
>JBAZPL010000273.1:0-2752 GCA_041648155.1 Candidatus Krumholzibacteriia bacterium
TGACGAGTCTCGAGGCGGAGCGGGTGTTGCGGAGTGGCGATCGCAGCTTCGATCGCGGCGACATCGACAAACTTTCCGCGATGCTGTTGCTCCAGAGCTACCTCGACGAAAGGCCGAAACGATGAGGAGACTATCGACGATTCTCGCGCTTGTCTTCGCCGTGGGGCTTGTCGCCGCCGTGTACGTCGGCGTACTCTTCTTCAGCGAGAACGTCCGGCAGGGGGCGCCGAAGGTCGAGGTCCGCGTCAATCCCGGCATGTATCTGAACGACGTCCAGAAGATGCTCGTCGACGCGGGGGTCCTCAAGCATCCGCGTCTTTTTCGGTGGGTCGCCATCGCGACGGGGAAGGACAAGAAGGTTCAGGCGGGGCGCTACGTGTTCCTGAACGGCATGAGCATCTCGCGGATGCTTCACAAGCTCTCGCACGCCGAGTTCGAGGTGACGCGCCTCACCGTGCCCGAGGGATTCATGCTCCGCGAGATCGCGGAAACAGTCGAGCGCGAGGTCGAGATCGACTCGGCCCGGTTCTATCAGACCTTGTGCGATCCCGGCTTTGCGCGGCAGCTCGGCATCAACGCGCCCACGCTCGAAGGATACCTTTTCCCCGACACGTATCTTCTGAGCTGGCCGATCTCGTCGCGCGACCTGGCGCGGCTCATGGTCGAGCGTTTCCGCGAGGTCTATCAGGAAAAGGTTGCGAAGTACGCGAACGACGTCGGGCTCTCGACGAACGAGATCGTCGCCCTCGCGTCGATCGTTCAGTCCGAGGCGCAAAGCGAGTCGGAGATGAACCGCATCTCCGCCGTGTATCACAATCGCCTGCGCAAGGGGCTGCGCCTCGAGGCCGACCCGACGGTCGCCTATGCTCTCGGCGGCGTGCGTCGCGGTCTTCGCTATAGCGATCTCAAAATCGATTCGCCGTACAACACCTACCGGAACAGGGGGCTTCCCCCGGGTCCCATCTGCAGCCCCAGTCTTGCCGCCCTCATCGCGGCGGTGCGGCCGCTCGAAGGGTGCGACGATCTCTACTTTGTCGCGACGGGGGACGGGAGCCACTTCTTCTCAAAGACGCACGAGGAGCACATGAAGGCGAAGAAATACGCAAAGACCCTAAGAGGCACGATTGCGGTCGAAAAGGAAAGGCTGAAGGATGCCGCAAAAGATACCATCAAGGTGCAAGGCGCAAGCTAACGGGCCCGCGGCGAAGCTCGAGCGCCTCAAAAAGATCATTGCGCGTTGCGATAGCGCCCTCGTCGCCTTCTCGGGCGGCGTCGATTCGACGTTCCTCCTGAGCGTCGCGAAGGATGTTCTCGGAGATAACCTGCTCGCGGTCACGGCCGCTTCCCCCGTCGTGCAGCCGGACGAGGTCGCGGGCGCGAAGCGACTGGCGAAGAAGCTCGGCGTCGCGCACGAAGTCATTCATACAAACGAAGTCATGGAAGAACGGTTCTGCAGCAATCCTCCGGAGCGCTGTTACTACTGCAAAGAGACGCTGTTCTCTAAGCTGACCGCTCTCGCCAGGGAGCGCAGCCTCGCCTGTGTGCTCGAAGCGTCGAACGTCGACGATACGGGGGATTACCGGCCCGGGCTCCGCGCGGTCAAGGAGCTCGGCGTGAAGAGCCCCCTCATCGAGGCGGGTCTGACGAAGGCGGAGATCAGGGCGCTGTCGCGCGAGCGGAATCTTCCCACGTGGAACAAGCCGGCCCTCGCCTGTCTCGCCTCCCGGTTCCCGTACGGGGAGCGCATCACGGTCGAGAAGCTCGATCGCGTGCTCAAGGGGGAGAAATACATTCTCTCGCTCGGCTTCCGCTCCTGCAGGCTGCGCTCCTACGGCAAGCTCGCGCGGATCGAGGTGCCGGAGGGCGAGATCGAGAGGCTCCTCGAAGCGGGCCTTCGCCGGCGGGTCGCCGCCCGCCTCAAAAAGCTCGGCTTCCAGTACGTCACGGTCGACATCGAGGGCTACCGGTCCGGCAGCATGAACGAGACGCTCCCCGCGGCGAAGCGGAAGCATCCTTGACATCGCTCGTTTAATGGCTATCATTGGAGAAGGATTTTCAATCGACATGGAAAAGAGAGGACTCTGAAATGCATGCTCTTCGAAAATACCGGAATCTGTTCCTGATCGCCGGGCTCGTCGCGATCGTCGCCGGCTACGTGTTTCTCGGCTACGGCTCCATTTCCCTCGCCCCGGTGCTTCTCGTCCTCGGGTACTGCGTCCTCGTACCCATGGCACTCCTCTAAGGCCTCGCGGGCGAATAGCTCAGTTGGTTAGAGCGCCTGCCTTACAAGCAGGAGGTCGCAGGTTCAAGTCCTGCTTCGCCCACCAGATACCCGGTAGTATGAAAAAGATCTTGCAGCCTCGCGTTTCCGCGTCGTATAATGACCTCTATATTAAACTATATGAACTATGCAGGAGGTCGATGCCATGCTCGAGCCGCTTTTCGGATCCGTAAACAGGGAGAAGGTCCTTCTCTACCTGAGCTTCAGGAAAGAAGGGTACGCGAGGGAGATTTCACGTTACTTCAGCAGCGATCTCACCCCGATCCAGAAACAACTCGAAAGACTCGAGAACGGAGGGGTGCTGTACAGTCGAAGCGCCGGGAGGACCAGACTCTATGGATTGAATCCTCGCTATCCCTTTCTCGCCGAACTTCGGGCGCTTCTCGACCGGGCGCTTACGTTCTACCCGCCTGAAGAAAGAGAGAAATTGACTATGACGAGAACGCGGCCACGGAGGAAGGGAAAGCCGCT
>JBAZPL010000274.1:0-2670 GCA_041648155.1 Candidatus Krumholzibacteriia bacterium
GGCATCGACGCCTGCACGAATACGCTCAGGGTATCTTTCCTCAACCCGTAGATCTGCATCGGATTCGGAATGAACTGCCCGCCGCGATCGAATTCCCACACGAGGATCGGATCGGCCAGCGCGATCTCGCTCGAGGGGAAAGGCCGAACCTCGAAGGCGACATCCTTCACCGTCGAGGAGAAATAGGTCCGGCGCAGGATTCCGAGGAGGGTTCTTTTCCTGCGTTGGAGATCTTCTACCTTCACGGTGAGCCGGTAGGCGCCCGGGTCAACGGCGCACGAATCGATATGGCAGAGGAACGAAGAGAGATCCTTCACGCGCGGCATCGCATCGCGCGAGTCCTTCATCTGGAATAGCTTTTTGTAGACGACCTTGTCCCCGGAGCTGAGGCTGATCGAGAATCGCACTTCAGCGACGAAGGAACCGTCTTTCTCGACGTAGCGCAATTCCTTCGTGGGAACGGCAATCTGGAGAAGCTGGATAGTGCCCGGGCCGCCCGAGGGCAGGGAAGCGATATCGACGTAGAACTCGAAGCTGCCCTCGCCCCGCATCGGATCGCATCGGACCTCGCCTGCCGATATAAGCGCAAGCAATACCGGCAGGATGGCGACGAGAGCACGCGCATGCGAACGTATGCGGGGCTCGAGAGACACGCAGCGCTTATCCCTCAATAGCTGAAGTTCATGCTGAACCGATGGCTCGTACCGAGATAATCGAGATCCTCCCAGGCGTAATCCAACCCGATATCGGAGGTTTGGCTCGTATCGATCCGGAAACCGACGCCCCACGCGAGTTTCTGGGCATCGTATCCGATATTGTAGCCCGACCGAAGCATGAAGAACTGATTGAAGCTGTACTCCATTCCGACGTTCATGCGTTCCTTGTTATCGACCGGGTGCGAGAATTCACCCGACGCCAGAAGCGCATGAGCGCCGCTCCGGTACGCGTCGACCGAGAGTCCGACCTTGAAGAGGGTCGGGAGCTTGGATGCGCGGTTGTCGAAATCGACCTCGCCGCCGAGGCTCTGGACCATCATGCCCAGCCGCATGCCCTGGATGCCGATGCGGTAGAGGAGACCGAAGTCGAACGCGAGCGCTTCGACGCTTTTGTCGGCGAGACCCATGTGGATGAAATGGCTCGTGATGCCCGCCGAAAATCGGTCCGTGAAGTACGTGGCGTAAGATAGTCCGAACGACATGTCCCCGGCGTCGAAGTAACGCTTCGTCCCCTGGGGCATGTAGATGGTTCTCTCCTCCTGCGGATCCATCGCGAGCGCCCGTGCGCTTATCCCGAACGATCCCGGAAGGTACGGCGTGTTAAACACGGCGCCGGCGAAATAGAGGTCGATATCGGCCGGCCAGACAACCGTGTTCACCGTTACCAGCGTGCGCGGCTGCTCGACCATTCCCGCGGGATTCCAATACAGGGATGTCGCATCGTTGGAGACGGCCGTGAAGGCGTTTCCCATTCCCGCCGCTCTCGCCGATACGCCAATCTTCAGGAATTGGGCCGAGTACGTACCAACCTTCTCAAAGGGCCTGGTCGACGCCGACGCCAGAGCGGGGACCAGCGCGATCAGCACAATCCCCATACAAATCCTACGCTTCATCACCTAACCTCCTCGGAGAGAACGTTCATAGTAATCAATTATCGAATCACAACGAATTTTCCGATCGCCCTCGAGAACTGTCCGTCCTCGGGCTCCACGGAGAACAGGTACACTCCGCTCGTCACGTCCTGCCCGTTCCGCGAGACGAGATCCCACAACAGCGTCCCGTTACCGGCGCTCCCGTCATGAAGGAGCACCTCGACAAGATCCCCCGCGATCGTGTAGATTCGAACCGACGATCGGCATTTCGGGAGGTTCCTGAACTCCACCTTTATGCCGGTCGGATCGTCCTGGTTCGGCTCGAGCTGCCAGGGCTGCATCGCCTGCGCCGTGGCGGGGTTCGGAACCACATATACTTCCTTTTCCTGGAATGTTTCGGCTTCCTGCGCATCGGAAAGCGGCGAGATGTACTGGAAGTTCGACGACGGATCGCCGAAGTATCCGACCCTCGTCGGCACTCCCTTCGTGAGCACGTGATCGTACGCCGTCACGCCGTAGAAATAATGCATCCCGTTGTGGATGCTGTTGTCGACGAATTTGTAGTATTTCAGCCCTCCCTGGAATCCGAGACCGTACCGGGCGAGCGCCTCGAGCGTGTCGCACTCGAGCGGGGCCAGTCCGGGCGGGCAGGGTACTTTGTCCATCGGGTAGTTATAAACGTTCTGCTCAAAATAGGCGATATAGGAATCCTTGTTGGAAAGATTAATGAGAGGCTCGTACTCCCATCCTCCCTGCGAGAATGGCGTCTTGAAGCTCTTGTCGGGCGATACGCCGTTCACGAGATCGCGCTCCTCGATGAGCTGCCAGAGCTCGCGGTTCGGGCCGGTGAAGATCGAGGTGCCGAGGGGCCGTTCCCATCCGTCCGCGCGCCAGATCCGGTAGCCCTCGAAGTCGTACTGGAGCGTGCTCACGTCGGGCGTCACTTCGCTGAAGTTGTCCCAAAGAAGCGTCACCTTGTGATCCCCCGGAATGAGCCGCATGACGGGGGGCGGAGGGGCGGAGCCGACGAGCCAGTTCACCTGGTGCTCCTTCCCGTCGACGCCCGTCTGGTAATCGGCTTT
>JBAZPL010000275.1:0-2657 GCA_041648155.1 Candidatus Krumholzibacteriia bacterium
CGGCTCGCCTTTTCGAACGGGGAGCGTCCCTCGTTCCAGAACCGGCCTCCGACGGAGTAGTAGCTGACGAAAGAACCGTGCGTCATGATGACTCCGCCGCCGTAGTCGGCATAGTCCGCGAGAACGTTCCCGAGCGCCGTCGGATCCTTGAATGAATAGTAGTTCGTAAGCATCACGCAATCATAGCCGAGCAGCGTGGCGAGCGACGGCGTGCCGCTTCCGGCATTGAACACATCGACCCGGTCGATATCGGGGAAGGCCTCGAGCGAGTCGTGGATCGATCGCGGATAGGAATAATCGGAATACACAATAACAATCTTGAGCCCCGGATCCCCTCCGGTAACCGTGTGGTGCTCGCCGATCGAGAACACGAGGTCGCCCCCTCCCGTGTTCTCGATGTTCAGAATTCGAACCGCGCTCTCTCCCGTGAATAGACCGGCGGTCAATGAATCGGGCGACACCGCGATCGCCGGCGGCAGTCCCCCCTCGAAACGGAGCGCGACGGTCAGCGTATCCTCGTCCGGATCGTTGCTCACGATGATCAGCGTTCCCTCCACGACCCCCGCGGCGCGCGCCGTGCAGGTCACGACGAGGGTGCGGTCCTCGTACAGACCGAGAGCGAATCCCGACGAATCGACGCCGAAGAGTGTATCGTTCGACGTCACGCCGCTCACGAAGAGACTGTCCGTTCCGCGATTCGACACCACGATCGAATCGCTGCCGCCGGATCCGATCCATACCCGGCCGAAGTCGATGAACGTATCGGAGACCGCGATGTCGGGTATGCCCGTGATATGCAGGGAGACCGGCGTGTCCACTTCGGGGGTTGCGGGATCGTTGCTCAAGATCTTGATGATCGACCGGTACTCGCCGGTAAAGAGCCCGGCCGCGTCGAATGTGATCGCGACATCGAGGCTCTCCCCCGCCGCGACCGTTCCCGCCGGCGGCGCGGCGGCGAACCATTCCGTTCCGGTGGATACCCAATCGAACGCGCGATTGGCGAAGAACTCGTTATCACTCATCCCGACGTAGGAATTGAGAAACATCCGATCCGCGACCACCACGACCCGACCGGTGCCCGAGAAGCTGAAGGCCGCCAGCGGGACATGAGCCGCATCATCGGCCAAACGGCCCGCAGGATGCGCCGACGTCGAAAGGCGGGGAAATCCTCCGCCCGATGCATAGAGGGCCGACACCCCTTCGGTTATCTCGTGCGGAATGATATTTGAAGTCTCGCCGGCCACGCCCGGCGTGCCGGAATACTCTATGCCCGCCTCGAGCGCGGCGAGAACCGCGTTGAAATCGGAAGTTGCATAGCTGCCCGCTATCAGGAGACCGCCTCCCGCCTTCACCCAGTGCGATATTGCGTCATACTCGCTCGGCCTCCATGAGCTATAGCTGTCCACGAGGAAGAGAACGTCAAAGCCGCTCAACGCCTCCGCACCGAGGGAATCGTAGTTCGTGGTCACGGTCGCTCCGCGGGCGACGAGATCCGCGAAGAGCGTCGAGTAACTCGCAGTGACGTTCTGGCTATGCGAGCGGTCATAGAGAATATCGACGCCCGCGAGATCCTGGAGCCCGGTGTCGAGCCCGGCGATGCCGGCGCCTTCGACACGTTCGAAGGCGATCGAAAAATCGAGAGTGCCCTCGGCCGTATTGCGGATCGTCAGAAATTGCGCCGACGTCTCGTCCGTGGCAAGGCTGTCGGCGAGGGAATCGGGGCTCACCGAGATCGCCGGAGCTCCGAGGGTCGTTCCCGACGGCGAATTCGACACACGGGACCACTGTTCCCATTCGTCGCCGACACGGAGGGCGAAGTAATACGTCGTATTGAAATCGAGCCCCCGAACGGTGAAGGAATCCGCGCTCCCGGGCTCGCGGGGCAACAGCGCCCCCGCGGCTTGTGCCGCGAGGGCGAAGTTCGCGGAATCGATCGGTGCGAGGGAGTACCTGACGTCGTACGACGCCGCTCTTCCCGACATGCTGTCGTCCCCCGTCGCCGTCCACGCGAGCCGCATCGTGCTCGAGCCCGGCGAGACGACTGCAAGATCGGTAACAGGAGCCGGTGGAAGGCTGTCGAAGGCGCTGAGCGCTCTGGCGGCGTTCAACCGCCCTCCCGTGACCGTAATACCGGCGAGCGACGACAGCGTGTCGACCGAGCCCATGATATACGCCTTGACGATGGAAGCGGGGCATGTGGGATGGATCGACCACACGAGCCCGGCCGCGCCTGACACATGGGGCGCCGCCATGGACGTACCGCTCAAGTATCCATAGCCGGCGTTCAGCACGGTGCTGTAGATGCCGACACCGGGCGCGCCGAGATCGACCGAGGTCGGGCCGTAGTTCGAGAAGCCGGCCAATTCGTCATTCTCATCGGTCGCGGTGACGGCGATGATATTGTCGAGATCGTAGGATGCCGGATACCTCGGATTCGTATCGTTGTCGAGCGAGTTGTTGCCGGCCGCCGCTATGAACAGCATCCCCGCCGCACCCGATGCGGCGATCGCATTTTGAAGCGAAACCGAGGATGATGTGGTCCAGCTGTTGCTCGTCAACCGGGCGCCGTTCGCCGTCGCGTACTCGATCGCGAGCACGGCGTCGGACGTGAGACCATGCCCCGTCGAATCGAGAAACTTGAGAGCCATGATGCGGGC
>JBAZPL010000276.1:0-2646 GCA_041648155.1 Candidatus Krumholzibacteriia bacterium
CGAGCGACACCTTCCGCGAGGGATTCGTGACGTACAGTAACGATGCAAAGATGACGCGGCTCGGGGTCAAGCGCGCGACACTCGAGGCGCACGGCGCCGTGAGCGAGGAGGTGTGCCGCGAGATGGCCGACGGGGCGCGGGCCGCCGCCGGCACCGATTACGCCCTCTCGACGACCGGCATCGCTGGGCCGATCGGCGCTACGCCGGAAAAGCAAGTCGGGCTCTGCTTCGCAGGTCTCGCCGGGCCCGAGGGTACGATCGTTAGAAGATTTCAGTTCCCGGGAGACCGGGAGATGGTGCGCCTCCGCACGGCGTGCTTCGCGATCGACATGCTCCGCCTCGCGCTCACCGGCGAGGCGAGAGGGAGGATGCGATGAGACTGTTCTTTGCCGTGAAGATATCCGATGCCATCAAGGCGGACGTCGAGGCTGCCATCCAGGCGTTCCCGCTCCGCAACCCGCCGTGGCGGTGGATTGCGACCGGCAACATGCATCTCACGCTGAAGTTCATCGGCGAGGTGGACGAGAGGATCCTCCCGGATCTCAAGGATGTCGGCGTGGACGTCGCGAAGCAGGTAAAGCCTTTCCGCGTCGCGTACGGCGCATTTGGAGGATTCCCCGATCTCTCGAACCCGCGAGTCATTTTCTTCGAGGCGAAGGAAGGAAAGCGCCACCTCTCCGAAATCGCACACCTCCTCGAAAAGGGCGTGGAGCCCCTCGGAATCGAGCGCGAGAGGCGTCCCTTCGCGGCCCATCTCACGCTCGCGCGCATCAAGGAGCCGCTCCCACACGGCATGGCGGAGCGCCTCGTCACGGTGCCCGCGCTGCCCCCGACGGCCATTCAGGACGTCGACCGTTTCGTCCTCATGCAGAGCCACCTCGCCCGCGAGGGTGCGACGTACGAGGAGATGGGGAGCTTTGCGCTTCGGGCGAATGTCTAGGGTGATGGGATGGTGCCGGGTTTGTTGTTGAGTAATGAATTGCCTGGGGGTAGAATGACAGCGGCTCATGGGGGATCTGCAAATAGCAGGCAACGTAGTGACCATCTGCTTACAGAGGTCTGTATACATTAAGTTCGGGCTTGAATTGAATAGAATCATGGAAAGGAACTTTGTCAGACGCTGAACTGACATTTCTGAGACTTTGCTGGGTGCGTGTGCCGATGTACCTCGGCTAGGCTAGGAAAGCCGCATTTCATATCAGGTTCTGGAATTGCAGAGAGAGGCTCACATGCAGCTTTATCCACACTGGCTCGATGGGGAGTTTGTGCGCATCGCCTCGAATACCGCAGCACCAGGGTTCATTCAAGAGACGATCAGGGCAATGAAACTGCACGCGCTGCTAGGAACGCAATTCATTCTCAACGACGTGCAAGTCTTTGACAGTGCGGCGGTCCTCGCGCTCTTTGCAGACGATGCCCTATATGATTTCGTACGCCGTGATAGGGGCTTTCTCGACTTGAGAGTTGAGCCCGATCCTAGCCTCGGTGACAGCCCCTTTGCCCTTGCAGCGCGCGGCTTCACGCGGACACGAGCTCCAGGCTGGATTTCCTCCGTATTTATGAACGATTCCACGCCGATCAAACGACTCGCCGATGAGATAATTGCGAACGTCCAGGCCAAGGGCTACGTCGATCTTGAGTGCCCGAGTCGAACCGCGAAAAATTACCCGCAGTATGCGAAGGAGCTTAATGCCGCCAGTCGAGCGGTGCACTACTTCGGCTCGCAGGATAAGCCTCATAAAATGGTTGCAGTACCCGGTGAACGGACGAACTATTATCAAGTTCTTTATGACTTATTGGGTAAGCTTGACGAGGTCGCCGGAGAAGTTTGCCAGTTATCCAAAGTGTCTGAGGGAATTCGCTCCATGCTCCTGGCACAGGTGCATGAAGACTTCGCCCATGTGGAGGACACGATCAACTTTATCGACAAGGAGATCGAAGATCCGGAGGCGAGGAAGGCGCGCTCACGTGTGCTAGCGATACTCGGGCATGAGGCCGATCTCGCCAAGCGAGAGTGGATCTGGAATAATGTGGTTCAGGCTTGGAATTACGCGACGCAAAAAACCCTCCAACCGGAAGGCGGATCTGTAGGCACGCTGCCCGGCGCCATGTCGCCAGCGCCGTACCTGGAATCACCAACTGATATCTTAGTACCGGTCGAACTCGAAAACTTGGCCGGGCCGATGGTCGGCGTGGCCGATTTGCCGATTCTCCCGATTGATATCGATGAGATTGGGTGGGCGAAGATCGCCGAGGCGCGAGAGGCAACGGCAGACACCATGGAACAGCTTACGCGTGCCAGGCATGCTGGGAATATCGATGCGTTGTCCCAACCGTTGCGAGAGCATTTAGTTGCAGTCGGGCGAATCCTACAGCCACCTAAGAAAGTGTCGAAGGTGCCATATGTGCTGACGATCGGCACCTATGTTGCTGGGCAGGTGGTCATGGCTGGGTTTGGAGATCAAACCCTCAAGAACTATATGATACCTCTAGTCACTGCTGGTATTATGAACGCGGGCCGAATCGGAGGTGATATTTGGCGCGATACCGCGCCGTGGCGGCAGCGCCGCGCGCTAACCAACACGCTCTTTAGGGCGGCCAAAGGAAAAGCGATATGAAGCGCTCCTCATTGCCTGACAGGATCGA
>JBAZPL010000277.1:0-2628 GCA_041648155.1 Candidatus Krumholzibacteriia bacterium
GATGATGGGAGCCAGGGGCCTCCAGAGCGTTTACGCAGTGCTCGCCGGCTCCTCGTTCGGATTTCTGCGCTTCAATTTCCCTCCGGCGCGCATCTTCATGGGCGATATGGGGAGCACCTTCATGGGGTACATTTTCGCCGTCCTGTCGGTCGTCGCTCAGGGTATGGGTATTCCGGCCTTCCTTACGGTCCTGCTGCTCGGCGGCGTCATCGGCGACGCGGCGCTCACGCTGGTGCGCCGCGCCCTCAGTAAGGAAAAGCTCTTCTCCCCGCACCGGACGCACTACTATCAGCGCCTCACGAGCCTCGGTCTCTCACACAAACAGGTCACGCTCCTCGAGTATTTTATCGCGTCGCTTCTCGGCGTGAGCGCCATCCTCGCGTTCCACAAGCCATGGACATTCGTCACCTTTCTCTCGGTGATCTGGACCGGATTCTTCCTGTGGGCGCTCGCGAAGATACGGAGCATGGAGAAGGGGGAGCGTCTGCTCTGGGAGGGGCGCACGCTCGGCGTCGCTTTCGGCGACCTTGCGTTCATCGCGGCGAGCTACGTTCTGAGTTACTACCTGAGGCTCAATTTCAGACTCCCGCAGGGAGGCGAGACGAGCTCAATGCTCATCAGCCTCCCGATCGTCATCGTGATCCGCACGGCCGTGTTCTACTATTACGGACTCTATCGCAGCATCTGGCGGTATACAACCTTCGACGATCTCGTCCGCATCGCGAAAGCGGTTTCCATCGGCTCGGCGATCATGGTCGTTTCGTTCACGATCCTTTTCCGTTTCGTGTCGTTTCCGCGGTCCGTATTCATCATCGATTGGTTTATTCTCACCGTCTTCATGACCGGTTCCCGCATCGCGGTCCGATGGTTCCACGAGCTTCCCTCGCGTGAAGAGATAACCGGAAAACGGGTTATTATCGCGGGAACGGGCGCCCTGGCCGAGCTCATCTCCCTGCACGTGAAAAAATCGGGGCTGATGCACGCGATCGGCTACCTCGACGACCGCGCCGAGATGGCGCATCGCATGCTCCACGGGCTGGAAGTTCTCGGCCCCATCGCGGAGGTCGAAGAGATCGCGCGGAAACACGACGCCGACGAAGTCATCGTGGTGAACATGGATGCGGACCGCATTCCCCAGGAGACGCGCGCGCGCCTCGCGGATGCGGGGATACGCGTTCGTGCGGTATCCGATCCATCGGAAATCCCGTTGGAGCTCGAGGAGCACGGCGGGGAACCGCCGTGCGGGGAACGAAGCGTTCTCGTCGCCGGCAATGGCCCGCTCGTGGAGCAGGCGAGCGCCCTTTTCTCCAGAGCCTCGAATCTTGCCGTCGTTTCAAACGAGAGCGGGACGCTCGAATGGGCGTCGCGGCATATGGGGATGGATGGCCCGCGGCCGGTGCGCTTCCTCGGCATCGCGAACGAGCGCGCCGCGCTTCGCCGCGTCCTTGCGCTTCAGCGGCCGGAATTCATCTTCGCGGATTTCGCGTTTCGCGAGGGTGATATCGAGAACGCCGACGAGGCGTATCTGAGAATGGTCATGCTCCCGCTGGAAAAACTCGCTTCGGAGACCGTGCGGTTTCCGGAAGCGAAGCTCGTCGTGATCGAACGCGGCGTGAAGTCCGTTCCGAGAGACGCCGTCCGGGCCACGGAGCTTCTTGTTCTCGATATATTCCGCCGGGATACTTCGCGCCTCGCCGTTGTGAGACTCGAACAGGAGCCCGGGGCGGGGCGGTGGCCGGAAATCTTCACGAGCCTCCTGAACGAAGGGGGCGGGGTTTTTCGGGTGATTCCGGCCGAGGACGGGGCGGGAAAATTTACGGTGGCGAGATGCGCTCTCGCGGACTTCATCCCCGAGAGCGCCCACCTGTGGCTCGAACTCACGAGGCTCCTCGATGACGGTAATGCGGCGTCGGCGATGTCTATCCTGAGCGAAATGGCGCGCATATCCCCGGTGAATGAACATGTGTCGTGATCCGCGTTCCGCTCCGACGATCACGATTCCTTTTGCGCTGCAACTGGTCCTCGGCGCTTTCATCTTCTCTTCGACATTCACTATTGCGGGCACGCAAACGGCTCTCGGTTTGGCGCTTGTTCTCTGGTTCTTCTTCGCCTTGAAACGGAAAGCGCCGTTGCCCCGGCGCACGATGCTCGATGTTCCGCTGTTTCTCTTTATCGCCGTTTCCTTTATTGCCGCGCTCATGTCGGACAAACGCCTCGCGAGCCTTGTGAATCTGAGGAATTTCGCGCTCATGAGCGTCATCTACATGATCGGTTCACTTCTCAGTACAAGGCGGATGGCGCTGAGGCTATTCACGGTCCTTCTCGTATCGGGGACGGGAGTGGCCGCGTATGGGATCGCGATATACCTGCTGGGCAAGGGTTCAGGGGCGCTCGAACGAACCCCTGGTCCCTTTTCGAACGCGATGACGTTCGGCGGGATTCTCCTTATCCTGTGTTCCCTGTTTCTCGCCGTCGCCGTGGGCGCGGGCGTCGTCAAAGGGCTCCGCTGGGCGGCCGTGGGCGCCGCGATCGTTACCTTCACCGCTCTGTTTTTCTCCTTCACCCGAAGCTCGTGGGTCGGCGCCGTCGTATCGGTCGTCGTCATACTCGTGTTCCTGCGTCGGAGAT
>JBAZPL010000278.1:0-2624 GCA_041648155.1 Candidatus Krumholzibacteriia bacterium
CTGCGGGGCATCCCGGTTCTCGATCTCCAGCCGGCGTTCGAGGCGGCTCGGCGAAACAGCCTCCAGACGTACTACCGCATCGAGGGGCACTGGAACGCGGCCGGGCACGCCGTCACCGCGGGCGCCCTGCACAATTTCCTCGTCAAGAACTGTATCGCGGCGGATTGATTATGCAGGAAGGGATTTTCATCACGGGGGGCACGGGGAACACCGGCCAGGCCCTGCTCCGGCTCATCGCGGCGGACGAGGCGTTTTGCGGCGTCCGCATCACGGGTCTCTGCCGCCCCGGCGGGCGCGGCGAGCGGCTGCTCCCTCACGGCGTGAAGATCGCGGGAGGGGACGCCTCCAGCGCCGAGAGCCTCGGAAAGGTCTATCGGGGAGAGCCCGTCGTCATTCACCTTTCGTCGATATTTCATGCGGGAGCCGTGATCGAGGGCTGCCGCGGGATGAAACGGCTCATCGCCGTGAGCTCGACGCGGCTTTTCTCGAAAACGTGGGAACGGGCCCCGGAGATCGAGGCCGCCGAGCGCGCGATAGAGGGGTCAGGCGTTCCGTATACGATTCTGCGGCCGACCATGATTTACGGCAATTCCGAGGACAGGAACATTTCAAAGTTCATCCGTCTCATCGGGAAATACAGAATCGTGCCGCTGCCCGGCGGAGGGAACTCGATCTTTCAGCCCGTACACGTTGACGATCTCGCCGCCTGCATAATCGCCGCGCTCAAGACACCGAAAAGCGCCGGGAAAAGCTATAACGTCCCCGGCGGAAGCGCACATACGCTGCGGGAGATCGTCGAAATCATCTCGGGGATTCTCGGAAGAAAGGTTCTGGTCGTGCCGTTCCCGCTCGCCCTCGCCGAGGCGGCCGCGGGGCTACAGGAAAAGCTCCTCCCCCGCCCTTTCATTCACCGGGAGCAGATCGAGCGGCTTCGCGAGGACAAGCAATACGACTTCTCGGAGGCCGCGAAGGATCTCGGTTATGCGCCGAGAGAGCTGCGGGCGGGAATCGAGCAGGAGATTCGCGAAATGTAAGGCGCGGGTGACGCTGATGGGGCCCCCGCCCGCGCGCAGCTTGCGAGCACGGGCGGGGTGCAATCGCCGACAGGACCCGCGTTGCAGGCGACGAGCCTCGTCCGGCGCGCTACTTCACCTCATCGATGCTGATCATCTCGAGCTTTCCGAGCCCCGTGAGCTGATCCTTCGTCTCCTCGTATTTCGTGAGCAGCAGGATCAGGTTATCGTCCACCCACATCTGCTCGCGCGCCACGCGCTGGGCGTCGTCGGGAGTCACGCGGTCCACGTTGGCGCAGTAGTTCTCGACGAAATCGAGCGGAATGCCGTGGAACGTGAGATCCGTTACCCATCCGGCGAGATCGCCGTTACGCTCGATGTCGAACGGGAAGAGCCCGGTGATGTATCTCTTCGACTTGGAGAGCTCGGTATCGGATATCTTCTGGTCCCGGATTTTTCCGACCTGCTCGAGCGCGACGTCGATCGTTTCGCGCAGGCTCTTGTTCTTCGTATAGGTGTAGACGCCGAAGAAGCCGCCCGCCTTCAGGTGATTGAAGCCGCTCCGCGCGCCGTAGGACAGTCCGCGGTTGACGCGGATCTCGTCCATGAGGCGTGACGTGAAGCCGCCACCGAGAACCGAGTTCGTGACGAGAAGCGGGAAGTAATCGGGCGTATTCCGCGCGACGGAGATATTCCCGATCCGGATCTGCGACTGCGTCGCGTCGGGTTTGTTCACGATAAAGAGCGTGCGGCCCGAAATCTTCTTCGGAGCGAGCGCGGGTATCTCCGCGGCCTTTGTCGCCTCTCCCTTCCAGCCGCCGAACTTCGACTTTACGAGCTCGGCCGTCTTGCCCGCGTCGACATCCCCGACGATCGCGAGGATTGCCCCCGCCGGCACGTAGTGATTCTTGTGGAACGACGTCGCGCTCTCCCGCGTCAGAGCACCGACCGTCTGCTCGGTCCCGTCCACCGGGTGAGCGTACGGATGCCGGCCGGCGAGCACGCGCGTGAACTCGCGCGATGCGACCTGGGAAGGCTGCTCTTTCACTCCCTGAATCTCCGCGAGGACGAGCCCCTTCTCGCGCTCGAAGTCCTCCTTCAGGAAATCCGGGGAAAGGACGATCTTCCCCATGATGTCGAGGCCCCGGGCCAGATCCTTTGCGAGAAAATCGCCGTCAACGGTCGCGTAGTCGCGCCCCGTGTTGACATTGACGACGCCGCCGATCTCCTCGATCGATTCGGCGATCTGATCGGCCGTGAGGCCGGCAGCGCCCTTGTTGAGGAGTCTCCCCGCGAGATTGGCGACACCATCCTGGCCGGGGGCATCCATCGCGGAGCCCGCCGGGATGAGGAGCTGAATCGTCACGAGCGGCACCTCGCGCGACTCCATGATGAAAACCTTCAGCCCGTTCTTGAGCGCGTATTCTTTGTACGGCGGGAGCTTCACCGCTCCCGTTTCCGCCATAGCGAGCGCGGGCAGGAACGCGAGGACCGCCGCGATCGCGAGGAACGTTATCCTTTTCATATCGCCTTCCTTTTCGTTATTACGCCTCGGGCACGAGCGTCACGACACTGCGGTTTTTCGGCGCGAAGTATTGCCCCGCAGCCCGC
>JBAZPL010000279.1:0-2619 GCA_041648155.1 Candidatus Krumholzibacteriia bacterium
CAATATTAGTATCCCAATTAACCAGGCTCCAGCGATTCCGATAAGCAGGTAGCTCGCCACCGCAACGATCAAGGAATGCCTCAGTAGAGGCCGTATGTGTATCCTATGCGCCTCATCCTTTTTCCTCAGGAACAGGAAGTCCCCGAGCACATGCCCGGCAAATATCGGGATGGCGAATGCATAGAAAAGAGTGATCATGGATGGGACCCCCTAGCCGATTTCAGGCTCCTACCAACTCTTCGATGAATACAAGCCATACGGCTTGTTATTATATAATACAGGCTATATTGCTTGTTTTTCCACTTTATCATGAATGTATCACACTAACGGTTCTTTCAAAGAAATCGATCCCAAGCTCTATGGAATTCCACCCTGCTCGATCGAGATGCTGCGCTACCGACTGCTGGGTTATTTTCTTATCGAAGCACTCCTTGGCAATTGCCTCCTGCTTGAGCCCTACCAGAGCTCCCGATATAGCCCTGGCCTGGCTTTCCGTCCAGTTCACTGCTTGGAGGTCAATAAGCTTGATGATCACATCCAGCGCCACGCCCATATCGCTCTCGGGCATATGAGGGAGCAGGATAGCCATGCGGTGGGATTTATGCAGTTTCTCGAGTGCTTCTCCCGAAAGCCTGAACGCCTCGCCATCTCCTCCGGATACGTTGTTCCTCGGCAGAAAATCAATCGTCCCTATTCCAATTGAAATACGCGTATCGATGCGTTTCTGCCGCATTGAGGCACGGATGGATGCGCGGAAGAACAACCCGACGCGCAGAGCCTTTGATGGATCCGTGACGACGAATTGCCAGCCGTCACCGCGGAATATCTCCGGTTTCATCGGTACCAAATCGGTGAAACGCTCTACCACTCTCTTACTCGAGGATATCAAGATATCGTGGAGTCTCACGCGCTCCGAATCAACCAGCCTTGAGGATCCCACAATATCTCCGGTCAACACTGCATACTGACTGCCCTGTATGATTTTCACTGGCACTGGTGAAGCTTCCTTTCGCTTCTTTGCTTCGGATGCGAATTATTAACCACAAGCTATAGCACTTGTATAATGCAATTACAAGCCAACAAACCTGTTATTTCAAAAAATCTGCGTGGCGGACGAACTGCTACGCTCCGATCCCCGCAAGCTGCCTCGGCAACTGATGCGGATCGCGGCAAACGACGAACTCCCATAGTCCGAGCCTTCCCCATGCGTTGACAGCGGACACCCAGCGTTGGGCGGCCTGAAATTTTGCTCGGTCCTGATCGTCTTCAGCGCCCTTGATCTCGAGCATGAGGGTCTTGCCGCCAGCAAGTCGAACAATGTAATCAGGAAGGAAATGGTGTTGGGATCACTCCTTTGGAAATCGATATTCATTGGTGAGTGTCTAATAACTAGTTTATCCCGCAATTCGACGCTAATCAAGCATATATTGCGAAGTAAAAAAACGCAGCAAGACCGACCGGGAGCAAATAGTAGGCAAAACGATGGAACCCTCCTCGGTTCAGAATTCCGATGAGCAGCTTGAGCGCGACGAGCCCCGTGAGGAACGCCGCCGCGGCGCCGATCGCAAGGGGCGCGAGCGATCCGGCACTCAATACACCCGGCTCCTTCACGAGCGTCAGCACGAGCGCCCCGAGGATCGCGGGGATCGAGAGCATGAACGAATACTCGGCCGCCTCGGCGAATCCGACCCCGAGGAGGAGCCCCGTTGCGATCGTCCAGCCGCTCCGCGAGCAGCCGGGGAGAATCGCGATCGCCTGGGCCACACCTATGATGAGGGCCGTCTGCCACCCGAGGCTCCCCCGAACGGCGCGCATCCTCGTCATGAGAAGATAGATCCCCGTGGCGACGAGAAAGAGCGCGGAGAGACTGGGCGAGTCGAAGGTCGCCTCCACCTGATCGTGAAAGAGGACGCCGATGACCCCTGCGGGCATCGTCCCCAGAATCACGAGACCGATGTAGCGCATCTCGTTTCGATACTTCTCGTAACCACCCTTCCCTGAAGAGACCGTGGCGAGAAAGGCTCTGCACAGGAGGATCACTTTTGCGCGGTAGAATATGATCACGGCCCCCAGGGTCCCGAGATGCACCGCTATCTCGAATATGAGCCCCGCCTGCGCGTTCCCCTGCCTCGTTCCGAAGAGCGCCTCGAGTATGACGAGGTGCCCGGAAGAGCTCACCGGAAAGAACTCGGTGAGCCCCTGGACGACGGCGAGGAGAATGACGATCCACAAACTCATGCTCATCGTGTCCCGTCCTTGGTTGGATTCCGTTTCATCTTCGGGGTCCGAAGTAGAATGCAACGCAGCCGAAGAACATTCCGATCTTGAGGAGCGTGCTCACGGCCCCAAGCGATCGCCCCTTGAGAATGATCCAGATCGATATCAGGAGAATCGGCACCACGCTGAGCAGCATGATGAGCGCATAGGCTATTCCGTACATCCCGGCGAATGACGGCGCCGGGATCGATATGCACAGCGCGAGGAATATCGCGAGCGCCGTCGTGAGAGCCGCGCGGCGCCCCGAAACGATCGGAAAGGTCGTCGCCCTGCACTGCCTGTCACCCTCGATGTCGTCCGTGTCCTTCACGATCTCGCGCCCCATGACGAAGAAGAAGGTGA
>JBAZPL010000280.1:0-2585 GCA_041648155.1 Candidatus Krumholzibacteriia bacterium
CAACTCATTGAACCCGTTGTTCTCGATCCGCCACCGGGCGTGTCCGATACGGATAATGGCCTTCGTTCCCGCTACCGTTTGGGGTATGTCCGTTGCCCAAATCCATTCTGAGATCATCTCCTGATCTTCATCGGCAAGCCGGCGCCGCACCGTGGTTGTCTCAAGGGATCGGACCACGCGAACCGGATATTCGAACTGCTCCCATGTCGTGAACCCTTCTATATCCCAACACTGATGGAGCTTCTTGTCGGATTCGAAGCGTATAGAAGACTCACACTCAAATAACCCCCGCGCATCAACAAGCAAATCACGCCTCTCGTCCTTGAGCACCGAGAAAGTGTTTGCCATGTTCCACCGCCAGTCTGCAAAAATCGGGGTTCAGGTACAAGTTGTCGCCGACGACGGTATTGAACGCCCTCGGATATTTGGCCACCAGCCGCTTCAACAAGCGGATCGCAGCAGTCGATTCGCCCTCTCCCGGCCTCTGCGGCTCAATATCAAGCAACAGGTAGCCATCTCCATGCAGCAGCATGGCCATGACGTAGCGATGATAATACTGGACGCGTTCCCCCTCCGCGACGGTGACTCTTCGTTGCGAACATCCTGTGCAGCAGCGCAGATAGCTCGAAGTCGATTCATGACCATCGAAGATGAGCGGTCTGATCGTGCCGATCACCGGATGCAGACTCTTGTTCCGCCTCCGACGCTCATAGTGCCGATGCAAAAGCGCTCTCAGATCATCGATGTTCATCCCCGCAGCCACACGCCCAATGCTCCGCGCACTCGGCACCTCGCCCCCCAACCATCCGCCCCAGCAGCCGATCGGCCTCTTTTGCATCAGCCCGTTGAGACTCCCGATACGCACCCACAACATGAGCAGTATCGACCCGGCAACACGCCCCACCGCTATCCGCGGCCTCTCGCGTCCATCCCCTACAGCCGCGACGGCCCGGCATACCTTGTAGCGTCTGTCGGCATACTTGAGAAGACGTCCGAGAATGGCTACTTCTCTTTCGTTACTCTCTCCCAGAACAGCTCCGAGAGCTCATCGAGCAGCTCGCACACCCGGTGATAGTTGCCGACCCACGCGCGAACTTCTTCTTCCTTCTCTCTCGGAATGAACAACTGTCGCCTCACACGATCCTTCCATGAGACAAGGTACACCGCCGGATGTCTCTCTCCCTCGGCACAGCGGCAGTTCGGCTTGCCGCACGTCACCCGGCGAACGCTCACGGTCGCTCGCATCATGGGCGCGGAGTGGATGAGCTTGGCAATGCGTGATCGCGTCGTGCGTTCCTTATAAGACATCTGAGATCTGTGCACGGATGCCCCCCTCTATGGCTTGCAGCTGTCAAGACTACAAGATACAGCCCGCCTGTCAAGCCTTTTCTTGAATGCGAATTTGCTCCAATGGGGGAGATTATATCTAACCGATGACTTAATGGCTACTTGACGATGTTCAATCTACTCCATTGCCGAATCGCTGCTGGCGCGCGGAGGATCCTCGTGCGATCCTGAACCAGCCGTTCGGGGAAGCGGCGGCCCGCTCGAGACCCT
Organism: Candidatus Krumholzibacteriia bacterium; assembly: GCA_041648155.1. Classification (GTDB taxonomy): domain Bacteria; phylum Krumholzibacteriota; class Krumholzibacteriia; order Krumholzibacteriales; family Krumholzibacteriaceae; genus SSS58A. The sequence continues at coordinate 1,558 of JBAZPL010000280.1, forward strand.
TGAATCCCTTGACGCTCCAGAGGTAGATGACGTTGGGCCTGAGGATCGTTCCGAGAGTGTCGGGGGCGGTCCAGGAGGACCCGGCGATGTTCTCCGCCCGATAGATCTTCGCGAGGGTCGGCGTGAATATATCGAGCGCGTAATGATTATCGTCCCGTTCCGATTTCCATCTGAATACGGTCGGCGAGGCATGAATCTCCCCTGCCGGCTCTATGAGCTCGATGTCGTAGCGGACCGGCGGAGCGCCCCGCATGATGCGCCGCGCGGGTTCGGGCGCGCGGATTTCCTCCCGCTTCGAGAAATAGGCGATCATAACAATCCCAATCGCCATGACGGCCGCCGGGACGAGCCATCGCGCGGGCTGCGACGCGCAGGAAAGCCGGATTTTCCGCGCACGCGCATTGTCCGCCGCCGAGGGCGCTATGTGTTTGCCGAAAGCGTTCTCGAGCTTCCTCCGCGCATAGATCCATTCCGCCGAGCGGGCCAGGTCGTCGTCCGAATCGATCGCCGCGAACCGCTGGAGGCGCTTGAGCTCGAAGCCGCAGAGTGGGCATTTCTCGAGATGCCGCCGTACGGCCTCGACCTCTCCCTCTGCGAGCTTCCCCAAGAGGTATTTTTCCAGCAATTCGAGATCGAGATGTTCGCTACGAGGCATTGTCGAAGCCTTTCTCCTCGACGAGACGGCCGAATTTCCTTCTCGCGTTCTGGATCAGGGTCCGCGCTCCCGTCGCGTTCGCGCATCCGATTATCTTCGTGATCTCGTTCACCGTGAGCCCTTCCCGGTAATGGAGAACAAACGCCTCGAGCTCGTCCATCGACATGTAATCCCGCGCCGCGTCGAGAATCCGCTCGAGATCCTCGATCGCGTCGACCCGCGAAAAGACTTCTATTTCGAGCGCTTCCGAACCGGCGCCCTCTTCGAACGACAGGAGCCGGTCGCGCCACCGCACTCGCCTCTTCGAGAGCTCGCCGAGGCTGTGGTTCCTCGTCACCTGGTAGACCCACGTCGAAAAGCGCGAGCACCCCGA
>JBAZPL010000281.1:0-2582 GCA_041648155.1 Candidatus Krumholzibacteriia bacterium
CAGGCATCGCATCGATCGCGTTCTCCATCAGGTTGACGAGAATTTTTCGGAGCGCCTCCCGGTCGGCGCGCACCGAGAGCGCGCCCTCGCACGAGAGCCGCACCCCGACCTTTTCGGCGCCTCGGTAATACGAAACAATCTCGCCGAGAAACGCGTCGAGCGGCACCGTTTCGGGACTCAGCCGCATCGCCTTCCCGAAGCTCGAGAACTCCGTCGCGATGCGCCGTAGTATCTCGGTTTGCTGAATGACCGTATCGACGCCGCTCTTGAAGATTCCGTCGAAATCCGCGCTCCCCGAGTCGTACGCTTTCTTCATGAGCTGGGCGGAGAGCTTGATCGGCGTGAGCGGGTTCTTGACCTCATGCGCGATCTGCCGCGCCATCTCGACCCACGCGGAGAGCTTCTTCGAGCGAATGAGCTCGGTGAGGTCGTCGAACACGACGACGGTGCCGAGACGCTCCCCTCCCTCGACGAGGCTCGCGACGACCGCCTTCACCGTGCGCGCCATCTCGCCGGAGAAGAGAGAGAGCTCAACCTCGCGGATCTCGCCGGGCGCCGCGGCGAAAAGCCCGCCGAGCGGCGCGAGTCCCTCGCCGAATGCCTCGTCCGGGCGCTTGCCGACGACCGCCGCCCCCGACACCCTGAGTATCCGCTCCCCCGACGGGTTGAGCGTGATGATGGCGCCGTCGCGTCCGGTCGCCAACACTCCCGTCGCGATGTTGTCGAGAACCGCGGCGAGGTACCTCTGGCGCTCGAGGAGCCCGCGCCGCGCCTCGCGCAGCGCCGCCGTCATCGTATTGAACGATTCGACGAGCTCGCCGATTTCGTCGGGCGCCTCAGCTTCGAGTTTGAACTCGAGCTCCCCTTCGATGATCTTTCTCGTTCCCTCCTGGAGCGCGGCGATCGGATTGAATATTTTCCCCGCGAGGAAAACGCCGAGCGTCACGGTTGTCGCGAAGAGGAGCGCGAGAAGACCGAGAACGAGCATCGAGGTCCTGCGCACCTCCTCCTGCATGAGAATGGGCAGGTAGAGCATGGGAACCGAGAGCACGGCGCTCTGCGCGCCGCCGAGCGCCGCGAGCGGCGCGCTCGCCACGTAGTATGAATAATCCCCGAGCGTCTCCCTGAGCACGGCGGCTGCGCCCCCCTCGAGGGCGATGGCGACGAACGCGGACGGCTTGCACAGGGGATCGAGAAACCCCCCGAGGAAGAGCTCTCGTTCGCTCGAGGCCCTGACGAGCGCGTCGTAGTAGACGTTGATATCGGCGCCGAGAGCGGCCGAAACGCTCTTGACGAACCCGTCGTCGAGCGCTCGTCGGTAGTAGAGGTATCCGCCGCGGCCGCCGCGGGTCGCGATCGGCACAACGACTCCGCCGTACAGAATCGGCGCTTCGTACGAAACGACGACTCTCTCGATGTTGGCGCCCGCGAGAAGGCCGGCGAGCTGTACTCTCGTGAGCCCGGCCGCCGCGCCGCCGAATATCGGCTCGCCATCCGAGCCGATCAACGTGAAGCGCCGCGTGTCGATTCCCGCCTCGGGCGGCGTCCCGTCCATCCCTTCCCCCGCCAGCAGCTCGCCGATATACTGGCCGGCCGCGAGGGAGGCCGCTTCGGTTCGTATCGAATGCTCGATGAGAGAAACGGCCGCCTGCGCCCGCAGCAGGGCCCGGTTCTCTTCTTCGGCGCGGTAGCGCCGCGCGATCAGCTGGCTTGAAAACGTCCCGAGAATCACGACCGGCAGGATCGAAACGACGAGGAACGAGAGCATCACTTTCTGCCTGAAGCCGGGACCCCGTCCCGGGGAAACGTCCGGCATGACCCCCTTGAGCACGGGCAGGCGCTTCAGCGCGAACAGTACGACGAGCGAAAGGATCGTCAAAAGGACGTCGAGGGAAACGATCGTCGCCCATTGGAGGAGATTCTCGAGACGGCTCGCGACGCGATAACCGACGAGGTATCCCGTGTCGTTCGCGCCGAGCTCCATGGAACAGTCGTACATCTCCTTCCCCACGGCGAGCGCGAACCAGTCTCCCGCTTTCGCTTCGAGAACGGTCCCCGTCCGCACCGCGTTCTCCGACGAGGCGATCACCCTGTTACCCGAAACGCGCGCGACGAGGAGCTTCTCGGGCATGTCGCGCCGCCGCTCGCCTCCCGGATCGATATTCTGCAGAATCTCGGGCGCCATGCGCCCCGTGCGGGCGAGCAGCTCCGGATTCTCGAAGAAATACGGAATCGTGATCTCGACCCATCCGAGGAGCTCTCCGCGCGGATGGAAGATCGGCGCATATCCCGCGTAGTAGAACACGGCGCCGCCGCGCGTTTCCGCGCGCAACGATTCCACGAACGGCCCGAGGCCGAAGCGCGCCCGATTCGGAACCCCGCGCGGAATGCCGAAGGGCATGCCCACGGCGAATCGCGACAGCATGGTACCGCTCGCGTCGAATACCTCGAAGACGCACGACAGGCCACCGCGGCTCAGGCTGCTCCGAGCCCATATCTCGAATGCGGCCGATTCCTCCCGCGAAACGACGCGGGACGACATCGACGGATCGTTCGATATCTCCGCGCAGATATCAGGAAGG
>JBAZPL010000282.1:0-2570 GCA_041648155.1 Candidatus Krumholzibacteriia bacterium
CGTATTACGCCGATCTCGAGGCTGAACTCTACAAGAAAGTAAATGACCTGGGCGTGGGCCCCATGGGGCTCGGCGGGCGCATCACCGCTCTTGCGGTGCACATCGAGGCGGCCCCGTGCCACATCGCCTCGCTCCCGGTCGCCGTTAATATCAACTGTCATGCGGCGCGGCACAAAACGGCCGTGCTCTGATTCACAGGAAGGTGGACGATGGCTGAGTATTCGATGAAGACGCCCCTGAAACCGGAGGACGTCGACAAGCTCCGCGCCGGCGACACGGTCAATCTCAACGGTTTCATCTACACGGCGCGCGATGCGGCGCACAAGAAGCTCGTCGATCTCATCAAGGAGGGGAAGCCGCTCCCGCTCCCGCTCGACGGCGAGGTCATCTATTACGTCGGGCCCTCGCCGACCCCGCCGGGAAAGGCGATCGGCTCGGCGGGCCCAACGACGAGCTTTCGCATGGACCCGTACGCCCCCATTCTCATCGAGCGCGGGCTCCGCGGGATGATCGGGAAGGGCGAGCGCGCGGCGGGCGTGGTCGAGGCGATGCAGAAATTCGGCGCGGTCTATTTCGCCGCGACCGGCGGCGCCGCGGCACTCCTCTCGAAGCGCATCACGAAGGCCGAGATCATCGCCTATCCGGAGCTCGGGGCGGAGGCGATCAGCAGGCTCACGGTGGAGAATTTCCCCGTGATCGTCGCACAGGACTGTCACGGTGGAAACACCTACCGGGATGGGCAGAAGCAGTACGCACGATAGCAGAGAAGAACGCATGAGGAGGGAGCCCGAGATGAGATCCGAATACGACTTTAGCGGTGGTGTTCGCGGCAAGTATGCCGCGCGAGCTGCCAGGAAGCCCTCGCTGCGGCTCCTTGCGGCTTATAAGGACAAGGCGCTCGTGGTGATTCCGGCCCGTTACGGCTCGACGCGCTTCGAGGGGAAGCCGCTCGCCAAGATCGCCGGCGTCCCGATGATCGTCCACGTCATGAACCGCGCGGCGAAGATCCGGAACGCGGATGCCATCATCGTCGCCACCGACGATGAGCGCATCAAGAGCGTCGTCGAGGAGGCCGGGGGTGTCGCGGTCATGACGAAACGCACGCATCCCACCGGCACGTCGCGGGTCTGTGAGGCCGCGGGCTATTTCCTTCACGGGATCGTCGTGAACGTCCAGGGGGACGAGCCGCTCCTTCCCGTTCGCGCCGTCGAGAACCTGATCGCAAGTATGCAGGCCGATCCCTCGCTCGGGATGGGCACGCTCGCCTCTCCCGCGAGCGACTTCGACGATCTCTTCCGCGCGGACGTGGTCAAGGTCGTCTGCGACGGGGACGGGAACGCCCTCTATTTCTCGAGATCTCCGATTCCGTACCCGATGTTCGCCGCCGGGGCCGAGCCTGTCGCGGGCCGGGCGAAATCGCGGAAAGTCCCCCAGGGGATCAGATACCTGCGCCACATCGGCGTCTACGCCTTCAGGCGCGAATTCCTTTTTGGCTACAACAGGTTGCGCCGCGGTCCCCTCGAGAGGCACGAGCATCTCGAGCAGCTCCGGGCCCTTGAGAACGGCTACCGCATCGGCGTTGTCACCTGCCGTTCGGCCTCGATCGGCGTCGACCGCCCCGAGGACGTCGCGAGAATTCAAAAAATACTTCGCGGCAAACCCGCTTCGCGCAGAAAAAAAGTTGAAAAAAGAAAACGCACCCGCTAGAGTATGCGCGGTGTTTGATTCTCTCATATCGATCGCGTCGCAGAACACGAGGACGGAGTGGGCGGGAAGACCAAATACATTTTCGTGACGGGGGGGGTCGTTTCTTCCCTCGGTAAAGGCATCGCCAGCTCATCCATCGGACTTCTCCTCAAGCAGCGCGGGCTGAACGTCGTTCTCCAGAAATTCGATCCGTACCTCAACGTCGATCCGGGCACGATGAGCCCGTTCCAGCACGGCGAGGTCTACGTCACGGACGACGGCGCCGAGACCGATCTCGATCTCGGGCACTACGAGCGTTTCATCGACCGCGACCTGAGCCAGCGCTCGAACGTCACGACGGGCCAGATCTACGAGACGGTCATCAACCGCGAGCGCGAGGGAGGCTATCTCGGGCGCACCGTGCAGGTTGTGCCCCACGTCACCGACGAGATCAAGGCGCGCATCCGCCTGGCCTCGGAGAATGGCGAGGACGTCGACGTCGTCATCACCGAGATCGGCGGCACGACGGGCGATATCGAAGGGCTCCCGTTCCTCGAGGCCGTGCGCCAGTTCCGTCTCAACCACGGCCGCGAGAACTGCCTCAACATTCATTTGACCCTCGTTCCGTATATCAAGGCCGCCCGCGAGCTCAAGACGAAACCGACCCAGCACAGCGTCAAAGCGCTCCTCGAGATCGGAATTCAGCCGGACATCCTTATCTGCCGCACCGAGCGGCCCTTGAACCATGACATTCGCGCGAAGATTGCGCTCTTCTGCAACGTCGACATACGCGAGGTGATCGAGGCGCGCGACGTGCCGTCGATCTACCAGGTGCCGCTCCAGTTCCGCAAGGAGGGGCTCGACGACATCATCTGCGAGAAGCT
>JBAZPL010000283.1:0-2560 GCA_041648155.1 Candidatus Krumholzibacteriia bacterium
TGTATCTCCCGTTTCTCATCTCTCCGGTCATCATTCCGCTTCTCGCGTTCGTTTGCTTTTTTGCGACAGGATCGGTCGATCGGGCCTGGACGGCGGCCCCCGTGCTGCCGGCTCTCCTCGTTCTCGCCACGCTCTTCATGAAGCGCGAGGAGCAACCCGAAGCCGCTTCACCGGTGCCGCGCGCGATCCTCTTCGTTTCCTTCGCGTTCGGGGGAATCGTCATTGTCGCGTACCTCATGAACGCCTTTCTCCTTTATCGCATCGATGCGTGGTATCACATCGCCATCGTGAACGAAATCACGAACCGGGGTATTCCTCCCCGGGAACCGGCGCTCGCCGACGAACCGATCCGGTACATGTGGGTTTTTCATTTCTTCATTGCCGGATTCAGAAAGTTCTCCGGGCTCTCCGCCCCCTGGGCGATGGGGATCTTCAACGCGATCAACGCCTTCGTGTTCCCGTATCTCGTCGCCCGGTTGACCGCCATTTTCAGGAAGGAAAAGCGTTTCGTTCTCGGAACCCCGCTCTTTGCCATCGCGGGCCTCGGTTCGGCATCATGGATTCTCTGGCCGGTTGTGCTCGTCCGCGCGCTTTTCGGCGAGGTGAAGGGTTCGGCGGAGATCGCGCGCATCATTCAGGACGTATCCATCGACGGAAACCGGGTCGTGCAATTCCTGGCCCCCTACGGGCTCTGGATGGTGAATCTCGTCGATAAGTTTTTCGTCATCACGGCGTTCAATTTCGTTCTCAATCTCTTTCTTCTCTGTTTCGTGACGATCGCCTCGGTTGACCGCCGCGCCCGTTTCGACCTCAGGGCGATCAGCATGGTGTTTTGCGTCCTTCTTGGGGTGCTTCTCTTCCATATTATTATCGGTGTCTCGCTTGTCGCGGCTGCTGCCGGATCGGGGATTCTCCTGCTTTTCGCGCGGCTCGTTCGCTCGAGAGTCGGGGAGGGTTTCTCGTCGTTTCATACGATCGCGGTTCCGGGTGCCGCCCTTGCGGCCGCCGCGGCTGCGTTTCCCTACATTATGTCGCTCATGGGGGATACCGCCGGGGGAGGCGGCGCGGCCCAATTCCTTCATCTCGGCATCAAGAATATGCTCACGATCGCGGCGCCCCTCGTCATTCTCTATCCCTTTTCCCGCGCCGCGTTCAAGGAGCTGCGGGGTCAGGATAGCGGCGCTCACCGGATTCTCGCGATATGGCTCGTGGTGCTCGGAGCGATGAACCTGTTCTTCAACCTTCCCGCGAGCAATGCGTCGAAGCTCGTGTTCCCCGTCTTTCTTCTCCTCACGCCGCTCATCGCATGGCAGATCATAGAGGTGCTGCACCGCGCGCGGGGGGCGAGGCTCACGGCGCTCTGGTTTGTCGTGGTCGTCCTGTTCGTCGTTCCTCCCGTGCTCACGGTACGCGGGTTCTTCCTGGAGAAGCCGGTGCATCCGATCGAGCAGAAGCGCATGGGTGTCACACCGCAGGAGCGGGAGCTGTTCGCGTGGGTCGCCGCGAACACGCCGCTCGGCGCGGTCGTTATGGAAGGCAACGTCTACATCTTGATGCCCGTATACGCCCAGCGCAGAAACTTCTTCCCCGACGAGGCCACGATCGCCATCCTCGGCTTCGATCGTGATCGGAGAATCGGGCGCTTCCGCGAAATCCGCGATAATATCTTCTCCGATGCGCCGCTTCGGGAGGACGATATGACGGTTCTCGAGAAGCTGAAACCGGATCTCTACGTCGTGGTATGGCGGGAGGATATGGAACGTTTCCCCGGCATCGAAGGGCGATTGACGAGTGCTCCGGGATGGTTCACGGGAGTATACGGCAATTCGGCGGGAGCCGTTTTCCAATTTATACGACGAGGAGGCAGTCGTGCTGGTATATGAGAAGATCGAACAGGCGAAGGGCATCCTGAAAGAGGAGAAGATCGATCTGTGGCTCACCTTCGTGCGCGAGAGCGAGGTCAATCCGGATCCCGCGCTCGATCTGATTCTCGGCGCGAACTGCACCTGGCAATCGGCGTTCATCGTGCCCGCCGCCGGAAAGGCGGTCGCGATCGTCGGCTCTCTCGACGAATCGCGTATCCGCGAGACGGGAGGATACGAGGTCGTCGGTTACACGAAATCGATACGGGAATCGCTTGTGGAGCGGCTCGAGCGATTCGCCCCCGCAAGGATCGCCGTCAATTTTTCGGAGAACGACAACATGGCGGACGGTCTGAGCCACGGCATGTACCTGATGCTGGGCAGGTATCTCGAAGGTACGCCGTTCGTCTCGCGGTTCGTGAGCTCGGAAACGCTCATGGGGAAGCTGCGCGGGCGCAAGAGCCCCGAGGAGATCGGCCGCATCAAGAAGAACGTCGATCTGACCGAAGCGCTCTTCGATCGCGTGTCCGGCATCATGAAACCGGGAATGACGGAAAAGGACGTCTCTGCGTTCCTCTTGAAGGAAGTGGACGCTGCCGGAGTCGAAACTTCGTGGGAGCGGGAGCAGTGCCCCTCCGTCTTCACGGGACCAGAATCGGCCGGCGCGCACGCCGGGCCGACCGATCGAAAGATCGAGA